>NZ_JAHKJY010000002.1:0-471625 GCF_018829755.1 Haemophilus sp. SZY H8
TCCGCCACTCGTCAGCAAGAAAGCAAGCTTTCTCCTGCTACCGTTCGACTTGCATGTGTTAAGCCTGCCGCCAGCGTTCAATCTGAGCCATGATCAAACTCTTCAATTCAAGTTCAATCGCTCAATAAACTGCTTAGCTATAAATAAAACACTACTTAAAAAGTAATTATGAATTTTCAGTTAAGCACCTATTAAGACTTCAAAATTAAAAATATTTTAAAACAAGTCAATCAACAAGTGCCCACACAGATTGTCTGATATATTGTTAAAGAGCAAAAAACAACGACGCACTTGGAAACTTAAAAACTTCACAACAGTGCGTCGTTGTGTGCGGTGCATTATAGGGATTTTCAAATCCCTTGCAAGTACTTTTTGGTAAAAATATTTAAAAAAATGTTCTTTTGGATAAAGTTAATACAAAAAGGTCTATTTGACATCAATTTTAGTCTATTTTTATTACATCTAAAGATTCAAATCCCCATAGGTGTAAAGCTTTTTTAAATTGAGATTCTTCAGAAAAATGGTCGGTACAAAACATTTGATTATGTTTTTCACCTTGAGCACGTATACTTTTACCATCGAGCAAATATTTTATCCGCTTAGCAATCGCCGCTCCAGGATCCATAAAATATTTAATTTGTGGCAAGCACAACTGAATTTCATCTTTGATGAGTGGAAAGTGAGTACAACCTAAAACTAATGTATCCAAATCTGCCATGTCTGCCCATGGAGATAACTCATCTTTTAAATCAATTAGATCAACGGAATGACCACGAATTTTTTGCTCCGCAATTTCTACTAATTTTGTTGTCCCCAATCTCTCAACAATACAATCTTGCGCAAATTTATCAATCAAATCATTGACATAATGACGTTTTACAGTACCCTTTGTAGCTAATAAACCAATATGTTTTGTCTTTGTCATTTCTGATGCAGGTTTAATAGCGGGCACAGTCCCAACGATAGGAATATCAAAAGCAGCTCGCAAAGGCGGAAGCACAACAGTACTCGCTGTATTACAAGCTATCACGATTGCATCTAATGGATAACGTTGATTAATCAGTTGGCAAACCGCTAAAGTGCGGTGAATAATACTTTCTTCTTCGCGTTCTGAATAAGGGAAGCCGGCATTATCAAAACAATAGAGATAATGCCAATTTGGTAATAACTTTCTGGCTTCACGATATACGCTAAACCCACCGACTCCAGAGTCAAAAAAAAGTACAGTTGGGCGTTTTTCTTTTGTATCCATTTAAAACTCTTTGAAAATTGACCGCACTTTTAAGCGTTTGAATAAATCTCTTTATTATTTAACCAACGACGAATCAGACTTTCTGCTAGATCAGGGTATTTTTGAATAAGTGATTTCGCATAAAATTGCACTGTTGGTATCATTTTTCTATCTCGCATTAAATTTGCTACTCGGAATTCAGCAATGCCCGTTTGTTTAGTTCCAAGCACTTCACCAGGCCCGCGAATTTCTAAGTCTTTTTCAGAAATAACAAATCCATCTTGGCTATCTCTTAGCACTTGCAAACGTTTTTGCGAAACTTTACCTAGCGGAGGTTTATACATTAGTACACAAAAAGAAGCCGTGCTGCCTCGACCGACTCTCCCTCGTAACTGATGAAGTTGCGATAAACCTAAACGCTCTGCATTTTCGATAATCATCAAGCTAGCATTCGGAACATCAACACCTACTTCGATCACTGTCGTTGCCACCAATAAATCCAATTCTGCATTTTTAAAACGCATCATGACATCTTGTTTTTCTTGTGGTTTCATCCGACCATGCACTAACCCAATATTTAACATAGGTAATGCTTTCGTTAAATCTTCCCAAATCGCCTCTGCAGCTTGAGCTTCTAAAACCTCTGATTCATCAATTAATGTACACACCCAATAGGCTTGGCGTTTTTCATTAACACAAGCGTTTTTTACACGCATCACAATTTCAGATCGACGTTCTTCAGAAACCACTACGGTTGTTATTGGCGTACGACCTGGAGGCAATTCATCAATAATTGATGTATCCAAATCTGCATATACGGTCATTGCCAACGTTCTCGGAATCGGCGTGGCCGTCATAATTAACTGATGGGGATAAAATCCCGCTTTTTCGCCTTTCTCACGCAACATTAATCGTTGATGCACACCAAAACGGTGTTGTTCATCAATAATCACCAATGCTAGATCGGAAAACTCTACTTCTTCTTGGAATAAAGCGTGCGTTCCCAACACCATTTGCACCGCACCAGTTTTAATTTTTTCAAGCTCTGCTTGTCTTGATTTTCCTTTTACTTTACCAGCTAACCAACCAACTTCAATACCGAAAGGCTCAAACCAACATCGGAAATTATTCGCATGCTGTTCTGCAAGAATTTCTGTTGGCGCCATTAAGGCGACTTGTTTGCCATTATCAATTGCAGTTAAAGCAGCCAATGCGGCAACCAATGTTTTTCCGGAGCCAACATCCCCTTGCACTAAGCGCATCATCGGATAATCTTTAATAAGATCTTGTTCAATATCCGACACAACTCGATTTTGCGCATTAGTTAGTTGAAATGGCAAGGTGGATAAAAATCTCTGTTTCAAATCTGTTTGATAATGTAGCGGTAAGGCAGAAAATTGCTGCGTTCCTAACCGCACTTTTTGCATAGCTAAATTATGTGCCAGAAGCTCTTCAAAGATTAAGCGCTGTTGTGCAGGATGCTTACCTTGCTCTAACATTTCTAATGAAATATCTGGCGGCGGACGATGCAATAATCGCAATGCCTCTTTTAAGCTATATTGATGTGGATTAAATTCATTAGGCAAAATTTCTGCAATCTGAACTTTGTCGAGTAATGCCAAAGCCTGATCCGTTAATTTTCGTAATGAATTTTGTTTTAGCCCTTCCGTTGTGGAATAAATTGGCGTTAGTGTTTCTTCCAATACTATGGGCGCGTTATCTCGCACAATTTGATATTCTGGATGATGAATTTCTGGCATGTGACGCCCACGTTTTACCTCTCCAAAGGCCTTTACTCGCACACCTACTTGAAAACTATTACGCATTCCCGCATTAAAATTGAAAAAACGTAACATAATTTTCGATGTACCGTCTGACAGACTAACCGATAAAATCGGACGACGGCCAAAAGCGACTTCACAGGTTTGTACAATTCCTTCAATGGTAAAATATTGTTCGGAACGAAGATTAGCGATTGGCGTAATTCGCGTACGATCTTCATAGCGAATAGGTAAATGAAAGAGTAAATCTTGCAGGTTATGAATGCCGATTTTAGCCAGTTTATTAGAAATGGCCGCACCAACACCAGAGAGGCTGGTCAAAGGTACGGCATCAAGAAGTTCAAGGCTCATAGCTCATTAATATTGCGTTTGACATTAACGACGCCAGTGATGCCTTTAATGCGATGAACGATATTGGCAAGGTGTTTGATATCTTTTACACAAACCTGCAAAATCACAAGCAATAAATTGTTCTCTAATTCTTCCGTCCAAATATTTTGAAGACTACTTTCGCTCGCAGAAATTGCGGTCATTAAACTAAGCAAGGCATTCTGCTCATTCAATATTTCTATTTGTAATTCTGCCTCAAAATTCACCGCACTTTGAACATTATCCCATTTAGCCAGCGATTGACGACAAGCATTTTTCAAACTTGCACAATGTTGATGGTGTACCACTACTGTGTTTTCTTGTGTACAACATCCCACAATAGGATCACCAGGGATTGGATGACAACATTGAGCAAATCGTGTTTTACCAACTTGCATTGGTGCAATAGTGAGTATTTTTGATTCAAATTCAAAATTCTGAATATTAGAAGATTCTAATGGCACGCCCACAAATTGATGCGCAATGATGGAGGCAGACTGATTACCTAAACCAATTTCTCGTAATAATTCATCTAAAGAAGAAAGCGATAAAGCATCTAATACAGTTCTAATTTGTTGAATAGAAAAATCACCTAAATTATGAGGCTGTAATGCTGCATTAAGTTCAACTTCACCTAATTTCACCGCATCCTCTTCACAACGCTGTTTGAGATAATGGCGAATCCGTGTTTTCGCACGAGCAGTTACCACGAAATTTAACCATGCGGCTTCAGGATGCGCATTTGGATCGGTGATGATATTTACCGTTTGACCAGACTCAAGAGCTTGTGAAAGCGGATAAGGTTTATGCTCAACAGTCACGCCAACACAAGTATTCCCCACATCTGAATGCACAGCATAAGCGAAATCCACTGCCGTTGCGCCCATTGGCAATTCAACAATTCGACCTTTTGGGGTAAAAACATAAATTTCTTTCGGGAAAAACTCTGATTTTACATTTTCAATAAACTCAAACGAATTACCTACACTTTGTTGAATTTCGACCAAACTTTGCAGCCAGCGCTGCGCGCGGATTTGTGCGGTTGTACTGTCGTTTTTACCATTTTCTTTATAAACCCAATGCGCAGTAATGCCCATTTCGGCGACTTGTTCCATATCTTCAGTATGAATATGAACTTCTACAGGAACACCTTTCGGCCCAATCATTGAAGTTTGCAAAGATTGATAGCCATTTGCTTTAGGTACGGCAATATAATCCTTTACTCGACCAGGACGTGGCTTATAAAGATTATGCATTTGCCCCAAAACGCGATAACAATCATCCACATTTTTTACAATCACACGGAACGCATAAATATCCATAATAGAATGGAATTCTTGATCCTTTATGCGCATTTTTTGATAGATTTTGTAAAGGTGTTTTTCACGCCCCCACACTCGGGCAAAAATGCCTGCGTTTTCTAACCGCACTTTAATCTCTTGTGAAATTCGTTCGATTAAATCTTGCCGATTACTACGCGCCACATCAATGAGTTTTTTTAACACCTCATAACGGTGTGGATGCATTGCTTGAAAAGATAAGTCTTCTAATTCATTTTTGATATGCTCAATACCTAAACGATGAGCAAGCGGACAATAGATTTCAAGCGTTTCTTTCGCAATACGGCGGCGTTTATCTGGTCGTAACGAACCAAGCGTGCGCATATTATGCGTGCGGTCTGCAAGCTTGATTAACACAACACGAATATCACGCGTCATCGCCAAAATCATTTTGCGAAAATTCTCGACTTGTGCTTCTTGGCGAGTACGGAATTTCAACTTATCGAGTTTTGATACACCATCTACAATTTCAGCTACACTGGCACCAAACTCTTCTTTCAGTTGTTCTTCCGTATAAGGTGTATCTTCAATAACATCGTGCAAAAGCGCTGCCATTACCGCTTCGTGATCTAAGTGTAGTTGAGCAATAATGGAGGCTACCGCCACAGGATGGGTAATGTAAGGTTCGCCGCTGGAGCGAAATTGTCCCTCGTGCGCATCTCTTGCAATCACAAACGCACGCTTAATGAGTTCAATTTTATCTGCGGGCAAATACCCTTGAATAATTCGATCTAAATCCGCAAACAGTTCCAAAGGAGACCTACTTATTATTGAAAGAGAAAGTGCGGTTAAAATATCGTGATTTTTACCGCACTTTTAAAAGATTATTCTGTAATTAATGCAACAGCTGCTTCTTCCGTTTCTTGCACTTTCGCCATTTCTTGGAATTCTTGTGCATCCATAATATCTTGATTAATCAAACCTTTTTCGATTTCACGTAATGCGATTACTGTTGGTTTGTCATTATCTTCTGGCACTAACGGCGCACTTTGGTTAAGTTGTAATTGTCTTGCACGACGCGCAGCCGTTAAAATTAAATCAAAACGGTTACCAATTTTTTCTACTGCATCTTGCACAGTAACACGAGCCATAATTTACTCCGATTTGTCAAAAATTACTCTATTGAAAGGGTGTTATAATACTCAATTTCACCCTCTTTTACTAGTAGCTGTTGAATTAACATTGCATTTTGTTTTTGTTGATAAGCTTTTGTTAAGCGTTCCGATTGCAAAATACTTTGCAAATCTTTTAATGCTTTCTCAAAATCATCATTCACAATGACATAATCATATTCGTCATAATGCGAAATTTCACTTATCGCTTTTGACATTCGTTCAGCGATAACCTCTTCACTATCTTGCCCACGACCAATTAAACGACGTTCTAACTCTGGCAATGAAGGCGGTAAAATAAAAATGCTTTTTACCGAAGGCACTTTTTTACGGATTTGTTGAGCGCCTTGCCAATCAATATCTAAAAATACATCAATACCTTTTGCTAAATTTTCTTCAATCGCAGGTAAAGAGGTTCCATAATAATTTCCACCAAAAACTTTGGCATATTCTAGAAATAAATCTTGCTCAATGAGTGATTCAAACTCTTCTTTTGATACAAAATAATAGTGTACACCTTCAACTTCACCTGGGCGTGGGGCACGGGTCGTATGTGACACAGAAACCATTTTTTGAGTTGAGCTATCTGATGCCAATAACGCTGAAATTAATGAAGATTTTCCCGCACCACTTGGTGCAGACAAAATATAAAGATTACCTTGAGACATAGAACATTTAACCTTCTCTAACAATTTCAGTCTATTATGCAGATTTCTCTATAAAAAATCATCAAAAGTGCGGTGATTTTTTCGGTACTTTTTGATTCTAATGATGATTTGATATAGATCACAAAAAAGTAGTAGGGTTTATAGTTTTATAAAAATGCTCGTGCTATACTCTGTGCGCTGTCTTACTGAGTGAGCAGTATTACTCAAAGCAAACAGATTTGTTTAACTTAAATAAAAGGTGAAAATCTTATGGCAATTAAAATTGGTATCAATGGTTTCGGCCGTATCGGTCGTATCGTATTCCGTGCAGCACAACACCGTGATGACATCGAAGTTGTAGGTATTAACGACTTAATCGACGTTGAATACATGGCTTATATGTTGAAATATGATTCAACTCACGGTCGTTTCGATGGCACTGTTGAAGTGAAAGATGGTAACTTAGTGGTTAATGGTAAAACTATCCGTGTAACTGCAGAACGTGATCCAGCAAACTTAAACTGGGGTGCAATCGGTGTTGATATCGCTGTTGAAGCGACTGGTTTATTCTTAACTGATGAAACTGCTCGTAAACATATCACTGCAGGCGCGAAAAAAGTTGTATTAACTGGCCCATCTAAAGATGCAACCCCAATGTTCGTTCGTGGTGTAAACTTCAACGCATACGCAGGTCAAGATATCGTGTCTAACGCATCTTGTACAACAAACTGTTTAGCTCCTTTAGCACGTGTTGTTCATGAAACTTTCGGTATCAAAGATGGTTTAATGACCACTGTTCACGCAACAACTGCAACTCAAAAAACTGTAGATGGCCCATCAGCTAAAGACTGGCGCGGCGGCCGCGGTGCATCACAAAACATCATTCCATCTTCAACAGGTGCAGCAAAAGCAGTAGGTAAAGTATTACCTGCATTAAACGGTAAATTAACTGGTATGGCTTTCCGTGTTCCAACTCCAAACGTATCTGTTGTTGATTTAACTGTTAATCTTGAAAAACCAGCTTCTTATGATGCTATCAAACAAGCAATCAAAGATGCAGCTGAAGGTAAAACTTTCAATGGCGAATTAAAAGGCGTATTAGGTTACACTGAAGATGCAGTTGTTTCTACTGACTTCAACGGCTGTACTTTAACTTCTGTATTTGATGCAGACGCTGGTATCGCATTAACTGATTCTTTCGTTAAATTAGTATCTTGGTACGATAACGAAACTGGTTACTCAAATAAAGTATTAGACTTAGTAGCTCACATTTACAACTACAAAGGCTAATTAAAACTTTGAAAAAATTAACCGCTCTTTAGAGCGGTTTTTTATTATCTGAAATTTAGTTTACGATCTAAAAATGAACAAGGGATCACTAAAAATAATTTAAAATAATCAATATTCTTCTAGCTTTTATTTCTATTTAAGATTATATTAGCGCACAAGTGTTCGCTCAATAAAATCAAAAAATAAGGTTAATATGAATCTCGATCTCCATTTTGTTAATCGTATTCAACAACAAGCCAAAACTCGTGCAAATATGACCGCACTTCGCTATAAAGAACACGGCTTGTGGAGAGACATCTCTTGGAAAAATTTTCAAGAGCAACTCAATCAACTTTCTCGTGCATTGCTTGCTCACAGTATTGGTGTGCAAGATAAAATCGCTATTTTCGCCCATAATATGGAACGTTGGACAATCGCTGACATTGCGACGTTACAAATTCGAGCAATCACAGTACCTATTTACGCAACCAATACTGCCCAGCAAGCAGAATTTATCCTAAATCACGCCGATATAAAAATTTTATTCGTGGGCGATCAAGAGCAATACGATCAAGCATTGGAAATTGCTCATCATTGTCCAAAATTACAAAAAATTGTGGCAATGAAATCCACAATTCAATTGCAACAAGATCCTCTTTCTTGCTCTTGGGAAAGTTTTATTGAAACAGGTTCAAACGTACAACAAGATAAACTTACTCAACGCTTAAACGAAAAACAATTATTGGATTTGTTTACGATTATTTATACCTCAGGCACTACTGGAGAACCTAAGGGTGTCATGTTAGATTACGCTAATCTCGCTCACCAATTAGAAACACATGATCTTTCACTTAATGTGACAGATCAGGACATTTCACTTTCTTTCTTACCCTTTTCGCATATTTTTGAACGAGCTTGGGCGGCTTATATTCTTCATAGAAGTGCAATACTTTGCTATTTAGAAGACACCAACCAAGTGCGGTCAGCTTTAACGGAAATTCGCCCAACTTTAATGTGCGCCGTGCCACGTTTTTACGAAAAAATTTATGCCGCCGTCTTGGATAAAGTTCAAAAAGCACCAAAACTTCGCCAAATTATGTTTCATTGGGCAATTTCCGTAGGACAAAAACATTTTGATTTACGTGCGAATAACAAAGCTATTCCATTCTTATTGAAGAAACAATTTGCTTTAGCAGATAAATTAGTGCTCTCAAAACTTCGCCAATTATTGGGTGGTCGTATAAAAATGATGCCTTGCGGAGGAGCAAAATTAGAACCTACTATTGGGCTATTTTTCCATGCTATTGGTATCAACATCAAATTAGGCTATGGCATGACAGAAACAACTGCGACCGTTTCTTGCTGGCATGATTGCCAATTTAACCCAAATTCAATCGGCACACTTATGCCAAAAGCGGAAGTTAAAATTGGGGAAAATAATGAAATCCTAGTGCGTGGCGGAATGGTGATGAAAGGCTATTACAAGAAGCCAGTAGAAACGGCTCAAGCCTTCACAGAAGATGGTTTCTTAAAAACTGGCGATGCGGGAGAATTTGACGAACAAGGGAATTTATTTATTACCGATCGCATTAAAGAATTAATGAAAACCTCAAACGGCAAATATATCGCGCCACAATATATCGAAAGCAAAATTGGTAAAGATAAATTTATCGAACAAATTGCGATCATTGCTGATGCGAAAAAATATGTATCCGCGCTTATTGTGCCTTGCTTTGATAGTTTGGAAGAGTACGCTAAACAGATCAATATTAAATATCATGACCGTTTAGAATTATTAAAAAATTCTGAAATTCTGAAAATGTTTGAGCAACGTATTAATGCGGTGCAAAAAGAATTGGCTCATTTCGAGCAAATAAAAAAATTCACGTTACTTTCTCAAGCATTTAGCATTAAATTGGGTGAAATTACACCAACATTAAAATTACGTAGAAAAGTGATTTTAGAACGTTATCGTAAACAGATTGAAGATATGTATAATTCAAAAGAATCAAAAAATTCATAACTAAAAGGCTCTCGTTTGAGAGCCTTTTTCTTACCCGTTATTCAGGAAATTTTTCTTCCAAAATTAATGCTAGCCCATCTTCATTATTGGTCGCGGTGACTACATTTGCAGCTTGTTTAATTTCATCAGGTGCATTTCCCATTGCCACCCCAAGCCCAACATGTTCTAGCATATCCAAATCATTAAAATTATCACCAAACGCAATCACTTCATCAGTTTTTACGCCAAAATAATCTTCCAAAAAACGCACCGCACTTCCTTTGGTTGCACTCTTGTGCATCACCTCTAAAAAGTTAGCATGGGAACGACAAATACTCAGATGTGGAAATTTTTCCTTTAAAATAATTTCAATCTCAATGATTTCTTGTGCCTCCCCAATAATTTGAATTTTATGTGGCGAACATGTCGCTACTTCATCAAAAGGATGAATCTCAATTTTGGTGACGCTGCGTTCGTAAATCACCCATTTATTTTCTACATCGCGAGCATGGCAATCATTATTTGTATAATAATTCACGCCAAGCAAAGGATGTTCCGCCAAAACGGTATTAATATATAAAATATCCTTTGGATCAATTTGTACGCTATAAATTGGTTCAAGATGTTGATTCAAAATAAGTGCGCCACTAAATGCAACAAGCACATTATTTGTTTCAAGTTGTTTCCAATAAGGCAAAATACCTAAAGGAGAACGCGCCGAAATTGGCACAAAAGGAATACCATTCGCCGTTAAACGCTTAATTGCCGCAACAGTTCGAGGGGAAATGGTATGTTGAGAGGTTAATAAGGTGCCATCAAAATCACTAAATACCGCTTTGTACATCATTACTCCGAATAAAGATTATTTCTCTGCTAGATAAGGATCATCAAAGCCTAATCCTTGCATAATTTGGGTTTCTAAACTTTCCATTTCTTCAGCTTCATCGTCTTCAATATGATCGTAACCGAGTAAATGTAAGCTACCATGCACAACCATATGCGCCCAATGTGCTATTAATGCTTTCTCTTGTTCTGCAGCTTCTCGCTCCACAACTTGACGACAAATGACAAGATCCCCTAACAATGGCAACTCCACCTCATCGGGGCATTCAAACGGAAATGAAAGCACATTAGTCGGGCGATCCTTGCCACGATAAGTTAAATTTAATTCATGGCTTTCGGCTTCATCCACAATACGAACCGTCATTTCAACTTCATCCCCTTCCGGTTGAACTGCAGCTGTTGCCCACTGCACAATCTGTTCTTCTGTTGGCAAACCCTCTATATTTTCTGTGGCAATTTGCAGATCAACGAATATACTTCCCATTTTACTCTCCTAAATTCTTTTCAATTTCTGACCGCTCTTTTTCACGTTCGGCTTTACGAAGCTCCACTAATTCTTTTCGACGAATTTTATCTTGCACTTCCCATTCTTCGTATGCTTGCACGACTTTAGCCACCACCGGATGGCGCACAATATCTTTACTATCAAAATAGTTAAAACTTAATTCTGGTACTTTTTCCAACACTTCAATCGCATGGCGTAAACCAGATTTTGTGCTACGAGGTAAGTCAATTTGCGTAATATCGCCCGTAATCACGGCTTTAGAATTAAAACCAATGCGGGTTAAAAACATTTTCATTTGCTCAACTGTCGTGTTTTGGCTTTCATCTAAAATAATAAAACTATCATTAAGTGTACGCCCACGCATATAAGCCAAAGGCGCAATTTCAATAACATTACGTTCCATTAATTTTTGCACTCGCTCAAAACCTAGCATTTCAAACAAAGCATCATAAAGCGGACGTAAATAAGGTTCGATTTTCTGACCTAAATCCCCCGGTAAAAAACCTAGCTTTTCGCCCGCTTCTACCGCAGGGCGAGTAAGTAAAACGCGACGAATTTCTTGACGCTCTAAAGCCTCAACTGCTGCAGCAACCGCTAAGAATGTTTTCCCCGTTCCTGCTGGGCCAATACCAAAACTAATATCGTGAGTTAAAATATTATGTAAATATTGAACTTGATTTTCGCCTCGAGGTTTAATCACACCTCGCTTAGTTTTAATCGTTGTACTGAAAACATTATTTTCAGCACGGTTCGGTTCAACTTGAGATAGCATTCGGCTTTCTTGTAAAGCCATATGCACATCTTCCAAATCTAACTCTTTCACTTTACCTTTTACGGGCGCAGTTTCAACATATAAATCTTGAATTAATTTCACCGCACTTTTTATCAATTTTGCATGATAAGGTTTTGGATCCTCTTCCACACTATCAATATGAAACGTGAAATTATGACGAGCAATGACAAGGTTAAATTCTTTTTCAATAAGTTTTAGATGATCATCAAATGCACCGCATAAAGATTGCAAACGTGCGTTATCTTGAGGTTCGAGAGTAAATGAAAGCATGGGGATACTAAGCTGGTGAAAATTGCGGTTATTCTAGCGTAATTACCACTTCATGGGAAACAATCATCACTTTGTTTTCACCCATATCCCCACTATAATATGCATCCTTGATTATGTGACAAGCTGAATATATTATGACTGAACAAAATAACCCTTACGACGAACTTAGATACTACTCAAGACCCTTTTCTTATACGAGCATTGCGCTTCTGGAAGGGAATGCAACATTATGGGGATTAACCCCTCCAGCACTCAAAGGTGCTAAAGTATTAGAATTAGGTTCTTCTTTTGGTGGAAACTTAATTTCTCAAGCGGTTTATTATCCAGATACTGAATTTGTAGGTATTGATTTAGCAGATAGTCAAATTACTCAAGGTAATGAAATTATTCAATCAATGGGATTAACAAACGTTCGTTTAGAAACAAAAAATATTCTCGATATTACGCCTGAATTTGGCATGTTTGACTACATCATCGTGCATGGTATTTATTCTTGGGTACCTGATAATGTTAAAGATAAAATCCTTAAGGTTTGTCGTGAGAATTTAACGCCAAATGGTATTGCTTATATTTCTTACAACACCTATCCCGGTTGGAAAAGCCGCGAAGTTGCACGGGATATTATGCTCTATGCTAATAAATACACTCAGAATTTACCACTCTCTGAGCAAACTCGTCGTGGCAAAGCCGTTGTTCAATTATTCTCAGATGCAATTAAATCGATTGAGTCTGAAAAAAACAATAATAAGAGCCGAATCAATAACTTCGATAATATTCAAACTAAAGGCGATCATTACATCGCACATGAATATCTCGAATATCACAACCACCCTTTCTATTTGAATCAATTTGTTGATAGCCTACATCAACATCAATTAGCTTATATTGGCGATACGGATTTTCAACTTTCATATATTTCTTGGATGCCACAACATCTACGTGACATGATCAATCAATTATCCGAAACAGATTATGTTGCACGTGAGCAATGCCTTGATTATCTTTACGATGTAGCATTCAGAAGAAGTTTACTATGCCATGCTCATTTACAAGATAAAATTAACCGTACAGAAACTATTGATAAAGCATTATTAAATAAATTAACTTTTATTGGACAGAACAAAGAAAATAATCTGAGCCATATATTCAATAATAAAGACGTAGAAAAATTACTTGAATACTTTATCTATCAAGTAGTTCATTTCACTATTCAATCATTAATTGATCACGTTGCTGAGCATAAAGAATTTGAAAATCTCACAGAGAATGAAATTTACTCTTCCGTATTGTTAGCAATTATCTTCGGTTATATCAATGTTTTTCTCACACCTTATCAAACATATACGTTTGAAGATAACAAAACTTATGTACCAAAACGATTTACTCAATATGTACAGGTCTTATTAGAAGGTGCAGATCAATATATCGGTGCAGGCAATATGTATAATGGAGGCGTTGAAAATTTAAATGAACTGCATGTTTATATGATGTCTCAAATGGAAAAACCGACAACTAAAGCGGAACTTAATGCGTCACTCAAAGCATATTTAATTGAAAATGGCTACAAAGATATGAACAACAACGAAAAACTCATTGATGAAGAATATGATTGTTCAGGATTATGTGATTCTATTTGTAAAGTATTAGCAGACTTAGGTTACATCCAACCTGCTACACCATAAGCAAAAAGCAAAATTGAAAGCAAGTAACATACTAAAGGAGATCGATTAGCTCTCCTTTTTTTGTCCCAATCGCAAAATTCAAATTGAAAACTATTTGCATTTATTGGATTTTAGAAATAGAATGAAGCCAATTCAATATAAATTAAGATCCATTCTCAAAAACAAGGAGTTTTCAATGACGTTAAAATCATTCAAAATTGCGACACTCGCTGCCGCACTTACATTCTCAGCAAGTAGCTTTGCAGATATTACTGTCTATAATGGTCAGCATAAAGAAGCAGCAAAAGCTGTTGCTGATGCTTTTACACAAGAAACGGGTATTAAAGTTACTTTAAATAGTGCTAAAAGCGAACAGTTAGCAGGTCAACTTAAAGAAGAAGGCGATAAAAGCCCAGCCGATGTATTCTATTCAGAACAAACCTCTCCATTTGCCACACTTTCTGAAGCAGGTTTATTAGAACCACTTTCAGCCAATACGATCAAACAAACCTCTCACCAAGGTGTACCAGTAGCACCTAAAAAAGATTGGATTGCATTAAGTGGTCGTTCTCGTGTTGTAGTTTATGATCACACTAAATTATCTGAAAAAGATATGGAAAAATCAGTACTTGATTACGCGACACCAAAATGGAAAGATAAAATCGGTTATGTACCAACCTCTGGTGCATTCTTAGAACAAGTTGTCGCTATTGTTAAACTAAAAGGCGAGAAAGTTGCACTTAATTGGTTAAAAGGCTTAAAAGAAAATGGTAAACTTTACGCGAAAAACAGTGTTGCATTGCAAGCTGTTGAAAATGGCGAAGTGCCTGCAGCCTTAATTAATAACTACTACTGGTATGCATTAGCAAAAGAAAAAGGCGCAGAAAACTTAAAAACTCGTTTGTACTTTATTCGTCATAAAGACCCTGGTGCATTAGTCACTTACTCTGGTGCTGCAATCTTAAAATCATCTAAAAATAAAGAAGAAGCGAAAAAATTCGTGGACTTCTTAGCAAGCAAAAAAGGTCAAGAAGCCTTAGTTGCTGTACGTGCAGAATATCCATTACGTACAGATGTGACTTCCCCATTCAATATGGAACCTTATGCTAAATTGCAAGCGCCAGTAGTTTCAGCAACTACTGCTCAAGATAAAGAACAAGCAAATAAATTAATTGAAGAAGCTGGTTTAAAATAAGCCCGCTAACGTCGCAACTGTATTTTCACCAAAAGTGGAGATACAGTTGCCACATATAAAGGACTATCTTTTGACCCGAACTCCCCCACTTTGGCTCACCATCATTATTTTACTTATTGGTTTACCGCTCTTATTACCATTTCTATATATTCTTTTCCGTGCGATTGAAGTCGGATTAGGTCGTAGCCTCGAGCTTCTTATTCGCCCAAGAATGGCGGAATTACTGAGCAACACAATGCTTCTCATGGTCTGTGTAACCATTGGATCCATTTTTCTCGGTACGCTTTGTGCATTTTTACTTGAACGCTATCGCTTTTTTGGAAAATCATTTTTTGAAGTGGCGATGAGTTTGCCACTTTGTATTCCAGCCTTTGTGAGCTGTTTTACTTGGATTAGCCTCACCTTTCGAGTAGAAGGTTTTTGGGGAACGATTGGCATCATGACATTAAGCTCTTTTCCACTCGCTTACTTGCCTATTTCAGCTACACTTAAACGACTAGATCGCTCCCTTGAAGAAGTAAGCCTTTCATTAGGGAAAAGCCAAGCTTACACCTTTTGGCACGCTATTTTCCCGCAATTAAAACCAGCAATTGGTAGCAGTTTATTGCTAATAGCATTACATATGCTCGTGGACTTCGGTGCAGTTTCAATTTTAAATTACCAAACATTCACCACTGCGATTTTCCAAGAATATGAAATGTCTTTTAATAACAGCACAGCAGCACTACTTTCCGCTGTATTAATGGCAATTTGTAGCATTATTGTGCTGGGAGAAACATTCTTCCGCGGCAAACAAACGCTTTACAACAGTGGCAAAGGTGTCACTCGTCCTTATCCAGTAAAAACGCTTTCTTTTGGCAAACAATGTTTAACTTTCGGTTTTTTCTCTAGCATATTCATCTTAAGCATTGGCGTGCCTGTGATTATGTTAATTTACTGGCTTATTGTGGGAACGTCACTCGAAAGTGCGGGTGATTTTTCAGAATTTTTATCGGCATTCAGCAATTCATTTATCATTTCAGGCTTAGGCGCACTGCTTACCGTAATTTGTGCCTTGCCATTGGTTTGGGCAGCTGTACGCTATCGTAGCAAACTAACCATTTGGATCGATCGCTTACCTTACCTATTACATGCCGTACCCGGCTTAGTTATCGCATTATCGCTGATTTACTTTACGATCAACTATGCCAACAGCTTATATCAAACCTTTTTAGTTATCATCGTGGCTTACTTTATGCTCTATTTACCAATGGCACAAACCACGCTTAGAGCCTCACTTGAGCAACTTTCTGATAATATTGAGAAAGTCGGACAAAGCCTAGGGCGAAGCCCATTCTATATTTTCCGAACTTTAACATTACCAGCAATGCTACCAGGCATTGCGGCGGCATTCTCTCTAGTATTCTTGAATTTAATGAAAGAGCTTACTGCAACACTTTTGCTCACGCCAAACGACATCAAAACCCTTTCTATTGCCGTTTGGGAATATACCAGTGATGCGCAATACGCTGCGGCAACGCCTTATGCACTCATGCTCGTTCTCTTTTCAGGAATTCCTGTGTTTTTATTGAAAAAATATGCATTTAAATAAAATGATAAATAATCCGTTATTAGCCGTTAAAAATCTCAATAAATTTTTTAATGAACAACAAGTTCTTCACAATATTTCCTTTACCTTGCAACGAGGTGAAATCCTCTTTTTGCTTGGTGCTTCTGGTTGTGGAAAAACAACGTTATTGCGAGCGATCGCAGGATTTGAACAACCCAATACTGGCGAAATTTGGCTAAAAGAGCGGTTAATTTTTGGCGAGAATTCTAATGTGCCAACGCAACAGCGCCATCTAGGTTATGTGGTACAAGAAGGAGTTCTGTTCCCTCACTTAAATGTCTATCGCAACATTGCTTATGGATTAGGGAATGGAAAAGGGAAAACGGATGAAGAGAAAATGCGGATTGAGCAGGCAATGCAACTCACTGGAATTAGTGAATTGGCAGAACGTTTTCCTCATCAACTATCAGGCGGACAACAACAACGTGTGGCGCTAGCTCGAGCACTAGCGCCGAATCCAGAACTGATTTTATTAGACGAACCTTTTAGTGCCTTAGATGAACATCTTCGCCAGCAAATTCGTCATGATATGCTAAAAGCGCTGCGTCAAAGTGGTGCATCAGCGATTTTCGTTACCCATGATCGTGATGAAGCATTACGTTACGCGGATAAAATTGCCGTAATTCAGCAAGGAAAAATCTTGCAAATTGATACACCTCGCACACTTTATTGGTCGCCTAATCATATTGAAACCGCAAATTTTATTGGTGACAACATCGTGCTATCGGCGAATCTGATTGATGAAAACACAGTTCAATGCCAATTAGGTAATATTCCTGTAAACAACAAATCAACCTCGCTTAAACAAGGTAAGATTTTGCTTCGTCCAGAACAATTCAGCCTGTTTAAAACATCGGAAAATCCAACCGCACTTTTCAAAGGGCAAGTAAAACAAATCGAATTCAAAGGGAAAATTACCGCTATTCAAATTGAAATTAATGGCTACGCAATATGGATTGAGAACATCATTTCCCCCGATTTATCTATTGGCGATGAGCTGCCAATTTATTTGCATGGAAAAGGGCTTTTTTACACCTAATAATAAAGCCTTATCTTCACGATAAGGCTTTATTTTAAACAATATATTCAGAAAAAATTTGTTCAAGATTTGATATTAAACAGTCTGCGCCTAAAATATTTTCCCCTTTCCATGCCTGTTGTAAAATGTCTGGAGAAAATTGCTGGCTTGCCAATTCAGCTAACGGCAAATAACTGATATGCCAAGGCTCCCGCCCCACTTTCTTATTGGACTGCATATTCATAAAAGGCAAAGCAAAATCAAAGTGCGGTAAATTTTCGGTAAGAAATTCACTCAATTCAAAGAAATAGCCACCTTTTTCATATTCCCAAGGCTCCAGCTGTAAAGATTTCCCCTGTGGCAAAAGATCAGGATCGAAAATATCCACTTCCGTTCCCCAATGATGACGGCTAGCACCAGGCAATGCAGACCAACGTAAAATTACCTGACATTTTTGCCAGTCATCTAATTGGCTCAAATCTAATGCTTTGCCTGCGTCATCATGGACTTTTCGCTCACCCTTAAATTTGCTGTTCCAAATAAGCTGTTGGCGTTCAAAATCACGAAAACTACTCGCTGGCTGTAAATTAAAGCCATTTTTCGCCGCACTTTGTTGCAAACCTTGAAATGCTTGCACAGCTTGTGTTTGCAAAAAATGATTTGATGAATGAGTTGCGGGTAAATTGACTAAATGCTCACGGGACTTTCCTGTAAGCATTTCTGGCGTTAATTTCATTTTAGCTATCCAATAAATTCACTAACATTTTTTGATAAATTTCACCGCACTTGCCAAGGTCTTCTACACTGACGCATTCATTTACTTTATGAATTGTTGCGTTAAGTGGACCAAATTCCACTACTTCAGCGCCCATCAATGCAATAAAACGACCGTCTGACGTACCACCACCTGTTTCGGCCTTTGGCGTTATGCCTGTGATTTCCTCAATAGCGGAGGTTATCGAATCTAATAATTTACCTGGTTTTGTTAAAAACGGTTTACCAGATAAATTCCATTCAATACGATATTTCAAATTGTGTTTTGCTAGCATTTCAGCCACTTTTTGCTTGATGATTTCATCTGTGACTTCTGTGCAATAACGCAAATTAAACTGAATATATAACTCACCTGGAATCACATTATTACTTCCCATACCTGCGTAAATATTAGCAATTTGTAGGCTTGTTGGAGGGAAAAACTCATTACCTTCATCCCATTGGTAAGTCGTTAATTCTTGCAAAAATGGCGCTGCTTTATGGATTGGATTTTCAGCTAAATGCGGATATGCTACGTGCCCTTGAATCCCCTGAATATAAAGGTTTCCTGTAATTGAGCCTCGACGACCATTTTTGACAACATCGCCTAAGTTTTTAGCACTCGATGGCTCGCCAACCATACAATAAGTAATTTTTTCACCACGCGCCATTAAAGTCTCAACCACACGCACGGTGCCATCTTTTGCAGCAGCCTCTTCGTCAGACGTAACCAATAATGCAATAGTACCCTTATGATTAGGGTTTGCTTTTACGTATTCTTCTGCTGCCACAATCATTGCTGCAAGGGATCCTTTCATATCCGCCGCACCACGACCATAAAGCATGCCATCAATAATCTCAGCAGAAAACGGCGGAAACGACCACTGATTTTCATCGCCAGTAGGCACAACATCCGTATGTCCTGCAAACGCGATAACTGGCTCGCCCGTTCCGTGTTTTGCCCACAAATTAAGCGTATCATTAAAAGGCATCCATTCAATTTGAAAACCTAATTTTCCTAAACGTTCGGCAATAATTTTCTGACAGCCCTCATCATTCGGGCTAATAGACGGGCGACGAATTAAATCTTGCGCTAACGAAATCACTTTTTCTCTCATAAAAACTCCTAAGAAAATAACCGCACTTTAAGCCAAAGCAGCCTGATATTCCTTTTCATTAAATCCAATTAATGCCTTCCCATCTTGTAAAATAATTGGGCGTTTAATTAAGGTTGGATTCTCAGCCAACACGGAAAGTGCAGTAGCTTTATCAAGAGAATTTTTAACTTGCTCATCCAAATTACGCCAAGTTGTACTGCGTTTATTCACCAACACATCCCAGCCAAATTGAGCTTCTGCTTGGACTAAAAAATTCGAATCCAAACCATCAACACGGTAATCATGGAGTTTGTGTTCAATATTGTGATCCGCTAGCCATTTCAACGCTTTTTTTACTGTATCGCAATTTTTAATGCCGTAAACTGTAATCATGTTTCACCTAAAAAAATAAGAAAAATCCTCAATCTAATCAGACTGAGGATTTTAACCCTTATACTACTTCATCTCAAATGAATTAACCTAACAACTTATTTATGCGTTTAATAAATGCAGCTGGGTTTTCCAAAGAGCCACGCTCTGCTAGCATAGCTTGTTCAAGTAATAATTCCACCCAATCAGCAAATTCTGTTTCATCTGTAATATCAGCTACTTTTTTCACTAAGTGGTGTTCTGGATTAAGTTCAAAAGTGTATTTTACGTCAGGTACAGGTTGCCCTGCGGCTGCGAACAATTTCGCCATTTGGGTCGTCATTTGATCGTTATCTGTAGAAACTACCGCTGGTGTATCTGTTAAATTGTGGGTTAAACGCACCGTTTTCACTCGTTCACCAAGTAAATTTTTCACACGCTCAATAAAACTACCAAAGGCTTCATCTTGTTGTTTTTGCGTTTCAGATTCTTTATCAGCTAAATCGCCTAAATCCAAATCTGCTTTTGTGATACTTTGTAATTGTTTACCATCGAATTCAGTTAAATAGCTTAACATCCATTCATCAATGCGGTCGGAAAGCAATAAAACCTCAATGCCTTTTTTATTGAATAATTCCAAGTGTGGGCTATTTTTCGCTGCAACATAACTATCCGCTGTAATGTAATAGATAGCTTTTTGCCCCTCTTTCATACGAGAAATGTAATCTTCTAAAGAGACAGTTTGCTCGCTGCTATCATTATGTGTTGAAGCAAAACGCAATAACTTCGCGACAGTTTCTTTGTTAGCAAAATCTTCTGCAGGGCCTTCTTTCAAGACTAAACCAAACTCTTTCCAGAATTGAAGATATTTTTCTGCATCATCTTTTGCTAATTTTTCTAGCATTTGTAATGAACGCTTAGTTAATGCTTTGCGTAATGCAGCAGTAATTTTGTTATCTTGTAAAATTTCACGAGATACATTTAATGGCAAGTCATTGCTATCGATTAAACCACGCATAAAACGTAGATAATTCGGCATAAATTGCTCAGCATCATCCATAATAAATACACGTTGAACATAAAGTTTTAAGCCGTGTTTATGTTCGCGATTAAATAAATCCCAAGGTGCTTTCGCTGGCACATAAAGCAAACTAGTATATGCTTGATTTCCTTCCACTTTGTTATGCGCCCAAGTCACAGGATCAGCAAAATCATGGCTTAAATGTTTGTAAAACTCTTTATATTCCTCATCGGAGACATCATTTTTAGAACGCGTCCAAAGTGCATCGGATTTATTAATTTTCTCCCATTTTTCACCGCACTCTTTGCCTTCATCATCATATTCTTTCGTTAGCATTTCTACTGGCAAGCCAATATGGTCAGAATATTTACCGATAATTTCACGTAAACGCCATTCATTTAAAAATTCTTTTTCATCTTCGCGTAAATGTAAAATCACATCAGTGCCACGGGATTTTTTCTCAATATCCGCCACAGAATATTCGCCTTCACCCGCAGATTCCCAAAGTACAGCTTTATCCGCCTCTTCGCCAGCTGCTCTAGTTTTTACAGTCACTTTATCTGCCACAATAAAAGCTGAATAAAAACCCACACCAAACTGCCCAATAAGTTGGCTATTTTTTGCTTGATCCTGGCCAAGTGCGGTTAAAAATTCTTTTGTTCCTGATTTTGCAATCGTACCTAAATGATCGATGACTTGCTCGCGAGTCATACCAATGCCGTTATCGCTAATTGTAATAGTGCCTTTATCCGCATCAAAGCTAACACGCACACGCAAGTCACCATCACCTTCATATAAAGCAGGGTTGGAAAGTGCTTTAAAGCGTAATTTATCTGCAGCATCAGAGGCATTAGAAATTAATTCACGTAAGAAAATTTCTTTGTTGGAATACAAAGAATGAATCATTAATTGGAGGAGTTGTTTGACTTCAGATTGAAAGCCGCGAGTTTCTTGATTTTGTGACATAATTTTTTCCTTCATAAAGATAAAAATTGAACGTCACAGATATAAGAATAAAAAGAAAGATTTCAAGGGGAAAACCAAAGTGCGGTGAATTTTCACCGTATTTTATTCAAACATTTTCCTAAAATATCTAGAAATGAATAACGGTGATCACCATAAGCAATCACCGTTAAACCAAAAGTGTTTTCTTAAGGAGATTTGGGTACTCTAAAAATTAGAATCCGTAACCAACACCAACTTTTGCACCATAGTTATTAACTTTAGTATTATCAAAACTACCTAGACGATTGTATTCAACACCGCCATTTGCATACCAGTTACCATCTAATTTATATTTAGCACCCGCTACAACACCATAGCCAATTTTAGTTTCAGAAGAACTTTTATATACTTGGTTAGCTCGATTATCATATTTGAATTGGTTAGCTGCAACACGAGCGCCTACATAAGGTTCAACTTTAGAATTTGTATCAAAATCATATAATACTGATGCACCTAAACCGTGAATTTTCGCACCATCAACTTTTCCGTGATGAGTATAATCACCTGCGACACGTGTATTTCCTAATTTATAACCAACCGCTACACGAGGTTCAACTCGGGTATTATTGCTACCGTTTGCTTGAGTTTGAGATAAACCGATATCGCCTTCAGCATAGATATTCGCATTTGCAGCAGAAGCAAAGGCAAATGCACCAACAATAACGGCTAATAAAGATTTTTTCATTGGATAACTCCTTTATTTATTGAATAAACTGGAAAAATATATCACAAAAATGATTTCGTTTCATCGACAAAAACTAATTTTCCCTTACATTTTCTACATAAATATTCAATCTTTTCTCTTACTATTCTATTATGACGACGAGTACTTAGAAAATGTGTTTGGCACGCACAACTATATTCAAAGGTTTCACCTTGTACATTTTTTATATCAAATTGATGGCAAGTATCCGCAGGAAGCTTAAAAATTTCATTCATTACAAGCTGCCACTCTTTCCCATGAGGTTTTACACGACCAAACATTTGATACACAATCAAATGAGCAAGCTCATGTGGCACGACTTGTCGAATAAATTCATCCACATTTTCTAATAACAAAGTGCGGTTAAATTTTATTTCATTTTTTTGTAGGTAAGCCACTCCAGCCTTTATTCCACGTAACTCATAATTTACCTCAGGCATTATAAATTTTCGCTTAAAATAAACCTCTGCAAGCTGCAAAGACTGATTCAATTTACGTTGCACTTGCATTTTTAAATGACGAAATGGAATTTGCTCTATTGATGCCATGATTGAAAAAGAAAAAACCGCTAGATAAGCGGCTTTTATATAATTTACTAAATTAAAAAATAAGATTATTTTAATCCCGCTGCAACACGTAATTCTGCTGCACGATCCACTTTTTCCCAAGGGAATTGCTCACGACCGAAATGACCATAAGCTGCTGTTTCACGATAGATTGGTTGAATTAAATCTAACATTTTAATTAAGCCATAAGGGCGTAAATCAAAGAATTCACGAACTAACGACACTAATAATTCATTCGCAACTTTTCCAGTTCCAAAGGTTTCGACCATGATAGATGTTGGATCAGCCACACCAATCGCATAAGAAAGTTGGATTTCACAACGATCTGCCAAACCAGCTGCAACAATATTTTTTGCGACATAACGTGCCGCATAAGCTGCTGAACGGTCAACTTTAGATGGATCTTTTCCTGAGAATGCGCCACCACCGTGACGAGCAGCACCACCGTAAGTATCCACGATAATTTTACGACCAGTTAAACCACAATCCCCCATCGGTCCACCAATAACAAAACGGCCAGTCGGATTAATGAAGAATTTTGTTTCTTTAGAAAGCCATTCACTTGGTAATACAGGTTTGATAATTTCTTCCATCACACCTTCGTGTAAGTCTTTTTGGCTAACTTCTTCGGAATGTTGAGTAGAAAGCACAACCGCATCCACACCAACAATTTTATTATCTTCATATTTTAATGTTACTTGGCTTTTAGCATCTGGGCGTAACCATGCTAATTTACCGCTTTTACGCACTTCAGCTTGTTTTTCCATTAAACGATGTGCATAAGTAATAGCAGCTGGCATTAATACATCCGTTTCATTGGTAGCATAACCAAACATAATACCTTGATCGCCTGCGCCTTGATCTAATGGATTTTCACGATCAACACCTTGATTAATATCTGCAGATTGTTTACCAATTGCATTAAGCACCGCACAAGAATGACCATCAAAACCCATTTCAGAATGTTCATAACCAATATCACAAATCACTTTACGTGTTAAATTCTCAATATCGACCCATGCTGATGTTGTAATTTCACCACCCACCAATGCCATACCGGTTTTTACATAGGTCTCACAAGCTACTCGTGCTTTTGGATCTTGTTTTAGGATTTCATCAAGTACCGCATCAGAAATTTGATCGGCAATTTTATCTGGATGCCCTTCAGATACAGATTCAGATGTAAATAAATAGCTAGACATATTTTCTCTCTTTTTCTTTAAATTTGGATGTATTGACGTATAGACGTCTATAATACGTATTTTAGCTTAATAAGCAAGCGCTATTATTGATTAATCGCAGCAGGAATATTCAACCAATTACGCAAAATTTGCTCACCGAAGTCTGACATATAAGACTCTGGGTGAAACTGAATGCCATAAATTGGTAAAGATTTATGCTGTATAGCCATGACCACGCCTTCATCACAAAGTGCGGTAACTTCTAGGCAACTAGGAAAATCTTTTTTCTGTACGCCCCAAGAATGATATAGCCCGATATTAAATTCGCTTGGAAGGCTAAAAAATAATGGAGAATTTGACCGCACTTTTAAAATTCGTTTCTGGCCATGACGGACTTTCTGTAAGTTATACAATGTACCACCAAAAAATTCACATAAGGTTTGATGCCCTAAACACACACCTAAAATAGATTTTTTCTGATGATATTTTTCCAACATGGAAAAAAGTTGTGGATAAACTTGTGGTACATCTGGCCCCGGTGAAATCAATATATGACTATATTTTTCCGCTGTACTTTCTTTTAAATCTTCCACATTTAAAACATCATAAGGCACATTTAATTTTCGAATTAAATCCACCAAGTTAAAAGTAAAAGAATCGTGATTATTAATGATGAGTAATTTCATAACCGCTCGGCATTCGTTATAATCGGGCAATTTTACGCAAAATGACACAAAGCACAATGCAACATTTTATTAAACGGGCTAATCATTATGGCAAACAACGCACACCATTTTTCTTTCTCATTGATTTTGAAAAAGAAAAACCATTGATTTATCCTCTCGAAAATTCTGCACAACAAGGCATTTATTTTGATATTTTAGGGAAAAGAAATTGCACAATTTCTTCACAACCTATCCCTCTTAATTTTACCAAACATCCAATGCCCTTCTCGCGTTATCAACAAGGTTTTGAACTTGTTCAAAGTGAATTACAAAAAGGTAATTCTTATTTATTGAATCTCACCTACCCCACTGAAATTTCAGGTAATCTGTCACTTGAACAGATTTTTCATCAAACAAATGCTCCTTATAAATTGTGGTTACAAGATCAATTTGTTTGCTTCTCACCAGAATGTTTTGTCAATATTCATGACAACAGCATTTTTACTTACCCCATGAAAGGGACAATTAATGCATCTCTGCCCAATGCAGAAAATCAGTTACTCACAAATGAAAAAGAACAACGCGAACATTACACGATTGTTGATTTGATGCGTAATGATTTATCGATGGTCGCAGAAAACATTCGGGTGAAAAAATTTCGTTATATCGATCGCATCAAAACACAAAAAGGTGAAATACTGCAAACCAGTTCTGAAATTTACGGAAAGTTGAATGAAAACTGGCAAAATCAAATTGGAGATATTTTAGCGAAACTCTTGCCTGCTGGCTCCATAAGTGGCGCCCCAAAAGAAAAAACCACACAAATTATTCAACAAGCAGAAAAACAAAAACGCGGTTATTACACAGGAATTTTCGGCATATTTGATGGTAAAACACTACAAAGTGCGGTAGCAATTCGATTTATTTCTCAAATAGATGAAAAATTTTATTTTCATAGTGGAGGTGGAATTACCATTCATAGCAATGTGCAAGATGAATATGAAGAATTGTTAGAAAAAGTCTATTTACCGATTGAAGGGGCTCATTAATGTATCCTCTATTTGAAACCCTTTGTATTGAAAACGGGAAAATTCAAAATATCGATTTACACCAAGCACGATATGAACGTAGTTTGCATGAATATTATGGCAAAAGTGCGGTAAAAATTTTTAATCTTTTTTCACTCATTCAACTGCCAGCCCTCTTACAAAATCAATTAGTTCGCTGCCGCATTGATTACAATGCCGAAACCACACAAATTCAATATTTTGAATACTATCGAAAAATTTACCGTACTTTCCAACCTGTAATTTGTGACAATATCGAATATAGCTTGAAATATTCTGATCGCAGTTTAATTAATAAATTGTTTGATCAACGAGGCTCTTGTGATGAAATTATTATTATCAAAAATGGAAAAGTGACAGATTGTTCCATTGGTAATTTAATTTTCCGCCAAGGGAAAAAATGGTACACACCAGACTCGCCATTGCTTTTAGGCACACAACGAGAAAAATTATTACAAGAGGGGAAAATTCAAGAGCGCACAATATTCCAAGAAGATATTGTCAATTTTGATGAAATTAAAATCATTAATGCAATGAATACGCTCTAAAACGGGTATTACCTCTCTTTACAAAATTTTTTTAAAATTTTATATTGCCTAGCGACTTGGCTTAACATGACACTATAATCATAAGGAAAAATATGGCACAACCTCTCCAAACATCATTAAAACTCACTTTACTTCTTGGACTAGCTGTACTAAGTGCTACCTCTACCGCTCAAGCTGCAGGTAAACTTACCGTCTATTGCAGTGTTCAAAATACAACTTGTGAACAAGTGACAAAAGCATTTGCTCAAAAATATCAAATAGAAACACAGTTCATTCGTAATAGCACAGGGACCATTTTAGGTAAAATCAAGTCTGAAAAAGAAAATCCTCAAGCAGATGTTTGGTATGGGGGCACTATTGAACCGCATTTACAAGCAGCCGAGTTGAACTTGCTTGAAAAATACCGCTCCCCAATACAAAAACAGATTATGCCCAAATTCAAATCCTTAATGGCTCAGCGCGGTGATTTCACATCTGTTATTTACCTAATGGAAATGGGAATTGGCATTAACACTAAAAAACTAGCCTCATTGGGGATTACGCCACCAAAATGTTTCGCCGATTTAACCAAACCTGAATTCAAAAATGAAATTCAATACGCAGACCCACGTGTTTCAGGAACCGGTTATTCGTTATTAAGCACGCTCATTTCTCTATGGGGTGAAGAGAAAACGAATGATTACTTAAAAGCCTTGGATCACAATGTTTCCCAATATACAAAAAGTGGGCTCGCAACTAGTTATTTGGCAACGGGTGATGTCGCAATTGATATAGGTTTCATGCTCAATTATGCTAAAGAAAAGAATAAAGGCGCACCCGTTGAAGGTGTTTTACCTTGTGAAGGTGTTGGATACGCATTAGGGGCTGCAAGCATTATTAAAGGGGCGCGTAATTTAGATAATGCAAAATTATTTATTGATTTCGTGTTAAGCAAAGAAGCTCAAGAAATCCCTTGGCGATTTGGCGATTCTTATCAGTTACCAACCAATATTTATGCCCAACCAGCACCAGGCTTTACACCTGCAGACAAACTTAAGCTTATAGATATGAATTTTATAAAATTTGGATCTGATAAAGAAGGTAAACGCTTGATTCAACAATGGATATCAGACATTAAAGAAAGAGGTTAAATATCCCTAAACAAAACAGGAAATAGAAGAGGTACATTACCCTATTTCCTGTTTTATATTAACTAAAATTTCAACCGCACTTTACCACAGTAAATATTCCCCCGCCCTTCTCTCGCAAACCCAATTAGGGTTAAATTATGCTCATTCGCCATTTTCACCGCCAAATCTGTAGCCGCAGAAATTGTCATTAACATCTCTATACCGCAAGCTATTGTTTTTTGAACCATTTCATAACTCGCGCGACTAGAGGCTAAAATAAATCCCTGAGGTTTATCAGTTTTTGCATACCAACCAAGTAGCTTATCTAGTGCAACATGTCGCCCTACATCCTCACGAATTGCAAGCATATTGCCTTGTAAATCAAAAAAAGCACAAGCGTGTGTCGCTCCTGTTTGTTGAGCAAGTTGTTGATGAATTTGTAATGTAGTTAAGCAACTATCTAACCGATTAATATCAAACTGAAAGGTTTGCTCTAATTTTGGGAAGTGTTTATAAACTTGATTAAGCTGCTCTGTACCACAAATACCACAACCAGTTCTCCCAGTAAGGTTTCGACGATGTTCTTTTAATGCCATAAATTTTCGACTAGAAAGTTCAATTTGAACTTCTATACCATTACAGGCTTCTATCACGTCAATACCATAAATATCAGAAGGTTTATCAATAATTCCCTCTGTTAGAGAAAACCCCAATGCAAAATCTTCTAAATTCTTTGGTGAGCACATCATCACGGCATGAGAAATATCGTTATAAACAAGAGAAACGGGGATTTCAACAGCAAGATCATCCTCTTTCTCGGTTAAAAGTGCGGTAATTTTTTCTTCTTTTTTATTTGTTCTAAACAAATAGATTGAGTGTCGTAAAAGCCAGTTCATTTCTTGTTATATCCATTACACGCATGTAACAATTTTGTTAAATTTGTTTCATTTTTATGATCTAGATCACTTATTTTTAGCAATCTAATGTAATTTGATTATAGATTTATGGTTAAAAAATCGTTATCCTTAGGCCCGCTTAAATTGGTGTTTTTTGCTATCGCCTTTTTATGTTACCTTTCGATAAGGCTATTTTATCGAAATCAATCAAATTATCTAAGCGAATTTTTTACTATCTAAAAATCTAAAACACATTAACGCTCACTGTTAATGTAAAGGAGTGATTATGCAGATCTCAAGAAGAAAATTCTTTAAGGTCTGTGCAGGTGGTATGGCGGGAACTTCAGCCGCAATGTTGGGCTTTGCGCCTACAAGTGCATTGGCTGCACCGCGTGAATATAAATTATTACGCGCATTCGAATCTCGTAACACCTGTACATATTGTGCCGTAAGCTGCGGTATGTTGTTATATAGCACTGGAAAACCTGCTGATACATTAAGTGGCCACACCAGCACAAATACTCGTTCTAAATTATTTCACCTTGAAGGTGATCCAGATCATCCAGTAAGTCGTGGTGCACTTTGCCCTAAAGGTGCTGGTGCATTAGACTATGTAAATAGTGAAAGCCGTTCTTTATATCCTCAATATCGTGCACCTGGTTCTGATAAATGGGAACGAATTTCTTGGCAAGATGCAATTAAACGCATTGCTCGCTTACTGAAAGACGATCGTGATGCTAACTTCGTTGAAAAAGATGCAAGTGGCAAAACCGTGAACCGTTGGACAACTACAGGTATTATGACTGCATCAGCCATAAGCAACGAAGCCGCACTACTGACTCATAAATGGGTGCGGATGTTGGGTATGGTACCGATGTGTAACCAAGCGAATACTTGACACGGACCAACGGTAGCAAGTCTTGCTCCATCATTTGGTCGCGGTGCGATGACAAATAACTGGGTTGATATTAAAAATGCCAACCTTATCATTGTTCAAGGCGGTAACCCTGCAGAAGCTCACCCTGTTGGCTTCCGTTGGGCAATTGAAGCAAAGAAAAACGGTGCGAAACTTATCGTTATCGATCCACGCTTTAACCGTACAGCCTCTGTTGCAGATTTACATGCGCCAATTCGTTCTGGTTCAGATATCGCATTTTTAATGGGTGTCATCCGTTACTTATTGGAAACAAACCAAATTCAACACGAATACGTTAAACACTATACTAATGCCTCATTCTTAATTGATGAAGGTTTCAAATTTGAGGACGGTTTATTTGTAGGTTACAACGAAGAAAAACGTAACTACGATAAATCTAAATGGAACTATCAGTTTGATGAGAACGGACAGGCTAAACGTGATATGACATTACAACACCCTCGTTGTGTCATTAATATCTTAAAAGAGCATGTTTCTCGTTATACCCCGGAAATGGTTGAACGCATTACAGGTGTAAAACAAAAACTCTTCTTACAAATCTGTGAAGAAATTGGTAAAACCTCTGCACCAAATAAAACGATGACGCATCTATATGCGTTAGGCTTTACCGAGCATTCAATCGGTACACAAAATATTCGTTCAATGGCGATGATCCAATTACTTTTAGGTAATATGGGTATGCCTGGTGGTGGTATTAATGCATTACGTGGTCACTCCAATGTGCAAGGTACAACAGATATGGGCCTATTGCCAATGTCTTTACCTGGTTACATGCGTTTACCAAACGATAAAGATACCTCTTACGAGCAATACATTAACGCGATTACACCAAAAGATATTGTTCCAAACCAAGTGAACTATTATCGTCATACCTCAAAATTCTTTGTTAGTATGATGAAAACCTTCTACGGTGATAAAGCAACCAAAGAAAATGGTTGGGGTTTTGATTTCTTACCAAAAGCAGATCGCTTATATGACCCGATTACCCACGTTAAATTGATGAATGACGGCAAATTACACGGTTGGATTTTACAAGGCTTTAACGTGTTAAACTCATTACCGAACAAAAACAAAACTGTTGCAGGAATGAGTAAGTTAAAATTCTTAATCGTGATGGATCCGCTTCAAACTGAATCCTCTGAATTCTGGAAAAACTTTGGTGAATCAAACAACGTGAATTCTTCAGAAATTCAAACTGAAGTCTTCCGCCTACCAACAACCTGTTTCGCAGAAGAAGATGGTTCAATTGTAAACTCAGGACGTTGGGCGCAATGGCACTGGAAGGGTTGCGATCAGCCAGGTGAAGCATTACCAGACGTTGAAATTCTTTCAATGATTCGTGAAGAAATGCATCATCTTTATCAAAAAGAAGGTGGTCGCGGTATTGAATCCTTTGAAGCAATGACTTGGGACTATGCTCAACCACACTCACCAAGTGCGGTAGAATTAGCCAAAGAATTAAATGGTTATGCGCTTGAAGATCTTTATGATCCAAACGGTAACTTGATGTACAAAAAAGGCCAATTACTCAATGGATTTGCACATTTACGTGATGATGGTACAACAACATCAGGTAACTGGTTATACGTTGGTCAATGGACTGAAAAAGGTAACCAAACCGCAAATCGTGATAACTCAGACCCATCAGGTCTAGGTTGCACCATTGGTTGGGGCTTTGCATGGCCTGCAAACCGTCGTGTACTTTATAGCCGTGCATCATTAGATATCAATGGTAATCCTTGGGATAAAAACCGCCAATTAATCAAATGGAATGGTAAAAACTGGAACTGGCATGATGTAGCAGACTATGGTACACAACCACCAGGTTCTGATACAGGACCATTTATTATGTCTGCTGAAGGTGTAGGTCGTTTATTTGCAGTTGATAAAATTGCAAATGGTCCAATGCCTGAACACTATGAGCCAGTTGAAAGCCCAATAGATACTAACCCATTACACGCTGCAGTGGTAAGTGATCCTACAGTACGTATTTATCCTGAAGATAAAGAATTTATCGGTTCAAATAAAGAGTTCCCATTCGTGGCAACAACTTACCGATTAACGGAACACTTCCATAGTTGGACTGCACAATCTGCATTAAATATCATCGCACAACCACAACAATTTGTGGAAATCGGTGAAAAATTAGCGGCAGAAAAAGGCATCCAAAAAGGCGATATGGTAAAAATTACTTCTCGTCGTGGCTATATTAAAGCTGTTGCTGTGGTTACAAAACGTCTTAAAGATCTAGAAATTGATGGACGTACCGTACACCATGTAGGTCTTCCAATTCACTGGAATATGAAAGCCTTAAATGGTAAAGGTAATCGTGGATTTGCTACTAATACCTTAACACCGTCTTGGGGTGAAGCAAACACGCAAACACCAGAATACAAAACATTCTTGGTGAATATTGAAAAAGTTGGGGAGGCATAATATGGCAGGAACTGCTCAAGGCGTTCAAACGCAAGACGTTATTAAAATCTCCGCAACTTCAGGCTTAACACCTGCACCACACGCGCGAGATCATAAAGTTGAAGTCGCAAAATTAATCGATGTTACTACCTGTATTGGCTGTAAAGCTTGTCAGGTAGGCTGTTCAGAGTGGAATGATATCCGCTCTGATGTCAATGCTCAGTGTGTAGGGATCTATGATAACCCTGTTGATCTCAATGCAAAAGCATGGACAGTAATGCGTTTTAACGAAGTAGAAGAAAACGATCGTTTAGAATGGTTAATTCGTAAAGATGGTTGTATGCACTGTGCTGAACCAGGCTGTTTGAAAGCTTGTCCATCACCAGGCGCAATCATCCAATACGCCAATGGTATTGTAGATTTCCAATCTGATAAATGTATTGGTTGTGGCTATTGTATTGCAGGATGTCCATTCAATATTCCTCGAATGAACCCTGAAGATAATCGAGTATACAAATGTACCCTTTGCGTGGATCGCGTATCTGTAGGTCAAGAGCCTGCTTGCGTGAAAACCTGTCCAACTGGTGCAATTCGTTTCGGTTCTAAGGAAGAAATGAAAGTATACGCAGAACAACGCATTGCTGAATTAAAAGCACGTGGTTATGAAAATGCGGGACTTTACGATCCTGAAGGTGTTGGAGGTACGCATGTAATGTATGTATTACATCATGCGGATAAACCGGAACTTTATTCAGGTCTTCCTAAAAACCCAAGCATTGATCCAAGCGTTACTTTATGGAAAGATGTGTTAAAACCAGTTGCGGCAGTGGCAATGGGGGGGTTAGCCCTTGCAGAAATCGCACACTACTTAACTGTTGGTCCAAATGTAGAAGAAGATGTGGAAGATCATCACCACGAATTTGAAGAAGAAAAATCAACTAAGGGGGAAAACCATGAGTAAAATTGAAATTAGCAACGATACTCGCGTTATCCGCCATAGAACGCCTGCGCGTATCAGCCACTGGATGTTGGTAATTTGCTTTTTTATGACAATGTTCACTGGGGTTGCCTTTTTCTTCCCAGATTTTGCGTGGTTAACAGAAATTTTGGGAACACCACAAATTGCACGTGCAGTTCACCCGTTCACTGGGATATTAATGTTCTTTGCTTTTATTTACTTAGCTTTATTATACTGGGATCACAATATTCCAGAAAAAAATGATATTCGCTGGGCAAAAGGCATATTAGAAGTATTAAAAGGTAACGAGCATGCTGTAGCTGATAATGGTAAATATAACTTTGGCCAAAAAATGTTATTTTGGACATTAAATTTAGCTATGGTGACATTATTAGTAACAGGCATCATTATGTGGCGCCAATACTTCTCACATTACTTCTCAATTCCAGTATTGCGTATTGCAATTTTGCTTCACTCATTAAGTGCTTTCATGCTATTCACTGGCATCCTAGTACATATGTATATGGCATTTTGGATCAAGGGCTCTATTCGTGGTATTGTTGAAGGATGGGTAACTGTTCGCTGGGCGAAAAAACACCATCCAAAATGGTATCGTGAAGAGGTGTTAGAAGCACTAGAGAATGACCTTATTAACGAAAAAAATGACAAAGGTGGGAAAACCAAAGTATTATTTAAAGGCTTTGGAAAATAACCCCCTAGTATGAAAAAGTGCGGTTAAATAACCGCACTTTTTATTAGTGACAATCAAGAGTATCTTATGAGTATTAAAATTCTTTCAGAGGATGAAATTAAACAAAAAAAGAACGCTTATGATGTTCCACCTGTTTTATTTGCGAATCCTAAAAACCTTTACCAGCGTCGTGCAAAACGTCTGCGTGATTTAGCGAAAGATCATCCACTAAGCGATTACTTAAATTTTGCTGCAGATATTGTAGAAAGCCAACTTTCTACATTAGAAAAAAATCCTTTACCTGCTCATCCATTTAAACAGTTAAATGAAATTGAGCCCTTAAATGCAAAAACTTTTCAACGAAATAATATTTGGAGAGAATATCTCGCAGAAATTATTCACGAAATAAAACCTAAAGCTAATGAACAAGTATTAGCAACCATTGAACAGCTTGAAAAAGCATCATCTTCAGAATTAGAAGATATGGCAACTAAACTTCTTACTCAAGAATTTAACTTAGTAAGTAGCGATAAGTCTGTTTTTATTTGGGCAGCCCTGTCCCTCTATTGGTTACAACTCACTCAACAAATTCCACATAATAGCCAACTGGAAAATACTGAAAATCTCCATCACTGCCCTGTTTGTGGCTCATTACCTGTCGCGAGTATTGTACAAATTGGTACATCACAAGGTTTACGCTACTTACATTGTAATTTATGTGAAAGTGAATGGAATTTAGTTCGCGCACAATGCACCAACTGTAATAGCCACGACAAACTCGAAATGTGGTCATTAAATGAAGAGCTCGCACTTGTCCGTGCCGAAACCTGTGGCAGCTGTGAAAGTTACTTGAAAATCATGTTCCAAGAAAAAGATCCTCATGTAGAACCAGTAGCCGACGATTTGGCTTCTATTTTCTTAGATATTGAAATGGAAGAAAAAGGTCTTGCACGCAGCGGATTAAATCCCTTTGTTTTTCCTGCAGAAGAAGCATAAAAAAATATAGCCTAGGATAAACATTCTAGGCTATATCATTTGTATCTATAAATAACAGGCCATTACTACGGCATTTTCTCGTCCACCACTGGGTTTTGGATAATAATTTTTTCGAATATCGACTTCATTAAAACCAATTTTTTCATACAAGAAACGAGCGGGGTTAGACTCTCTGACTTCTAGCCATAAAGTCTGAACAGCTTTTTCTTTCAACTGAGCGATTAACTCATTCAACAATAATTTCCCCAATCCATTACCTTGATGGGACGGTAAAATAGCAATATTAAACAAAGTTGCTTCATCCAATACTATTTGGCAAATAGCAAAACCGATAATCTGATCATTCTCAATTAATTTTAAATTGAGATAACGATCCCCTTGATTATTTTTTAACGTACCAAATGACCAAGGCACAAGATGTGCTTGCTGCTCGATTTCATACAATCGGTCGAAATCACTGGCTTCAATTTGAGAAATAATAGACATAATTAAGGCTGCTGAATTTGTTGCCACAACTCTCGTTTGGCTTGGTAATTAGATTGAAATTGTTGCCAACTTGGCGAGCGATAAACACGCTCAGCCTGCATGCAAAATGGTAAAGTGCGGTCAATTTGGTCGCTATTTTCTGATAATAACCAATAACAAATAAGCTGCTTACATTCGATATGCTGGATTTGATCGTAATTCAAACATAAGCAATCTTCTTTTTTAAGATCAAGGCTGAGTAGCACATCCGCCAACAAAGGCGAGCCACTTATATTTTCATCAGAAACAGTGATAAAGCGAATATTCTCCGCAACACTAATTCCTACTGAACCTTGTAGCACCTCTGGGCGATATAACGTCCACTGGGAAATGCCCATTTCTTGTAAAAGAAGATCGCGTCTATTCATATTAACGAGCAATACTATCAAATGGATAATCGACTAATGCCTTAATAATCGCACGTTCTTCAGCCTGTGTAGGTTCAACTTGGTATGACGTATAACTACGATAAGCAATTATATTTTTATCTTTATGCACTAAAGCAACATAACGTTTAAATTTATCACTGGCACAAGCATAATAATCATGAATATCTGATTTCACAGCCTGTAACTGGCAGGTCTCTTTATTTTTTGCAAAATAACGTTCGGTAATAGCTTTCTCATGAGAAACATCAGTTAAATAGAATGTATCACTTAATATGGCTTTACGTGCCTCGCTATTTTTACTTAATGCTAGACTCACAAAACGAGGATCATCACCTTTTACTGCTTGTGTTTGTTTCACATATTTCTCGCCATTGAATTCAATTTCGATGCCTTTAGCTGAAATACGCTGAAACTGCGCATCTAACTTTTGTAATACTTCAGTTTGAGCTTGCGTTAATACCGGCTTTGATACTTTAGATGCCTTTTGAGGCGTACCTTGAACAAGGTCGAGAACTTGACATCCAGATAGTAATGTTGCCATTAAGGCTGCAGAGAGAATTTTTTTCATAAAGGATTTTCCTAAAATAGTTTTAATCAATTTTTATTAATAATTTTGCTAAAATAGCGCGTAATTTTAACTAATAACCCACAGGATTCAAAGCGTGATTTCTCTAGAGAGCCAAGTTTTAGAACGACATCTTTCATTTTTTGATGGTAAATCAGTATTATTTGCTGGAGGTATTTCTGATAATTTTCCTAAAACATTAGCCTCTAAATGCCAATCAATCCAAATTTGGAGTTGCTATTTTGACTATGCAAGAACGCAAAGTGCGGTCAATTTTTCCGTTGAATTTCAAGGTCAAACTGATTTAATCGTTTATTATTGGACTAAAAACAAACAAGAAGTCAATTTCCAACTCCTTCAACTATTAGCTCAGGCGCCTATTGGCCAGGAAATATTAATTATTGGAGAAAATCGTTGTGGCGTGCGTTCAGTAGAAAAAACATTAGAACCCTATGGTGAAATAGCGAAAATTGACTCTGCTCGTCGTTGCGGTTTATATCATTTTTTACTACAAAATAAACCGCACTTTGAACTTAAAAATTTCTGGAAAACCTATCAACATTCAACACTTGAAAACTTAACTATATATAGTTTACCTGGGGTATTTAGTGCTGAGGAATTAGATATGGGCACTGAACTGTTACTTTCAACCATTGATAATAAAATAAAAGGAAAAGTACTTGATCTTGGCTGTGGGGCGGGAATAATTGGATCTATGATCAAAAAACGCGCTCCTAACGCACAAATTACCATGACTGATATTCATGCGATGGCATTGGAATCAGCGCGTAAAACACTTTCTGAAAATCAATTACAAGGCGAGGTTTACGCCAGTGATGTCTTTTCTGATATAGAAGGAAAATTTGATTTGATTATTTCGAATCCTCCATTCCATGATGGCATTGATACCGCCTATCGAGCAGTAACAGAACTCATCACGCAAGCAAAATGGCATCTCAATCAAGGTGGAGAATTACGCATTGTCGCCAATGCATTCTTGCCTTATCCCGAATTACTTAGACAACATTTCGGTGATTACGAAGTTGTTGCTCAAACAGGAAAATTTAAAGTGTATTCAGTTAGAAATTAACTACAATAAAGGCGGATTTTTCCGCCTTTATCATTAATGAGTAAATTCTCTTACTAATGAAAGCACTGTCTGAATATCAGAGGCAGACAACTGGCCTTCCTTTACAAATTTTACTTTACCATTTTTATCTAATACGATAATCGCACTTTCTTTGGCATTTAAAGCCCATGCATTTTTTACCGCACTTTTATCATCTAACACGACTTGGCTATGTGGATTCTCTACCTTGCCTTTCTCCGCACTACTTTTCACAAACATTCCTGTACCAACAATAGCATCATCAGCATTAATAATTGTTGTTGTTTGATATTTTGCAGGATTAAAATGTGACGCCTTAATTGCATCAATCATTGCTTGATTTTTCTCTTTTGCTGAAGTTCTTCCCGCTAAATGATGCACGATTCTCACTTTTCCCGGTAGCGTAGAAGATGTCCAAGATTGGAATACAATATCCTTTCCATTTAACACAATTTCCCCATAATCAGATACTTTCACAGCAGGTAACAATTGATCTATTTGTAAATTATGTGCAAACGTAGAACTGCTCAACATCGCTAACCCCAATCCCAGCACTAAAAAATTTTTTTTCACGTAATTTCTCCCAAAACTTTATCGAAAAAAAGCCCACCTTTGTTTATTTTGGCGAACTTGACATTTTTTGCTATACTCGCGCGCCTATTATATGCTAACCAAGAAGGAAAACCCAATGGATCAAATGCCTGCTTGTCCAAAATGCCAAAGTGAATACGTTTATCACGACACGGTTAATTTTGTATGCCCTGATTGTGGTAATGAATGGAATAGTAATGAACAAATTGAAACTGATGATGATCAACGCATCGTCAAAGATAGTAATGGTAATTTACTTACCGATGGTGATGATGTGCTACTCATTAAAGATCTAAAATTAAAAGGCTCATCAGAAGTATTGAAAAAAGGAACAAAATTCAAAAATATTCGCCTAGTTAATGGCGATCACAACGTAGATTGTGGCAAAATTATGCTTAAATCTGAGTTTTTGAAAAAAGCTTAATAAAAAAATAAACCGATTCTTATTCAGAATCGGTTTATCATTTAAGCCATTCCACCTGATTTCATCAATTCAGCATGTGCTTTTTTCTGTTCTTTCATCTTAGCACTTGTTTCTCGACGCTGCTTTGAAAGCTCTGCATTACGAATAGTGTAATCATCCACTCGTCCTTCATAATCATCTCGCATACTTTCAATAATTCCGCGCACTTCTTCAATGCTCATATCATCACGAATATATTGATTCAAATTATCTAACAATAATACTCGTTTTTGGTTATCACGAATTTTACGGTTGTTGTCTTCCATATCACGTTTAATCTTATTCTTTAAACGATACATTCGGACATACTCCAACACATCCTGGAAAGATTGCTTATTTACATTTTCCATAATTACTCTCTTTTAAATAGACAAAGTGAACTTCACTAATTTAGCTTTTTTTCATCTATTCGTCAAAACCTTACCAATAACTTTTAACAACATTCCCCAAAATTGATGGATTTATTTAAAAAGCGTTGATTATCCGCTTTTGTAGTGATAAAAAGAGACCAATATCATTCATAAAAATAAGGAAACACAATGTCACAAGTCTTTAATTTTAGTGCAGGTCCTGCAATGATTTTCCCAGAAGTTCTTCATAAAGCACAAAGTGAGCTCACAAATTGGCTTGATCAAGGGGTATCTGTCATGGAAGTCAGTCATCGTGGCAAATACTTTATGGAGCTTATCACTCAAGCTGAAAAAGATTTGCGTAATATTTATCATATTCCTGATAACTACCGTATCCTTTTCTTACAAGGTGGTGCGCGTGGTCAATTTGCCGCAATCCCAATGAATTTAATCGGGAAAAAAGGGAAAGCACTTTATTTAAATAGTGGACATTGGTCTGCCACAGCAGCAAAAGAAGCGCGTAATTTCGGAGAAATTGATGAAATTACAATTGTAGAAAACGGAGGCAAAACGTGTATTACTCAACTCGATTTTAGTAATATTGCGGAAAAATATGACTATGTTCACTATTGTCCGAATGAAACTATTAGTGGAGTTGAAATTTTTGATATTCCTAAAATAGGAGATGCTGTATTAGTTGCAGATATGTCATCAAATATCCTCTCTCGCCAAATTGATATCAGCAAATTTGGGGTGATTTATGCCGGTGCACAAAAAAATCTTGGCCCAGCAGGGATTACATTAGTCATTATTCGTGATGATTTAATCGGTCATGCCCGCAAAGACACACCCTCTATTTGGAACTATGCGGTGCAGCGTGATGCCGATTCAATGATAAATACGCCACCAACCTTTGCATGGTATTTATGTTCTCTAGTATTTAAACATATTCAATCAATAGGTGGCTTAGACATTATTGCTAAACGCAACACATTAAAAGCACAAACGCTTTATAATTACATTGATTCAAGCAAACTATATAGAAATGTTGTTGCAAAAGAAAATCGCTCAACTATGAATGTGACTTTTATCACCGGTAATGCTGAACTCGATGCGAAATTTGTAGCTGAATCAACTGCAGCAGGCTTACAAGCATTAAAAGGACACAAAGTCCTTGGAGGAATGCGTGCATCTATTTACAACGCCATGCCATTAGAAGGGGTAGAAGCGCTGATTAAATTTATGAAAAAATTTGAAGCAGAAAATAGCTAATCAGAACAGGCTTAACGCCTGTTTCTATAATATCCACAATATGAATAAAAAAACGTATAAAAACAATGCAGTACATTAACATCGCCAATCAAGGGGTGAAATCCCTTTCACCTTACCAAGCAGGAAAGCCAATAGAAGAACTCGAACGTGAGCTCGGCATTTCAAATATTATTAAACTCGCCTCAAATGAAAATCCATTTGGCTTTCCCGAAAGTGCTAAACGCGCTATAAATGCACAACTAAATCAACTCACACGTTATCCCGATGCCAATGGTTTTGAACTCAAACAAACTATTGCTCAAAAATTTGGTGTTCAACCTAACCAAATTACGCTTGGAAACGGATCAAATGATTTATTGGAACTCTTTGCCCATACTTTTGCTAGTGAACATGATGAAATCATTTATTCACAATATGCCTTTATTGTGTATCCACTAGTCACTAAAGCAATTAATGCAGTAGCAAAAGAAATTCCTGCTAAAAATTGGGGACATGATTTAAACGGATTTTTAGCCGCTCTTTCTGATAAAACGAAGCTTATTTATATTGCGAATCCAAACAATCCAACAGGTAACTTTTTAACTGAGCAAGAAATCGATGCTTTTTTAGCGCAGATTCCTGCAACTGTCATTGTTGTGTTAGATGAGGCTTACACAGAATTTACCCAAAAAGAAGAACGCATAGATTCTTTTAGTCTTTTAAAAAAATACCCTAATCTTATTGTTTCTCGCTCACTTTCTAAAGCTTATGGATTGGCTGGATTACGTATCGGTTACGCAGTATCTAATCCCGAAATTGCCGATTTATTAAATCGTGTTCGTCAACCTTTTAACTGTAATGCATTAGCATTAACGGCAGCAGTTGCCGTGATGAATGATGATCATTTTGTTGAAAAAGTGGCGGAAAATAACCGCTCAGAAATGATTCGCTATGAAACATTCTGCCAAAAGCACAACTTAGAATATATTCCTTCAAAAGGAAATTTTATTACGATTAATTTTAAACAACCTGCCGCACCAATTTATGATGCCTTATTGCATGAAGGTGTGATTGTTCGTCCAATAGCAGGCTATGGAATGCCAAATCATCTTCGTATAAGTATTGGTTTACCAGAAGAAAATGATCGATTTTTCACCGCACTTTCTAAGGTGCTACATCTCCCTCTCATAAAATAGGAGCTTTTATGACAAAAGTAACAATGATGGGTAATCCCATTGAAGTAAAAGGCCATTTCCCACAAAAAGGCGAAAAAGTAGAAAACGTGCACTTTACAAATAAAGATCTAGCTGATGTAAGTTTAGGGGATTTTTCTGGTAAGCGTAAAGTTCTTAATATTTTCCCAAGTATTGATACCGGTGTATGTGCAACGTCTGTACGAGTATTTAATCAACGAGCAGCCACATTAGAAAATACTGTCGTACTCTGTATTTCAGCAGATCTCCCTTTTGCACAAGCACGCTTTTGCGGTGCTGAAGGAATTGAAAATGTACAAACACTATCAACCTTCCGCCATAAATCCGTACATGATACGTTAGGCGTTAATATCACTACAGGTCCAATTGCAGGATTAACTGCGCGTGCAGTCATTATTCTTGATGAAAATAATAATGTCATACACAGCGAATTAGTCTCTGAAATTAAAAATGAGCCGAATTATGATGCGGCTTTGGCTGTGCTATAACTTACATTAGCTAATTAAAATATCCCCTATTTGCAAAAACTAGGGGATATGATAAAAGAGCGGTCAATTTTCTTAATATTTTACACATCCACTAAAATCAAAATTGCCGCCTCACCGCCCCATTCTCTTGGCGCTTGATGTAATGCCCGCACTTTAGGATGTTGTACTAGCCAACGTGGAATTTGTTTTTTCAATGTAAAGGTGCCATAGCCCGTCATAATGCTGGCACAATCAATATGTTCATTTTCACAAGCCAGTAAAAGCGCGGCTAATTCTTGCTTAGCTTGTTCACGGGTTAAACCGTGCAAATCTAAAAACAATTCTGGCGAAAAATCTCCACGACGAAGTTGTTTTAATAAATGGGAATCCTCCCCATCACGTAAATATTTCACAACACCATCATGCTCATTCAGTAACGGCTCATATTCATCAGAAAAATAGAACAATGTATCTTCTTTCGCTCGTAATTCTTTTAATTCTATTTTTTTCTGATCACGTTTTTGGCGGGGGACAACAAAAGTATCTTGTTTCATTGGCTTAATGCCTTTGGTTTCCGCACGGAATAAATCAAATTCGTCTTGCATTTTTTCTCATTAATTTCAAATTTTGCGTATCATATCATAGTTCTACATTCTCATCTGTGGTATAACTACGCCAAATTTTCATACCGAATTTTATGCTAACTTTTCTACTCACTTTTATGGAGAAATGCGATGGAAACCTCACATAACCAAGAATTAGTTGCAACTATCTTGGAAGATAATGTTGCAAACGAACTGCAAACCATCCAAGATTTTCTGCGTTGGACGTATAGCATTCTCAATCGTTCTGATATTTACTTCGGGCAAGGGCACGATAATCCTTGGGATGAAAGCCTGCAACTCGTTTTAAGTGGCTTACATTTACCCATTGATTTACCTACTGAATTATTTAACAGTCGATTAACCCCATCTGAAAAAGAAACCCTAGTTCAACTTGTATTAACCCGAATCGAACAACGCGTACCAGTGGCATATTTAACAAATAGTGCTTGGTTCTGCGGTCATGAATTTTATGTCGATGAACGAACTATTATTCCGCGTTCTCCAATTAGTGCTTTAATTCAAGAACGCTTTGAAGATTTAATTTCACAAGAACCGAGTCATATTCTCGATCTGTGCACAGGCAGTGGCTGTATTGCCATTGCTTGTGCTTATGCTTTCCCGAATGCAGAAGTGGATGCTGTCGATTTATCGGTTGATGCACTTAATGTCGCGGAGATCAATATTTCACGCCATCAATTAGAACATCGCGTATTCCCGATTCAATCAAACTTATTTGAAAATATTTTGGGACAAAAATACGATCTTATCGTGACCAATCCACCTTATGTGGACGAAGAAGATCTCGCCGATATGCCGGAAGAATTCCATTTTGAACCAGAGTTAGCCTTAGGTTCTGGCCATGATGGCTTAAACATTACCAAACAAATTTTAAAACAAGCGCCAGATTACTTAACTGAAAATGGCTTGTTGGTGTGTGAAGTGGGCAATAGCATGGTGAGCTTAATTGAGCAATATCCAGATGTACCATTTGAATGGGTAGAACTTAAAAATGGCGGACTAGGCGTATTTGCTATTCAGCGTAAAGATTTAGTGAAATATCACGATCTGTTTTAATCTTTCAAGTGCGGTAAAATTTTAATATCAATTTTAACCGCACTTATAAAACTCATGGCGCGCGTTATTCAATGCGTGCTTTTCTTTTTTATCATTTGACTCTATGAATTTACAAAAACTTTTACTTACTCGGCGTTTCTTTTCCACCCTTGCATTTTTTTCTGTGCAAACGGTATTTCTGATTTATCTACAAAGTAAAGGATTGAGCAACAGCGAAATCGCCTTTTCCTTATCACTGCTCTTTTTCTCAAACCAAGCCCTTTCCATTTTTGCTGGTATTTGGGGCGATCGTTATGGTTTAGCCAAAATGATGTTGCTCGGCTGTTTTTTAGATGTAATAGCTTATATTTTCTTTCTCGCAGCAGATAATTATTTATTGCTCCTTATTGCGACCACTTGTTTTGGTTTAGGTAGTTGCTTATTTGGAACCAACGCCAAAGCCTGCTTACTTGTGTTGGCTGGGGATGAATACAAAGAAAAAACGCGCTTGCAAGGAAAATACCTAAAAGTGACCTCCATGTCATCCATGTTTGCGCCGCTTTTAGTCATTCCATTTATTAAATACGAACATATCGACTTGCTCATTTGGGTCTGTTTTTCAATGGAAGCCGTATTATTCGCCTTAATGGTGAAGCCTTTCTATCAAATTCAAACCTTACAAACGTTGGTGAAGTTTCGTTTTACTCAAATCAAAGAAATTATTACAAAAGAATTTCTCATGGTGCATTTAATGCTATTTTTACCTCTTGCCATTGCGAGCTCTTTCTTTGTCATTTTCCCATTTTTATTTAACAATAAACTTGGCATGCCTGAACATTCGCCGATAGCATTATTTGGTAATGGCTTACTCACCGTGCTATTACAAAGCTATTTTTCCCGAAAAATTAATTTAACAATCAAACAAACGGCATGGGTTTCGCCTCTGTTGGCTATTGGAATTATCGTGCCTTGGTTTATCACCTTACGTTATCTTTCCGTATTTTCCGCCTATGCCTATCTCGTCATTTTTACCGTCATTGAAGTATATGCCCTCACGGCGATGGCAAACTTATTAGTAAAAGTTGATAATGGCACTAATCGTGGTTTTATTTTTGGCGCATCAAGATTATTGCTTTCCATCTCGACAGTTGGTGTGATGAACCTTATTCCAGTTCTATTTTTAGTATAAAAAAGTGCGGTTGAAATTCTTATTAAATTTCAACCGCACTTTACACCATATAAATAAAATTATTTCACTTCTAATTCAATGCCTTCAAATAATCGCTTCACGGCATTGTTATCACGCAAATGTTCCGCCTTTTCAACAACAGGACGCGTTAAGTGTGGCGAAAAATATTCCATAAAATCATACATATAATTACGTAAAAACGTACTATGTTTAAAAGCAATATTTGTCATACTGGCACGAAATAAATGACTCGCATCAATTGCAATAAGATCTTTATCAAGCTCAGTATGCGCCATTGATGCCATAATACCCACACCTAATCCTAAGCGCACATAGGTCTTAATGACATCCGCATCAGTAGCTGTAAATACAATATTAGGCAATATTCCTGCGCTATTAAAAGCATAATCTAGATCGGATACGCCTGTAAAACCAAAGGTGTAAGTAACAAGAGGATATTTTCCTAGTGCTTCAATCGTTAGTTTTTCTGCATTAACTAAAGGGTGATCTGGTTTTACAATAACGGAACGGTTCCACCAATAACAAGGTAATTGAATTAAATCATCATACAAATGTGGCGCTTCAGTTGTAATCGCCAGATCCACCTCACCGGACATTAACGCATCGTGAATTTGTGTTGGTGAACCTTGATGAATATGTAAACTCACATCTGGATATTGTTTAGAAAAACGTTCAACAACTGCAGGTAGCATATAACGAGCCTGCGTATTCGTTGTCGCAATACGTAGTACCCCATGATTAGGTTGCGTATATTCATCTGCTACCGCACGAATACCCTGGGCTTTCACTAATAATTCACGCGCAATGGCAACAATTTTCTTACCAGCAGGTGTTACTGCCTTAATATGTTTGCCATTTCGCTCAAAAATCTCAAGTCCAAGTTCATCCTCTAACAGACGCACTTGCTTACTTATACCGGGCTGAGAGGTATAAAGCGCATTCGCGGCTTCTGTGACACTCAAATGTTGATTTACAATCTCAACAATATACCGCAGTTGCTGCATTTTCATAAAAAAAGTCCTTATTTTTTATAACGTTTGCTAAGTTCAGAATAACGTTTTACCGCTTTACGAATTTGTCCTGATTTTGGACGACGACGTGGCTGTGTAATATCTAATTTCGTTTCGGTTTCAGCCGGTAATCCCACAAGTTCACGCAAGTAATTGACGTTTTCAAGATCCATTTCTTCCCAGCCACCACGAGGTAAACCTTTCATCAGTTTGATATTGCCGTAACGAATACGAATCAAGCGGCTGACTTGAATCCCTTGTGATTCCCACAAACGGCGAACCTCACGGTTACGCCCTTCCATCAAAGTTACGTCATACCATTGGTTAATACCCACACCGCCTGTAAATTTAATTTCTTTAAAATTAGCAGGGCCATCTTCAAGCTGAACGCCTTTACGTAAACGCGCTAACATTGCATCATCCACTTGACCAAATACACGCACAGAATATTCACGTTCAACTTCACGACTTGGGTGCATTAAGCGATTTGCTAATTCACCATCAGTAGTGAAAAGCAACAAACCCGATGTATTAATATCTAAACGCCCCACTGCAATCCAACGAGAGCCCGTTAAACGCGGCAAACGATCAAACACGGTTGCGCGCCCTTCTGGGTCACTACGAGTACAAAGTTCACCTTCAGGTTTGTAATACATTAACACACGGCAAATTTCTTTCTGTGCGTGGCTAAGATTAATGATTTGGCCATCAATACGCACTTTCACGCCAGAATGTACGTCAATACGATCGCCTAAAGTCGCAATTTTCCCCTCTACGCTCACTCGGCCAGCGGCAATCATCGTTTCAATTTCACGACGAGAGCCTTGTCCAGCACGCGCTAAAACTTTCTGTAATTTTTCGCCCTCTGCTTTAGGTTGATTCGAAACTTTTACAACAGGTTTCGCTTTTGGCTTAGATAAAAATTTATTGTCAGAATTAACCGCACTTTTTTTCGTATTTGCCGTTTCTACGCGAGCAGTACGAGACACTGAACGTCCATCATTTTTAGCTGAAAAATCACTTTTCTTTGCTGAATCTTTGGAAAAGTGCGGTTGTTTTTGAGTTTGTTTTTGACTAGGTTTCATTGTTTTCCTTAAATAATGGAAAGGTCGCTTTCACAAGCGTCTATAAGTTAAATAAAAGGAGCAGTACTTCCACTTCCTTCGCGCAAAATCACTGGCGATTCTTCCGTTAAATCCACCACTGTTGTAGGCTCTTGTCCTAAATATCCACCATGAATAATTAAATCGACTTGGTGCTCCAAACGATCTCGAATTTCCTCAGGCTCAGATTGCGTGGTATGTTCTTCACCTGGCAACATTAACGAACAAGATAAAATCGGCTCACCTAAGGCTGAAAGTAAATCTAAAGCAATCTTATTATCTGGTACGCGTAAACCAATGGTTTTACGTTTTGATGTCATTAAACGGCGCGGTAATTCTTTCGTTGCAGTAAGAATAAAAGTATAACGCCCAGGCGTATTATTTTTAATCAAACGATAAGCGGTATTACTCACCGTTGCGTAAGTTGAAAGCTCCGATAAATCACTACACACCAACGTAAAATTATGTCCTTCAGGCAATTTACGAATTGCTACAATGCGATCCATTGCATGTTTATCACCCATCATACAACCCAAGGCATATCCAGAATCCGTCGGATACACAACCACACCGCCTTTTTGTAAAATCTCTACGGCTTGATTAATCAAGCGCGCTTGTGGATTTTCAGAGTGGATATAAAAAAATTGGCTCATGTGCTTCTTCCTTAAAAAATATGCGCTGATTATAGCAGTTTTGCGCTCACTTTATAATGGCGAGCATATAAAAATAAAGGCGTAGAGAGTCAATCTACGCCTTGTCAAACCAAAGTGCGGTTAATTTTCTGAAATTATTTTAATACCTTTCTCAAGGCTGCACCAATTTCAGCGAGACTTTTTACACAGGTCACACCTGCGGCTTCAAGCGTTGTAATTTTTTCTGCGGCAGTACCTTTTCCGCCACTAATAATGGCACCAGCATGTCCCATCCGTTTACCTTTTGGCGCAGTGATACCCGCAATATAGGCTACCACGGGTTTAGTGACATTATCTTTGATGAAGGTTGCCGCGTCTTCCTCTGCGGAACCGCCGATCTCGCCAATCATCACAATAGCTTCTGTTTCAGGATCTTGTTGAAATCTTTCGAGAATATCAATAAAACTAGAACCTGGAATAGGATCGCCACCGATACCCACACAAGTCGATTGCCCAAAACCTTCATCTGTAGTTTGTTTTACCGCTTCATACGTTAAAGTACCAGAACGAGAAACAATACCCACTTTGCCTTTTTTATGTATGTGTCCGGGCATGATGCCGATTTTACACTCATCAGGCGTAATCACACCTGGGCAATTTGGCCCAATCATTACAACGCCTGTTTCATTTAATTTTTGTTTCACCTTAAGCATATCCAATGTAGGAATGCCCTCAGTAATACAGACAATTAACTTAATTCCTGCATCAATGGCTTCAATTATGGCATCTTTACAAAATGGTGCTGGCACATAAATGACTGTCGCTGTTGCCCCCGTATTTTCGACAGCTTCCCGAACTGTATTAAATACAGGCAAACCAAGATGAGTGCTTCCACCTTTATTTGGCGATACGCCACCAACTAATTGTGTTCCGTAGGCTAATGCTTGTTCAGAATGAAAAGTCCCTTGTCCACCAGTAAAACCTTGGCAAATCACTTTGGTATTTTTATCAATTAAAATCGCCATTAGTGTTCTCCTTTTGCTGCATTCACAGCTAATTCTGCGGCTTGTTGTAAACTGTGTGCGGTAAGAATATTAACGTCGCTTTCCGCTAAAATTTGGCGACCGATTTCAGCATTTGTTCCTTCTAATCGCACAACCACAGGCACTCTCACGCCCACTTCATTTACTGCAGCAATCACGCCTTCAGCAATCAAATCACAACGAACAATGCCACCAAAAATATTTACTAAAATTACCTTCACTGAAGGATCGGTTAAAATGATTTTAAACGCTTCAGCAACCCGCTCTTTCGTTGCACCACCACCGACATCAAGAAAATTCGCAGGCTTCCCACCATAGAGTTTCACAATATCCATTGTTCCCATTGCAAGCCCTGCCCCGTTTACCATACAACCAATGTCGCCCTCTAAAGCCACATAGTTTAACTGGAATTTTTCAGCTTCTGCTTCACGAGCATCATTTTGAGTTAAATCTTGCAGTGCCAATAAATCTTTATGACGAAATAAAGCGTTATCATCAACTGATATTTTGGCATCGAGACAAACCAAATTGCCTTGTTTAGTTAGAACAAGCGGATTGACTTCCACTAAAGATAGATCTTTTTCTAGAAACAACTGAGATAATCCCATAAAAATATCGGTAAACTGTTTGTTTTGCGCACCACTTAATCCTAATTTAAACGCTAATTCACGCCCTTGATAAGGCAATCCTCCAAATAAAGGATCAATTGTGACTTTGTGGAGCAAGTGCGGTGAATTTTGCGCGACTTCTTCAATATTCATTCCACCCGCAGAGGAAGCAATAAACACCACTTTTTGAGAGGCCCGATCAACAACGGCACTTAAGTAAAATTCTTTATCAATATCGCAAGTTTCTTCAAAATAAATCTGATTTACTGGCTGACCCGATTTATCCGTTTGAAAAGTGACTAAACGTTGTCCTAGCCATTTTTCTGCAAAAGATCTTGCTTCCTCTACATCGTGCACTAATTTAACGCCACCCGCTTTACCACGCCCACCCGCATGAACTTGGCATTTCGCCGCCCACTTATCGCCTGAAAGTTGAGCCAGTACCAAATCTACTTCATCAACAGATTGACAGACTGCCCCATTTTTTACGGGTAATCCATAATGCTCAAATAGTTGTTTTGCTTGGTATTCGTGTAAATTCATTCGCGACGTCCTTTTGGGTTATGAAAACAATTCACTCAAGGTTTTAATGCTATATGTACCGTGATTTCTTCACGATCGTGATATAAATGTTTTGCTTGAATATCAAAATTTAAATTCTGCTCAGCCAACATCACAGCCAAGTTTTCTAAACATAATATCACTTCTTGATAACGTTTTTTCATGGGTAATTTTAAATTGAAGATCGTTTCTCGGCACCAACCATTCAACAACCATTTACCAATCAATAACGAAATACGGCTTGGTTGTTCCACCATATCACAGACTAACCAATCCACTTTTTTCTTTTTGGGAGGCTGAAATTTAAATCCATCTTCCGCGCAATGTTCAATGCGCCCCGTATCATGCAAACTCGCCGCCATTTTTCCGTGATCAACTGCATAAACAAATAAACCGCGTTTGACTAATTGATACGTCCAACCGCCAGGACAAGCCCCTAAATCAACGCCAATCATATTTTCATTTAAATGTTTATTCTCTTCTTTACGCGGAATAAAAGTCAAAATAGCTTCTTCGAGTTTTAACGTAGAGCGGCTCGGCGCATCTGCTGGAAATTTTAAACGAGGGATTCCCATAAAATGGGGGGAATGATTACCCACATAAGAATATCCCACATAGCAGCAATTCGGTTTTACAAAAAAACAATGTAAAAATTGACCGCACTTTTGAGTCGCCTTTGCCGAAAGCCAACCTTGTTTTTTCAATGCCTGACGTAAAGGAACGGTAAATTTACGACAAAAAGTGGAAAGCTCTTTCGCTTCATTTGTGTCTGCAGTTTCAACAAAAAGCTCACTAGATTGAGCAAAATTAACTTGTTGCGATAATTCTTCAAACGCCGCCACAATGGGACTAATACGATCAGCGGGATCTAAATCTTCCAATAAATCGGAAATAACCATCATCTGACGAGCAAAAATCAAACGGTTAAAAGGAATGTCTCGAGCAAGGCGATCTGCCTCATCAGGTTGATAACATTCAAAAATGACATAGCCCGAATTATCTTGTACTCGTGTAAAACCAAATACACCTAAATTACTTGCTTGATCGGTGATCTCTGCGGCGACTTCTTTCTCAAAACCTGGGCGACAATATAATGCGAGTTTATTCATTTTCTTCTTGCTTAATTGAGTTAATAATCCACTGACGGAATGCTTGAATTTTTTGGTCATCAAGGCGATCAAGATGATTGACCACATAAAATGATTTTGGATCAGGCAAATTGGTTGGCAATACCACTTTTAATGAGCCATTTTCAATTTCTTGCAAGGCTAATAAGCGATTAGCTAATACAATGCCTTGCCCATGAATAGCCGCCTGTAACGCCATAAATGTATGACTAAATAACGGTCCTTGCTGAATATTTAAATCATCTAACTGTAAATGATTTGCCATCACTTGCCAATTATCACGCGTATGAATATGAATTAATGTGTGTTTTTTTAAATCTTCAGGCTGAATAATTGGATTTTCCGCTAGCAATTCGGGCGAAGCTAAAATCAATAAATTTTCTCCGCCAAGACGATCCACTTGGAGATTCTGCCAATTACCCAAACCATAATAAATAGCAAGATCAATTTCTTTATTTAACAATCCTTCATCTTGATCCACACCGGTTAAACGCACCTCAATTTGCGGATAAAGCTGATTAAATTCACTTAAATGTGGCACGAGCCATTGGATACCAAAAGTTTGTGGCACACTAATATTTAAATGCGGATCCGTTTTTAACGTTAACAATCGCTCTGTGGCTTCATTTAAACGACGTAGAATTTTATTAATATCAACAAAATAAGCTTTTCCAAGCTCTGTTAATTCTAAAGAACGATTCTTTCGCTTAAATAATTCAATTCCTAAGAACTCTTCTAATAATTTAATTTGATGACTAACTGCCGCTTGTGTCACACAAAGCTCATCTGCCGCTTTAGTAAAACTTAAATAGCGAGCAGCTGACTCAAAAGCTTTTAGCGAATTCAACGGTGGCAAACGTTTATACATAAGTATTTCCATTCATAAAATTTTTGTCTATAATAGACAAGATTTAATTCGGATTAGTTTTTCTAATACTTCAAATAAAAAAACGTCATTTGTCCTTTTCTACCCTTTTTCCTTACAATACAAACATACTTAATGATTGGTAATTCCTTACTAGTTAATGAGTTTCGGACTTAAGTATGATGTTGTGTTTGCATATAGTTCGGGTAACCGAACTTGAGTAACAAAATCAAGTTACTCATTTACTTCCTGTATATTTAAACCTTATTGGTTAAACGCTACTCTTCTTGAGTGGCGTTTTTTTCTTCTTGATTCTATCACAGTTACATCTTGATTTTCTGATCGACTTCACAAATTTCACAATTATTAGTTAATTTTCTAAAAATTAACCAATTTTGAAAATTTAAGATTCAAATTCCCATAATAATGATGTAGATTAACCCCTATTTCATTCATAAAAATAAATTAAGGAAGCAAAATGAAAGACTTAGACTGGAATAACCTTGGTTTTAGTTATATCAAAACAGATTACCGTTTTATCGCTCACTGGAAAGATGGCAAATGGGACGAAGGCAAACTCACCACAGACAATACGTTGCATATTCACGAAGGTTCTACCGCACTGCACTATGGTCAACAATGCTTTGAAGGCTTAAAAGCTTATCGTTGCAAAGACGGCTCAATCAACTTATTCCGTCCGCAAGAAAATGCAAAACGCATGCAACATACATCAGATCGTTTACTCATGCCACAGGTGCCCACTGAATTATTTATCCGTGCATGTAAAGAAGTAGTGAAAGCAAACGAAGAATGGGTCGGCCCTTACGGCTCTGGCGCAACCCTATATTTACGTCCATTTTTAATTGGTGTGGGTGAAAATATTGGTGTAAAAGCTGCGCCAGAATTTATTTTCTCTGTATTCTGCTGCCCAGTTGGTGCCTATTTCAAAGGTGGTTTAACACCATCTAACTTTATTACCACCGAATACGATCGCGCTGCACCAATGGGAACCGGTGGCGTAAAAGTGGGTGGTAACTACGCTGCAAGCCTTCTGCCACATGTATTAGCGGCGGAACAAGGTACGCCAGAACGTAAATTTGCTGATGCCATTTATTTAGATCCCAAAACTCACACTAAAATTGAAGAAGTCGGTGCGGCAAACTTCTTTGGGATCACAAAAGACAATAAATTCATCACACCAAAATCAGAATCTATTTTGCCTAGTATCACCAAATACTCTCTTTTACATATCGCAAAAGAGCGTTTAGGTATGGAAGCAATTGAAGGCGATGTTTATATCGATCAGCTAGATCAATTTGCTGAAGCTGGTGCCTGTGGTACTGCAGCAGTCATTTCACCCGTTGGAGGAATCCAACATAAAGGTAAATTCCATGTGTTCTATTCTGAAACTGAAGTTGGCCCAATAACACGTCGCCTTTATGAAGAGCTCACAGGCATCCAGTTCGGTGATGTCGAAGCGCCTGAAGGCTGGATTGTGAAAGTAGAATAATAAATAAGTGCGGTGACGTTTCACCGCATTTTCTTTATCTCATCTTATTCCATTTCACTATAAATCATTCATTTCAATTCTTTCTCAACATAAAAAATCTCTTTTATTATCTTTTTACAAACAATGCTTTCATAAAAAGAAAATGAACTGGGATTATATCATTAACGTTTTTCCGCGATTTGTAGATGCAACATTAATGACACTTGCTCTCTCCTTTTGGGGAATCTTACTTTCGCTGATTATCGGCACTATTTGCGCAGTGATAAGTACTTACCAAGTAAAATCATTAAGTTGGCTAGTTAAAAGCTACATTGAGCTTTCTCGTAATACCCCACTTTTAATTCAAGTGTTTTTCCTTTATTTCGGATTATCTAAAGTTGGCATTAAATTAGATGGGTTCACTTGTGGTGTGATTGGATTAGCTTTTTTAGGTGGGAGCTATATGGCTGAGGCCATTCGAGGGGGATTAGAAGCAGTCTCAAAAGGGCAAATAGAATCTGCACTTAGCATCGGTTTAACACCTTTTCAAGCTTTCCGATATGTGATTTTACCTCAAGCCTTTGCTATTTCTATGCCAGCTATTGGAGCAAACTGTTTATTTTTAATGAAAGAAACCTCCGTTATTAGCGCAGTTGCTGTCGCAGAATTAATGTTTATTGCAAAAGAAATCATTGGTATGGATTACAAAACAAATGAGTCCTTATTTTTATTGGTTGTATTTTATCTAATTATTTTATTACCGATGTCAATTTTGATTCGCTATTTAGAAAAACGTACTCGGAGAGCAAAATATGGGGCTTGAATTATTATTCCAAGGTAACCAATTAAACCGCTTACTCCATGGGCTTTGGATTACCGCTGAAATTGCATTTATTTCAGTATTTTTTGCTTGCTTCTTAGGGATTATTTTAGGCGTACTGATGACAAGTAAAAATAAAATTATCAAAGCAATTACAGGCTTTTATCTTGAATTTGTACGCCTTATCCCATTATTAGTGTTGTTGTTTCTTGCCTATTTTGGATTAGCAAAATGGTTTGATATCCATTTAGATAGTGTCACCGTCTGTATTCTTGTCTTTATTTTTTGGGGAACTGCAGAAATGGGGGATCTCGTGCGTGGTGCGCTTACCTCCATTGAAAAACACCAAATTGAATCGGCTTACGCCCTAGGCTTAACGCCCTTGCAAACGTTCATTTATATTTTACTTCCTCAAAGCCTAAAACGAGTGACACCAAGTATGATTAACTTATTCACACGTATGATAAAAACCAGTTCACTTGCCATGTTAATTGGTGTGGTTGAAGTTATCAAAGTTGGCCAACAAATTATTGAACATTCTCTTTTCACTAATCAATCCGCTGCCCTTTGGATATACGGTGTAATTTTCTGTTTATATTTTGTAATTTGTTATCCACTTTCATTATTTTCTCGTTATTTAGAAGCGCGTTGGGAAAATTAAGGAACCAAAATGGCATTACTAGAAATCAAAAATCTTGTTAAAAATTATGGCGATGTAGAAGCATTAAAAGGAATAAGTCTTTCTGTTGAAAAAGGGGAAGTTGTCGTAATTTTAGGGCCATCTGGCTGTGGGAAAAGCACTTTTTTACGCACACTAAATGGCTTAGAACCAATAAAGAGCGGTCAATTACTACTGCAAAATGCAGGCCTACTTGGCAAAGACATTAGTTGGGTAAAAGCGCGCCAACGTATTGGTATGGTGTTTCAAAGTTATGAATTATTTGCTCATTTATCGGTGATCGACAACATTCTACTTGGACCATTAAAAGTACAAAAACGCGATCGTGCTGAAGCAGAAAAACAAGCAGATGAATTACTCAAACGAGTGGGATTATATGAGCGTAAAAATGCCTATCCACGCGAGCTTTCAGGTGGGCAAAAGCAACGCATAGCCATTGTGCGCACCCTATGTATGAATCCTGAAATTATTCTATTTGATGAAGTGACCGCTGCATTGGATCCAGAAATGGTACGTGAAGTACTCGATGTTATTTTAGGTCTAGCCAAAGATGGCATGACAATGTTGATTGTGACACATGAAATGAATTTTGCACGTCAAGTCGCACATCGCATTGTATTTATGGATAAAGGTCAAATCATCGAACAAGCCAAGCCTGAAGATTTCTTTACGAATCCGACCACGGATCGGGCGAAAACATTCTTAAACATCTTAAACTATGAACCAAGAGGGACAAACTATGAAGAAAACATTTAAAAAATTAACCGCACTTTTTGCCACGGCAGCACTTGCTTTTGGATTATCGGCCTGTAACGATAAAGAACAGGTCAAAGAAACGAAACAAGCTTCTGCAATTGAACAAATCAAACAAGCAGGCAAAGTACGCATTGGCGTATTCAGTGATAAACCGCCATTTGGCTATGTGGATGCCCAAGGAAAAAGCCAAGGGTTTGATGTAGAAATCGGTAAAGCGATTACGAAGGATCTATTAGGCGATGAAAATAAAGTGGAATTTGTGCTTGTAGATGCGGCAAATCGCGCTGAATATTTACTTTCCAAAAAAGTAGATATTATTCTAGCGAATTTTACTGTCACCGCAGCACGTAAAGAAGTGGTCGATTTTGCGAACCCTTATATGAAAGTTGCACTTGGCGTGGTGTCTAAAAATGGTGAAGTCATCACAAACCTTGAACAATTAAAAGATAAAACCCTGATTGTGGATAAAGGGACTACCGCGGATATTTTCTTTACCAAAAATTATCCCAACATCAAATTACTTAAATTTGAACAAAATACCGAAACCTTTGAAGCATTACGTGACGGACGTGGTGATGCACTTTCTAATGACAACACCTTCTTATTTGCTTGGGCAAAACAAAATCCAGGCTACACAGTAGGCGTAAAAAGTTTTGGCGATCAAGATGTTATTGCCCCAGCAGTACGCAAAGATGCGCCAGATTTACTCAATTGGTTAAATACTGAAATTGTAAAACTTTCTAAAGAAGGCGTATTAAAACAAGCCTATGAAAAAACATTATTGCCAGTTTATGGTGATAGCGTCAGCGAAAGCGATATTGCGGTTCAATATAAATAATAAATGCAAATAAAAATAAGCGCTGGGAAACCAGCGCTTATTTTTTATGAATGAAAATAGGACTAAAACCTACCGCACTTTATGGATTCATTCCCCAATGACGTGTGTTTTTATCAAATTTGATTCCAGAATGCGAACCTTCCGCCCCATTAAAATATACATCTTTATTCGCACAAGCTGAAACAACCAATGCAGCCGCGACCACTAACAACCATTTTTTCATGATTTATCCTTTATTGAAAATTGAATGATGGAAAAATTATAGCATAAATTTAAACTTTGCCTGACTTTCTACCCTCATTAAAATTCAGGTGTATTAAAAAAGGCACTTTGTGAAGAATCTTGAGCCAGTTTATCTGCTTGCTTACGCAAAGTGATTTTATAACCCTCCGCTAACACATTGCACTGTAAGGTTTGTTCTAAAAAGGTTTTATTTAAAGTATTGGCTGGTTTTGAAAGCAGTTCATGCACTGCCATCACAGTTAATGCTGGATAAGGACGCTTAACCAATACTAGTTCATCATCTTGATGAATTTCACCTGCCTCTAATACACGCGCATACCATCCCACCAACCCCGTTTCCACCACCACTTTTCGTGTTTCTGGTACGTTCGTATTTTGAGATAACGTATTACACGGCTTGCGAGGTTGGCAAACTTCAATTAACGCTTCGCCAATACGAAACTGATCACCAATACAAACATTATTTTCATCCAAATCAGACACCACAAAATTTTCACCAAAACGTGAATCTTGTAAATAATCATACGATAAAGCCAAAAGTGCGGTCAGTTTTTCTAAACTTTTCTGCCCATTGAAAAAAATAGCTTTATCAACCCCACCATGATGTTTAACGTTCGCGACTTCATCCCCAACAGGGCCCAAACGCTCAACCCGAATGTGCGATACCGAATGTTTACGAATAGCCGTTGTAATTTGTTTACCATCAGATAATGTGAGCACGCTCGCTTTGGCGGCTTTCACGGCTAAAATTTTGCTCATTTATATTACTCCAAGTTTTATCTAAGCCTTATTCCCAAATTTTATCATGAACTATCATTTCTTTAACATATTGCGGATAAAAAAGCGCCCAGCATTTGCCGGGCGCTTCACTTACTTTAGAGATTTATTATTGTTATTTGATTACCATTGGTATCCGTATGCTGAACCAACCATCGTATCTTTTTTACTAAAATACCGATACCACAGAAAGTGAAGATAATGTTGAAACTATTTTTGATGCGCTTTTGTCCTTTACATAAGCTAAAGTGGCTTTATTTATATTTGCTAACACAATTGCGGTTCGAGCTGTCATATCTACCACAAATAGATCAATAAGTTTATTTTGTTTATGCTGACTTAGGAGACTTTTTCTCATTTGGCTATCTTAGCCTAAATAGAGTTTTTAGTCGTTATCTAGGACAACCCCTTAAATTTAAACTTTTCCCCCAATACCTTTAAATTTTTCAACAAATGCGGATATTTTTTGGAAAACACTCTGTTTTTTAGTGAGGTATTGTGGATTAAGTGGGCTCATTTTAGGAAGCGCCTCATTTAAATCTGTACCTTGTTCACTTGCATATCCACGTTGTAATGACACGTTAATATAACGTTTGGCATCTTCAATATTAAGTCCTTCGGTATTTATCAATTCATTGGCTTCTTGTTGTTGCTCTTTTTGGGCAAATTGGAAGAATGACTCAATAATGCCAGCTTTATCGGCAATGTTATCTAAATCAGTTTGATTAATAAAATCCACAATCAAACTTTCTTTCGCTCGATTTCCAAGGCTAGAGCGGATAATGGCACGAATTTCATCAATAAGCTCAGATTTGTTTTTAGTTTTTTTATTGTGCTCAAATATTAATTCTAAAATGTAATCTAAATTGATTTCTTGGGATTTTAATAAATCCACTTCAAACACCACATCGTCCCAATCAATGGTCGATTTTGCTTTTTCCTCGCCATCTTTTTGACGACGGAGCCAATCCCGAATATCGTTGTAAGTTGAACGGTAATTCTGAATGCTACGTTCGCTTGGCATATCAATAGGTTGCATTTCAGCAAAAGCCTCATCCGTTAAATAATATTTTTCTTTAAAGGCTTCAACGGCTTTTGCATCGTTGGTATCGAGCGATTGAAATGCTTGTAAAGCAGAGAACTCATCGTAGTTTTGCAGAATATTTTCAACTCGCAAATATTCACCAAATAATTTCACAAAATCTTTCTTGTCTTTTTCCGTTTGAATTACATCTGGATCCGGGAAGCGTTCTTGTAACTCTGCAATAACGTCTAAATACCCACGACAGGCAACACCTGCATCGGTAAAGCCTTCCATATATTCTTGGTAACTTTTTTCCAAAACGACATTGCGCGTATTGGATTTACCGAAAAGGGTAATCGCATCAATGGTATCTTGTTCCAAATCACGGAAAGTGACGATATTGCCAAAACTTTTGGTGCTGTTATAAATGCGGTTTGTGCGTGAATAAGCTTGAATCAAGCCATGGTAACGCAAGTTTTTATCCACAAATAACGTGTTTAAGGTTGGGGCATCAAAACCAGTTAAAAACATTCCAACAACAATCAGTAAATCCACCTCTTTGTTTTTAACGCGTTTAGCAAGATCACGATAGTAGTTTTGGAAGGATTTACCATCCACATCATAATTGGTGGCAAAATAGCCGTTATAATCATCAATGGCAGATTTTAAAAATTCCTTGGCTGAGGAGTTCATCGCATCCACTTCAAAACTTTCATCGACAATATCGCCAATCGCATCTTGCTCTTCATTAGCGGCAAAGGAAAAAATTGTTGCAATTTTAAGTGGATTTTTGACCGCACTTTGCAACCGTTTGAACGTTTCGTAATAGATTTTAGCCGCATCGACACTGCTTACGGCAAACATGGCATTGAAGCCATTGTTACCGGCATTAAAGCGATGAGTCTTTTGTTTGAAATTATCTAAAACATATTGGGCAATTTGCTTGATACGTTCTGGGTGTAAAAAAGCTTGTTTCTTCTCAAGTGTGGTCAGTTTTTCAAGATTTTTTTCGGTTTCAATGCTTTTAAATTGTGGGCGAACATCGTTGTAATCCACTTTAAATTTCAGCACTTTTTCATCACGAATCGCATCGGTGATAATGTAAGAGTGAAGTTCAATGCCAAAAACACTCGCCGTGGTTTCTGCACCTAATGCGTTACTTGGGAAAATCGGCGTACCGGTAAAACCGAATTGATAGTATTTTTTGAATTTTCTCGTCAGATTTTTTTGCGCTTCACCAAATTGAGAACGATGACATTCATCGAAGATAAAGACGACCTGCTTATCGTAAATCGGCAATTTATCTTCCGATTTCATCAGATTATTGAGTTTTTGAATGGTAGTAACAATGATCTTATTGTCGTCTTTTTCGATATTGCGTTTTAATCCTGCCGTACTTTCCGAACCATTCACGCTATCTGGTGAAAAACGTTGGTATTCTTTCATAGTTTGATAGTCCAAATCCTTTCTATCTACTACGAAGAATACTTTTTCAATAAAGTCTAATTCTGTTGCAAGGCGTGCGGCTTTAAAACTGGTGAGGGTTTTGCCTGAGCCTGTGGTATGCCAAATATAGCCTCCGCTTTCTTTATTGCTCCAATTTTTCGCCAGATATGAACTTTTAATTTTCCATAAAATACGCTCGGTAGCGGCAATTTGATATGGGCGCATAATCAATAGGGTGTCAGAAACATCAAACACGCAGTAATTTACCAATACATTGAGCAGAGTATGTTTTTGTAGGAATGTCGCTGTAAAATCCTTTAAATCTTTAATCAGAGTATTTTTTGCCGTTGCCCAATTCATTGTGAAGTCATAGCTATTCTTATCGCGTTTGGTGGTATTGGCAAAATAGCGGGTGTCCGTGCCATTAGAAATGACAAAAATCTGAATATATTTAAAGAGCGAATTTTCTTTATTGAAACTTTCTTTGCTGTAGCGGTGAATTTGATTAAAGGCTTCACGAATGGCCACGCCACGTTTTTTTAATTCAATATGTACAAGCGGTAAACCATTCACCAAAATTGTCACATCATAACGATTGTCATAGCTGCCGGTTTGTTCAAATTGATTGATAACTTGCACAGCGTTATTGGCAAGATTTCTCTTATCTAGCAGATAAATATTCTGAATGTGCCCATCATCAAACACAAAATCATAAATATAGTCATCATGAATTTTGCGGGTTTTCTCTATCAGACTATCGCTCGGTTTATCCAAATATTCTTCTAAAAAACGTCGCCATTCTGCATCGGAGAAAACCATATTATTCAACCGTTGTAATTGAACACGTAAGTTTTTAATCAGTTCATCGTGATGATTAAGTCCTTGTAAATACTCATAACCTTGCGCCTGTAAATCACGAATAAATTCACGCTCAAGGCTCCCTTCCGTTTGGTAACCAGCGTTAGGCTCTTCCACAAATTTATTATATTGATCTAAAACGATAAAATTATTGGATTCAGCGATGGTTTTGTATTGGGTCATGAGTGGTTCCTTAATTCTTTTACTTTTTCAGCTCTTTTTGCCAGTTTTCTAAAATTTCTAAATCTTCATTATCAGCCTGTATGCGTTTTTGCTGTTTTCTGACTTGATCAAATAAGGCATATTGTTCTTTGGTAAAGGTTTCCATTTGTTTTACGGTTCGGGTTCCATTACCGATAAGCAGCGGAAAACCGTTAAATTCAATTAAATTATCGACATTATTACGCCAGAAATTTAATGTGAGATCTTGACGGTTTTTAACGCGTAATTCTGCACTTTCTAAAAAGATCATCACTAGACGATTCAAGGAATCTAATTCATCACGGGTTAAATAGTTTTTAGCGGTAATAATATCCCCTTTACGTACAACAGTACCTTTCCAAGAGGTGAGGCCCATATTAGGCAATTCAGCATTTGCACGAGTACAAATGAGTTCTGCAGCGGTTTGTTGTGTAATGGCATAGATCAACTTATTTTGTGTTTCTGCAAAAAACATTTGAGTGACTTTATCTGTTTTATCGTAGTCACTAGATAATTTAAATAACTCTCGTACTTTTTGATAAAACCGCAATTCACTGGCTCGAATTTCACGAATTTGTTCCAGTAATTCATCAAAATGATCAAATCGACCTTGCGGATTTTTCAACCTCTCTTTATCTAATAGAAAACCTTTATCTAAATAAGTACGTAATTGCGTATTCGCCCAACGGCGAAACTGTACACCACGAGGGCTACGCACACGAAAGCCGATGGCGAGAATCATATCAAGGGAATAATGTTTTACTTGATATTGCTTGCCATCTTGGGCAGTTATCAAGTAATCCTTGATAACTGAATTTTCATCTAATTCATTGTCTTCTAATATATTTTTTATATGTAAGGCGATATTTTGTACAGAGGTGTCAAAAAGTTCCGCAAGCTGATTTTGGGTCAGCCAAGCCTCATTTTCGACAACCAATAAAGCAACGTGAGATTTACCGTCGTCGGTGTTGTAGATGATTAAGTCATTCATTATTTCTTCTCGAATTTGTAGGGGGGCTTAGCCCACAGTTTGTTGTGATTAATTGGTGGGCTGAAGCCCACCCTACGTGTTATTAAAATTTAATAACAATTCTCTATAATACTCATACCGCTTTTGGCTTTGTTCAATCGCTAAAGGTAAGCCTTCGGTGATGGAATTGGTTAAGGTTTCAAATTTATCTAGGATTGAAACGATGCATTGTTGTTCTTCGAGTGAGGGAACATTTATCTCCATTGATTTTAATTGTCCAGCTGTAATAAGTGGTTGCCCTGCACCCTTTGCATATTGATTTAACTTCATATTAACCAAAGTATGATAAAGAAACTTAAGATCAATATTCTCATTATTTTGAACAATTAAGGTATTGTCCGAAACATCATATTCCCCTTTAGCGATATGAACATAGCCAGCATTAGCACCAACACGAGCAACCAAAATTTGTTCATTAGAAAATTCTTTTTTGTTGGTTTTCCCAATAATTCCAGTTGATCCATAAATTGGATACAGCCCGCTATCATTTCTCTCTTTATTTTTGCCAGAGAAGATATTGATACATACATCAATAAGTTTCTTCTTCCCCCCCCCCGAATTTAATTGCTCTAAACTATCAAAAGATAATAATTTTTCTCGATAGTATTCATACTGCTTCCGGCGTAGTATAAGCTCGCTGGTAAGCTCGCTGGTAAGCTCGCTGGTAAGCGCTGTCAATGCGTCCAAAATTTTTACGATTTTGGTTTGGACGGGGAGTGGGGGGATGGGGATGGTTAGTGTTCCGATATCTTTAGGATAAACGTGGGGAACACCAGAACCTTTCTTCATTGCATAAATTTTTTGCTGATTTTGCAATAAAAAATGGTAAACGTATTTTATTTGTAATAAAGATTCATCTGTTTTAATTGAAAAGGCATCACTAACAAAAATAGGTTCTTCCCAGTACATTATATAGCCAGCATAAGCTCCGCTACCAGCAACCGTAATAGTCTTACCGTCACGGTTTGATTCGCTATGATAATAAGCTGGTTTTTGCCCTCCACTAATGACAGGAATTTTTCCCTCATTTGTAGATTTTGCAGTTATTGTTTTTCCGCGTTGCATTTCTGAGACTAAAGACAGTGGCTTCCACTCAACCTCAGCCCCATCCAATAATTTTTCTAAAAAAGTGCGGTTGTTTTTCATGGTGTTTTACCCCTCAATCTCCGCCACAATCTTGTCAATTTCTGCACGCAAGCGGTCGATGTTGGCAACGGTTTGTTTAATTTCTGCGTTGAGTTTATCGATATCAATCACTTCTCGGGTGTCTTTTTGTTCCACATACGAACTCACTGCAAGGTTGTATTCATTTTTGGCGATTTCTTCAATGGGAACTAATTTTGCCAAATGCGGTACATCTTCTTTATCGGCAAACAGTTTGAGAATTTGCTCAATATGTTCCTCTTCCAAAATGTTGTTATTGGTGGCGGATTTAAATAAACCGCTGGCATCGATAAATTGGGTTTGGGTATTGGATTTATGTTTGGAAAGCACCAAAATATTCACCGCAATACTGGTGCCGAAAAAGAGATTTGGCGCAAGCGCAATCACCGTTTCCACATAGTTATTATCCACCAAATATTGACGAATTTTTTGCTCGGCACCGCCGCGATAAAAAATGCCGGGGAAGGAGACAATCGCCGCTCGGCCTTTTGCTGAAAGATAACTTAGTGCATGTAAAATAAAGGCAAAGTCCGCTTTCGATTTTGGCGCAAGCACGCCGGCAGGGGCGAAGCGTTCATCGTTAATTAGCGTTGGATCGTCTGAGCCAATCCATTTCACGGAGTAAGGCGGGTTAGAAACGATAGCATCAAAGGGTTTATCATCACCAAATTGCGGGTTCATTAAAGTGTTGCCAAGGGCGATATCAAACTTGTCGTAGTTGATGTTATGCAAAAACATATTCATACGGGCAAGGTTGTAAGTAGTGTGATTAATTTCCTGCCCGAAGAATCCGTCTTCAATGATATGTTCATCAAATGGTTTTTTCGCTTGCAATAATAAAGAACCTGAACCTGCAGCAGGGTCATAAATTTTATTGACCTTGTCTTGTCCATATAAAGCCAGTCGAGCAATTAGCTTGGAAACACATTGTGGCGTAAAGAACTCGCCACCTGATTTACCCGCATTGGCAGCATAGTTGGAAATTAAAAATTCGTAAGCATCACCGAATAAATCAATATGATTATCTTCAAAGTCACCAAAATCTAACTCGGCAACGCCTTTTAACACGGCGGCTAGACAGCTGTTTTTATCAGCAACGGTATTGCCCAAGCGGTTGCTGGTGGTATCAAAATCGGCAAATAAGCCTTTAATATCTTGTTCGGAAGGATAGCCAGTAGCGGAGTTTTCGATATCAGTAAAAATGCTTTTCAGATCTGTATTTAAATTCGGATTAGTATTGGCTGTCGCTACAACATTTTTAAATAGCTGGCTTGGATAAATAAAGTAACCTTTGGTTTTTATGGCATCCGTTTTAATTTCAGGTGTGATGATTTCATCTGGCAATTTAGCGTAATTCACACTTTCATCACCCGCTTCAATATAATTGGTAAAGTTTTCACTAATAAAACGATAGAAAAGTGTGCCAAGCACATATTGTTTAAAATCCCAACCATCGACGGAACCACGCACATCATTAGCAATTTGCCAAATTTTGCGTTGGAGTTCGGCACGTTGTTGCATTGCTATTGTCATAAAATCCTCAAAATATTTTATGTAATGAGTTAAATAAAGATGTGAAAAATTATACAGGAAATTAGTCTATTCTACGTGAATTTCTATGAGTTTATCTTGTGGCTATTTGTAAAAATAATGTCTTGTTTGCAGGTTTTGTCTTGATAAAGTGCGGTTGAAATTTGCAATGTTTTTATGAAGGGCTTTTTTAGCGGAAAATATTTGAAAAAGGGCATGTCGTGCATGCCCTATAGATTGATATATTAATTCATAATGCCTTTATGTCTTAACAATGCATCTAATTGCGGTTCACGACCACGGAAGCGTTTGAAGAGTTCCATTGGTTCTTCTGAGCCGCCACGGGTGAGAATTTCATCTAAGAATGATTTGCCGGTGATTGGGTTGAAAATACCTTCTTCTTCAAAGCGTGAATAAGCATCAGCCGATAATACTTCTGCCCATAAATAGCTGTAATAACCTGCGGCGTAGCCCCCTGCAAAAATATGGCTGAAGCTATGCGGGGTTCTTGCCCAATCTACGCCTTTTATGACGGCAACTTGTGATTTCACTGCCTTAAGTGTTTCTAATATTTGATTGGTTTTTTCCGCATCAAAGGTGTGATGCAGACGGAAATCAAAAATCCCAAATTCAAGCTGACGTAAAATAAACATCGCCGCTTGGAAATTTTTCGCTTTTAACAATTGCGTGAGTTTTTCTTTTGGCAACGGCTCGCCTGTTTCGTAATGTCCTGAAATAAACGCCAAAGCCTCTTCTTCCCAACACCAGTTTTCCATAAATTGACTTGGTAATTCCACGGCATCCCAAGGCACACCGTTAATACCCGCCACATCGGAGACATCAATTTGTGTGAGCATATGATGAATGCCGTGACCAAATTCGTGGAATAGCGTGGTGACTTCATCGTGCGTAAATAACGCTGGTTTATTCCCTATCGGTGCGTTGAAGTTGCAAGTTAAATAAGCCACTGGGGTTTGAATACTGCCATCCAGTTTACGCTTGCGCCCAATACAATCATCCATCCAAGCACCGCCACGTTTGTGTTCGCGTGCATATAAATCAAGATAGAAACTGCCACGGAGTTGATCGTTTTCATCAATTAAATCAAAGAAGCGCACATCTTTATGCCAAGTGTCCACGCCTTTTCGTTCAACTGCACGAATATTGAAAATACGTTTAATTAATTCAAACAATCCCGAAATCACGCGATTTTCAGGAAAGTAAGGGCGAAGTTCTTCATCATTAATGGCGTACAAATGTTGTTTTTGTTTTTCGCTGTAAAAACCAATATCCCAAGGTGCAAGTTCAGTGACACCAAATTCTTTTTCGCAGTAATCTCTCAATTCTTGCAATTCTTTTTCGCCTTGTGGTTTGGCTCGTTCGGCAAGATGATCTAAGAAATCAAGCACTTGTTGTGGGTTTTCTGCCATTTTTGTGGCAAGTGAAAGTTCGGTGTAAGTGTTGAAACCGAGCAATTTTGCCAATTCCACGCGTAATGTAAGAATTTCCTCCATAACTTTACTGTTGTCCCATTTGCCAGCATTAGGGCCTTGCTCTGAGGCGCGTGTTGCATAAGCATGGTACATTTCTTCACGCAATGCACGATTTTCACAGTAAGTCATAACAGGCAAATAACTTGGGATTTCTAACGTAAAACGATAGCCTTTTAATCCTTTACTTTCGGCAGATTGTTGTGCTGCTTGCAGTGCGGACTCTGGTAAGCCTGCAAGTTCTGATTCGTTTTCAATGAGTTTTTCCCAACCCATGGTGGCATCTAATACATTATTGCTAAATTGTGAATTTAATTCCGATAAGCGCGCCACAATTTCGCCATAACGTTGTTGTTTATCTTCGGTAAGCCCGATACCTGAAAGTTCAAAATCACGCAGTGAATTTTCAATGGCTTTCTTTTGCGCAATAGAATAATCAGCAAATTCAGCACTGTTTTTTAACGCTAAATAGGCATTATAAAGCCCTTTATGCTGGCCAACCCAAGTGCTGTATTCAGAAAGTAATGGTAAGCACGCTTGATAGGCTTCACGTAATTCAGCACTATTTTTTACTGAATTGAGATGAGAAACGGGTGACCAAGCACGATTTAAGCGATCATTGGTTTCCATTAAAGGTAAAATCAAATTTTCCCAAGTAAAGTGCGGTTGTTTTAACACTTGTTCTATCGTATCGCGACAGTCTTGAATTAATTTTTCAACAGCCGGTTGAATATGTTCTGGCTTGATTTGTGAAAATGGCGGTAAGCCTTGAATGTTAAGTAATGGATTTGACATAGACATAAATGTTCCTTTTTTGAAAACTACTTTTTATGTGACGGCAAATTCTATAATATCAAGGTTGAAAAATCTAAAAAATCAGTAATAATGGTTCGCATTTTCTTTTTATTAGGAACATTATGAAGTTTATTTACATTGCTTTAGGTTTTCTTTCTCTTGCACTTGGCATTATTGGAATTTTCCTTCCTATTTTACCTACCACGCCTTTTTTATTACTTACTTTATTTTTCTTTGCAAAAGGTTCAAAACGCTTAGAACAATGGTTTTTAGGCACAAGTATTTATCAAAAACATCTTAAGTCTTTTAATGAAAATCGATCATTAAAGAAAAATACCAAAATTTATATTTTGAGTTTTTCGACCACAATGTTACTTATTGGTTTTTATTTCACGCCAAGCGTAATAGGGCGTAGCATTATTGCTGCATTGATTTGTATTAAGTATTGGTTCTTCTTGTTTTGGATTAAAACTGAAAATGAATAATTTTCTCGCTTTGTGCCAACGAAGTGCGGTTATTTTTTCCATTGTTTTTACGGTGATGGCTTGTGATAAATTAGATAATCCCAAGCCTGTTTCGATACAAGTTGAGTCACCGAAAAATACTCAATTGGAATCTAACCGAGTTGAATTAAAACGTGGTGTTTATGGCGATCTTACTTTGCAACCTTGGCAAGCACAAAGCGAAGAGCAAACCCAATTATTACGCGATCTTTTTGAAGGCTTAACGGCTTATGATGCGCAAGGTAATCTTGTTCCTGCCGTGGCAGAAAGCTGGCAAACTAAAGATAATAAAACATGGATTTTCACTTTGCGTGAAAATGCCAAATGGTCAAATGGTGAAGCAGTAACAGCATCAGATTTTATGCAATCTTGGCAAGCACTTTCTCAATCTGAAAGTCCACTTAAAAATTATTTGGCTTTTATGAATCTGAAAAATGCGAAGGCAGTATTGGAAAAAACGCTAATCGTTGAATCTCTTGGATTATTCGTTGAAAATGACCGCACTTTACGCATTGAATTAGATAAAGCATCGCCATATTTACCTTCTATGCTGGCGCACGTCAGCCTTTTTCCTCGCTATACGAAATCGACTGAAACGTTTATCAGTAATGGTGCCTATCAATTACAAAGTCAGACTGAAAATCAGCACATTTTAACTGCCAATCCTTATTATTGGGCGAAAGAAAAAGTGATATTTCAGCAAGTGCAGTATCAAAAAATTGAAGCAGATAGAGATTTGTCTGATTTTGATATTGCAATAAATCCGCAAAAAACAGTTCAAAATATCCAAGATTATCCGCAACTTTGTACTTACTTCTATGAGTTTAATCTTGCCGATCCTATGTTGCAAAAAAGTGCGGTAAGAAAAGCGATTGCTTCGATGATTTCTACGAAAAATTTGGTTGCTGATATTGCTCATCTTTATCCAAGTAATACTTTTTTACCTAAATCTATGCTAGGTGAGCAAGAATCGGTTTGGGAGCCAGTTGTTGCAGAACAGCTTCTTTCCCAAAACCAAATTACTGAAACTCACCCGTTGAAATTACGCATTCGTTATGATGATTCGTCTCTGAATCAAACCATTGCAACAAGATTAAATCGCCAATTATCGCAATCAGATTTATTACGAGTTGAAAATCAAGGGATGAGTTGGCAAGAATTGCAAACAGCTCGCACAAAAGGCGATTTTCAATTAATTCGTTCTGGCTGGTGTGCTGATTTTAATGATCCCATCGCTTTCTTAAATTTGTTCTATTCTAAAAGCCCTGATAACAAAAATGGCTATAAAAATGCAGAATTTGATCGTTTATTTGAAGCTGCAATGACGGCGACATCCGAAAAAGTGCGGTTAGAAAATTACGCGAAATTAAAAAGGATAGTTCAACAAGAATATTTAGTGTTACCCATTTTTCAATATAGTACGCCCGTTTATCTCACGCCAAGCATAATGGGCGCGCAAGTAAATTCTGTTGGAACCATTTATAGTAAAGATTTATGGCGAAAGGTTAAAAATTAGTAATCTAGCTTGCAATCAAGGAAAGAATTCTTTAAGATTGGAGGCATTGGGGACAACTCCGACATCGTCCCCGTAGCGATTATCTTAGATAACTGTGCCTGAACAGCTAACTAAACAACAGATAATCAAGAAAATGAAAAAGAGCATTTTTTTCATTTTACTTACTCCTGATAAGCCCCGATCTTTGGAATACGAGACGGGGTTTCTCGTTTTTAGCAATATGCTAAAAAATCTTTTGATTATTCCGTGGCATAAAGTTTAAATAAAAAAGCCATACTGTTCAATACAACAGTATGGCTTTTTTAACATGTATTATTTTATTAAATAATCTCTTCTTGGCAATGTGGACAGGCCATTAAATGTTGTTCGTCATTGTTATGTACAATGTAATGACCCATTTTTTTCGCTTTTGTATCAAGATATTTTGTGTTGTAGCGGTTTTCGCCTACATTAAGCGGTACTCGTTCAACCACGTTGATACCTGCTTTTTTCATGGTTTCTACTTTTTCTGGGTTGTTGGTCATCAAGCGAACTTTTTTGACACCAAGTAGCTCGAACATATCGGCACAGACTTCAAAGTTGCGTTCATCTGCTTTGAAACCTAAAGCAAGATTAGCTTCAATCGTATCCATTCCGTTATCTTGTAAAGAATACGCGCGAATTTTATTAATCAAACCAATTCCGCGGCCTTCTTCACGATGATAAATTAAGACACCGCGACCTTCTTCTTGAATTTGTTTCAATGCTGTCGCTAGTTGGAAACCACAATCGCATTTTAAGCTGTGGAGCGCATCACCAGTTAAACATTCAGAATGGATGCGCGCTAATACAGGTTCATCCACATTAGAAATATCGCCCATCACTAAGGCTACGTGCTCTTTTTTAGTATCTGGAAATTCAAACCCCACCATTCTGAAAAGACCGTATTCAGTGGGTAAATTGGCTTGCGTAACTAACTGAATTTTTGCCATAAAGTGATCCTTATTCGTCATCATTTCTGCTAAAATGCGCGCGTTATTTTTTATTCTCAAGGGGCGAGCATGTTAAAAAGGCTGTCATTATATACGTTATTACTTTGTCTTGTACCATTTTTTATCTGGGGTATTTCCTATCAGTGGCATGGCAATAGCCAATTAACTGAAGCTGATTATTGGCTTTATTTACTCACCGAAACAGGAAGTGTACCTTATGCGTTGATCACCTGTGTGTTATTTGCGCTTTTGTTTGCGTTTTTATTCAAAAATCCAAAACAATGGATATTAGGTGTAATTGTGATGGGGATTTCAGTTATTGCTACTCAAGCTGCAAAAACGGGGGCAAAAGCATTATTTGAAGAACCTCGTCCGTTCACCGTTTATCTAGCTGAGCAAACTCATTCAACACCTGAAAACTTTTATAAAAATGACCGCACTTTGCGTGCAGAAATCGCTAAGGATTTTTATTCGATGGATGCCATCACGCCAGCTTGGTTAGTTCATCATTATGAAAATGAAACAGGGTATTCGTTTCCCTCAGGGCATACGATTTTTGCAGCAACTTGGCTGATGCTTGCTGTTGGCTTTACTCAATTATTAGGTAACCGTTCTTTTAAAGCAAAATTGCTGGTGGCGGGCATTGCGGTGTGGGGCTTATTGATGTTGATTAGCCGTGTGCGATTAGGCATGCATTACCCAATAGATTTATTGGTGGCGACATTACTGGCATGGTTGATTAATAGCATTATTTTTACTTTTTTAAAGAAAAAGGCGATCTTCGTCATAAAATAATGATTTAAGTGCGGTTAAAGTTTTTCCTAATTTTAACCGCACTTCTTTATAAAGGAGCAGACTATGTATTATGGTTTAGATATTGGTGGCACGAAAATAGAGCTTGCCGTATTCAATGAAAAATTAGAAAAATTATACTCTGAACGGGTACCAACACCTAAAACCGACTATGATGAATGGCTTAACACGATTGTAGATTTAGTGAATCGTGCTGATGAAAAGTTTGGTGAGATAAGCACCGTAGGTTTGGGCATACCAGGTTTTGTGAATCAACAAACTGGATTAGCCGAAATTACCAATATTCGTGTGGCAGATAATAAACCAATTTTACGCGATTTGTCTGCGCGTTTAGGGCGTGAAGTGCGGGCAGAAAATGATGCAAATTGTTTTGCGTTATCTGAAGCATGGGATGCGGAAAATCAGCAATATCCGACTGTACTTGGTTTAATTCTTGGGACTGGTTTTGGTGGCGGCTTTGTCCTAAATGGTAAAGTTCATTCAGGTCAAGTTGGAATGGCGGGAGAGCTTGGTCATTTACAACTAAATTATCATGCCTTGAAATTATTGGGATGGGATAAAGCCCCCATTTATCAATGCGGTTGTGGCAACAAGGCTTGTTTGGATAATTATCTGTCTGGTCGCGGTTTTGAAATGCTTTATCAAGATTTGAAAGGCGAAACATTATCTGCTCGTGAAATTATTGATTTGTTCTATCAAGGCAATGAAAGTGCGGTAGATTTTGTGAATCTTTTTGTTGAATTGGCGGCGATTTCTATTGGCAATATCATTACGGCATTTGATCCACATATGATTGTGTTAGGTGGTGGATTATCTAATTTTGATTACCTTTATGAGGCTTTACCAAAAGCATTACCGCCTCACTTGATGCGAACAGCAAAAGTGCCACCAATTAAAAAAGCGAAACACGGCGATTCTGGTGGCGTGCGAGGCGCGGCAGCGTTGTTCCTTTCAAAATAATCTTACTCTCGCCTATCCGATTGTTAGGATAGGCGATGTAAGAACGCATTTTTATTCAACTAACATATCCTGAAGTACTTCATCATATTACGTCTTAGTCAATTCGCACGATAACAAAAAAGTACGGCTATTATTCACCGCATTTTTATGCGCTGTACTACTCTTTCTTCAATAAGAAAATACCGTGATCAGATAAATTTACATAAGCTTGTTTTAAATCGGCATTAAAATCTTCTGGCTTACAATTCACCAATAAATCTTTTCCTGCCCAATTTGCGACGACTTCCCAATGGTTGCCCATATAAACCGCACTTTTAATCTCGCAACGTTGTGCATCACTGCCCTCTACAGCAAGATAAATTGCTTCTGGGCGAATACCTACTAAGCATTCACCATCGGGTAAATTAAACTGTGCAGCATCTTTTAAAGACACATGATAGCCATTAATATCCACCACACTATTTTCTAATTTCCCATCGAAAATACTGGATTCCCCCATAAAGTTAGCTAAGAACAAGGAATTTGGTCGGAGATAAAGCTCTTTCGCTGGCGCTTTTTGCATAATTTTACCTTTATGCATAACGATAACTTCATCAGATACAGCGAATGCTTCTGTTTGATCGTGTGTCACATAAAGCGAGGTAATGCCTAAACGTTGTTGCAATTCACGGATTTTTTCACGCATTGAACGACGTAAGTTTGCATCCAAATTACTTAATGGTTCATCAAACAATAGGACTTTAGGTTTCAATACTAAAGCACGAGCCAATGCGACACGTTGTTGTTGACCACCCGAAATTTGATCCACGAAACGGTCTTCAAACCCTGCTAAATCCACCAATTCTAAAGCTTCTTTTACACGTTGAGCACGTTCTTCTTTGCCAATGCCTTGCATTTTTAAACCGTAGCCCACGTTATCACCAATGCTCATATGCGGGAATAGCGCATAAGATTGGAAGACGATACAAATATCTCGATTTTGAATAGAGGATTTTGTTACGTCTTCGCCATCAATAAATATTTGACCTGATGTTGGATTTTCTAACCCCGCAACCAAACGCAATACGGTGGTTTTACCGCAACCTGACGGCCCTAACAATGTCACCATCGTGCCACGTTTGATCGTTAAATCCAAATTATCAATGACGACCGCTTTACCAAATGCTTTGGTGATATTTTTTAATACTAAGAAATCATTATTACTCATAATTTTTACCTACAACTTAACGAGTTAATTCATTTTTTTCGCTTTAGAACGAGAGATACGTGTATCACCTACAATCCAGTCGAAGAATAAAATAATTGCCATCATGACAACAATTAAGATTGAGCCGTACGCAATAGCAACACCGTATTCACCATCTTCAACGCGATTTAGGATATAAGCTGTTGCAACCCGAGTATCTGCTGTCACTAAGAATATAATTGCGCTCACTGTCGTCATTGCACGAACGAAGCTGGTAACAAGCGCTGAAAGCAATGCTGGTTTTAATAATGGCAAGACGATATACCATAAGGTTTTCCACGAACTTCCTTTTAAAGAAAGCGATGCTTCATCAAGAGATTTATCAAGCTGACCTAATCCTGCAATCGCTGCCCGCATACCAATTGGTAAGTCACGCATAACCATTGAAATAATCACGATAATACCAGTACCCGTAATATAAAGCGGTGCATTGTTGAAGGCTAAAATGTAAGATACCCCCGCCACTGTACCCGGCACGGCAAAGCAAAGCATGGTTAAGAACTCAAGGGATTTTTTACCTTGGAAATCTTTACGTACCACAATGTACGCAATCAATAATCCAAAGAATGCGGTTAATGGTGCGGCAATACCTGCATAGATTAAGGTATTGATCAGGGACGGCCATGCCCCATCGCTCAATCCTTGCCCGAATAACATGGCATAGTTTTTCAAGGTTAAAGTGTAGTCGACGCCCCAGTTTACAGTGAAACTTCCGTAGAAAATACTACCGTAAAGCGCCATATTAAAGATTACCCAGAATCCAAGCATGCCGATGATGGTATATTTCAAACCAGTTGGAAGATCTTGCACATCACCACGATAAGATTTACCTGAAACGGTGACATAAGAGCGGTTACCAATCCAAATGTATTGAATGATAAAAATCGCTAGAGAGAAAATTAATAATATTGAACCTAAGGTACTTGCTGATGCGTAATCTAATTGTGAACCCGCAATATAGAAATAAATCTGTGTTGCAATCACATCAAAGCTACCGCCCAATACCAATGGGTTACTAAAATCTGCAAGCGATTGGATAAATACAATTAAAAATGAGTTCGCCAATGCGGGGCGTAACAATGGAAAAATAATATTATAAAAAGTTTGATAGCGATTGGCTCGTAACGTATAAGAGGCTTCTTCAATAGAAGGATGTACGGATTTTAATGCGCCATCTAAAATCATAAAAGAAATAGGGGCAAATGCGAGAATTTGGGCAATCGCAATCCCATTAAAACCATAAAGCCAGTTATGATTGGTGAAACCAAAATTCGTACTTAAAAATTCGGTTACATAACCAGAACGGCCAAGCATTAAAGTTACCCCTAATCCCACAACAAATGGTGGCGTAACAATTGGCAAAATAGAGAAAATTTTTCCGATAAATGCCGTTCTACGAGCGATACGCGTGGTATAAAGCGCAAAGGCTAAACCAAATACAGTCGAAACTATGCCCACAAAACCCGATAAGAAAAGAGAATTGGTAATTACTCGAACAATATAGCTCTGCGTTAAAATTCGCATCACTTGTTGTGGCGCAAACGTATCACCGTCATAAAACATTGAAACGAAAATCGCCAATGTTGGATAAACGATAAAGAAGAAAATGAGCAAGATAATGCAAAGCAAAGAAGCGATGATAAACTTATCACCTTGCATCACTTTTAGTTTTGCTAATGAAAGTGTTGCTAATGCGGTATATCCCACAAGTAACACAATCACGGAATAGCCCATACTAATTTTGTACACCGTCGCACTGATAAACATAAACAGTACAGAAAGTGCGGTCAAAAATAGCTCTGTTTTTGCTTGGGTTTGCTGTGGCAATCTAAATAACGGCAAAGCACCATATACAATAACAGGCAGGAACCAAGCCCAAGTTAAATTGAAAGAAGCCCAGCCCATTGCATCTAAATATTCATCTGAAGTACTTTCAAACAAACCGTAATCAAGTGCATTGGAAGGCAGGAGCGCAAACGCCAACAAGGATAAAATAATCCAAAAATAAGCAGAATGCATTATGGAAAGTTTTTTTGCGTTCATACAACCTCGCATAAGGTAAAAAAACGAAGCGATATGCGACATATCACTTCGTTAGTGACATCATTATTTGGCTAATTTTACTTCATCAACCCATTTTGTGATTAAGCGTTTACGTAAATCAGTCGCACCGTATTTATCAAAATCATAGTTAATTAAATTAATAGATTTAAAATCTAACGCATAAGGCGATTGTTGTGCGGTGGTGTTCGTTAAAATGGAATACGCCTCACCTTTTTGCCAAGTTAATTCTTGCGCTTCTTTGGATAATGCCCAATCAACAAAAAGTTTCGCATTATCTAAATTACGCGCACCTTTAATAACACTCACACCGCCAATTTCATAACCGGTACCTTCACAAGGTACAACTAATTCTACTGGCGCGCCTTTCGCTTTTTCTAAAGAATATTCATGTAAGAAACCAATGCCAATTGCCGTTTCCCCACGCGCTGTATTACGTGTTGCCGTATTACCAGATTTGGTATATTGCGATACGTTTTTATTCAACTCTTTTAAGAATTTAAACGCCTCGTCTTCTCCCCAAAGTTGCATATAAGTGGCTAGCTGAGTGTAACCTGTACCAGAACTTTGTGGATCTGCGGCTTGAATTTCATTTTTGTAAATTGGGTTAGCTAAATCCTTCCAGCATTTTGGAATAGGTAAATTCAATTTTTTCAACCGTTCTGGATTTACCCCAAAACCTAACACGCCTAAATAAATGGCTGAAGAATAATTCCCTTTCATTTTGGCTGGATCACGGAATTTTTCTACGATCTGAGGAAGATTGGATGATTTATAAGGTTCTAATAACCCCATTTCCCCTGCTTGAGAATGAGGATCCATTGTTCCACCATACCAAACATCGCCTTGTGGATTATCTTTTTCAGCATCAATTTTTGCTAAAATGGTTCCCGTGCCACCACGAATAAAACTTGTTTTAACATCAAATTTTTTCTCAAATGCCATCGCTTCTTGCTCGCACATCGTATTTTGCGCGCTGCAATAAATGACTAAGCGTCCTTTTGCAAAAGATGGATTACTTAACACCAATCCACTTAGCATCACTCCAGACAAGGTTACTGCGATTTTTGATAGTTTCATCAGATTATAACTCCCTTATGAATGAAAATTTTGCAATCTCTTAGAGGGAAACGAAATCACATTAAAATACGAAAAAGTGCGGTCAAAAAATTCAGTATTTTTTACCGCACTTATTCACCGCTATTTCGCCAATTTAACTTCTTGTACCCATTTTTCAATTAAGGCTTTACGTTGTTCTGTTGCACCGTATTTTTCAAAGTCATAATTGATTAATTTGAGTTTATTTGGGTCAAACGCGGTTGGTGATTGTTCTGCAGTCGTGTTAGTTAAGATTTGTAAAGAATCCCCTTGTTTCCAAGCTAATTCTTGACCTTCTTTTGATAAAGCCCAATCGACGAATAATTTTGCATTATCAATATTACGCGCACCTTTTAAGATACTCACGCCACCTAACTCATAACCGGTTCCTTCGCAAGGTACGACTAATTCTAACGGAGCACCATTGCGTTTTTCTAATGCATAATCGTGTAAGAAACCGACCCCAATTGTCGCTTCACCGCGCGCAGAGTTACGTGATGGCGTAATACCCGATTTAGTATATTGAGAAACGTTAGGATGTAATGCTTTTAGGAAATCGAATGCCTCTTTTTCGCCCCATAATTGAACAAAAGTTGCCAATGCCGTGTAAGCTGTACCCGCACTTTGAGGGTCTGCAATTTGAACTTCGCCTTTTAAGCGAGGATCTGTTAGGTCTTTCCAGCATTTCGGCACTTCTTTAATGCCTAATTTTGCCAAACGTTCAGTATTCACACCAAAACCTAAGATCCCCATATAAATTGAGGAAACATAGTGACCTTTTGTTTTCGCAGGATCGCGGAAACGTTCCACAATTTCATCAATGTGTTTAGATTTATAAGGTTCAATTAAGCCTAATTCAGCCGCTTGTGCTTGAGGGTCAAAGGTACCACCAAACCAAACATCCGCTTGAGGGTTATTTTTTTCAGCTTCAACTTTAGCAAAAGTACTGCCTGAACCATTACGAATAAAGGATGTTTTCACATCATATTTTTCGCCAAATGCTTTTGTAGTCGTTTCGCACAAAATATTGGTTGCACTACAGTACACAACTAAACGACCTTTAGCATTAGCAGAACCAGAAATAGCCAAGCCCGCAGCTAAAAGTGCGGCAGAAACAGAAAGAGAAATTTTGTTGAATTTCATAATAAATACTCCTTATTGGATAGAATGTTTGAATCCTACTCGAAAAGAGGAAGTAATACCGTGATGAAGTTCACAGTTTTAAAAATTCAAGTAAAAAAATAAACGTGAAATTCACCGCACTTTTCTTTATAATTCATCAAATTTTTCTATACCTCGCAAAACTATGTCAGATTCTTGTATCATCATCGCCATCACTGGCGCATCCGCATCAGGAAAAAGTTCTATCGCCTCTACCGTTCACAAAGAACTCTGTAATGAATTAGGCTGCCAAGAAATTGGGATTATTGCCGAAGACAGTTACTACAAAGATCAAAGCCATTTAGAAATGAGCGAACGCATAAAAACAAATTACGACCATCCAAGCTCAATGGATCGCGATTTGCTCATTCAACATTTAAAAGATTTAAAATCAGGAAAATCGGTTGATGTGCCTGTTTATAGCTACGTTGATCATACTCGTACAGGTGAAACCACAACATTTACACCAAAACGTATTGTGATTTTAGAAGGGATTTTACTGCTTACTGATGAACGTGTTCGTCAACTTGCGGATATCTCCGTATTCGTGGATACACCATTAGACATTTGTTTTATTCGCCGTTTACAACGTGATATGGAAGAACGCGGTCGTTCCCTACAATCGGTTATTGATCAATATCGTGCAACCGTGCGCCCAATGTTCTTACAATTTATAGAGCCATCTAAACAATATGCGGATATTGTCATTCCTCGCGGAGGTAAAAACCGTATTGCAATCAATATGTTAAAAGCTCAAATCCTTCATTTATTGAATCAAAAATAGGAAATCTTATGCGTCTTTGCGATACTGATATTGAACGCTATCTCGATGATGGCATTATTTCTTTAACGCCACGTCCAAATAATGACAAAATCAACGGCGCGACGATTGATGTTCGCTTAGGTAATTCTTTCCGCGTATTTCGTGAACATTCTGCGCCTTTCATTGATTTAAGTGGCCCGAAAGAAGAAGTGTCCGCCCAGCTTGAATCGGTGATGAGCGATGAAATTATTGTGCCTGAAGGCGAAGCATTTTTCTTACATCCAGGTACTTTAGCATTAGCAACTACACTTGAATCGGTGAAATTACCCGCCAATATTATCGGTTGGTTAGATGGTCGATCTTCTTTAGCGCGTTTAGGCTTAATGGTACACGTCACGGCACACCGTATTGATCCAGGTTGGGAAGGAAGAATCGTGTTAGAATTTTATAATTCAGGGAAATTACCATTAGCATTACGTCCAAACATGGTGATTGGTGCATTAAGCTTTGAAATATTAAGTGGCGAAGCGAAACGACCATACAGTAGCCGCAAAGATGCAAAATATAAAAATCAACAAAGTGCGGTTGCGAGTCGAATTGACGAAGACAAGGAATAATCGATGAAAAAGCTCGCGCTTGGCTTAGGGATCGTCGCTTTGGCGATCTTTTCTTTTTTGTATATCCAACTTTATCGAGTACAAAATTCCATCGATAAACAACTAGCACAACAAAATATTACGGTTCAATCAGTCAATCTATCTCTATTTCCACCCGCACTTTCTCTCGAGAAAGTTCAGTCTGAACAATTTTCTGTGCAAAAGATCGAAAGTCAATTCAACCTTTTGCCACTTTTTTACGGTAATATTAACCTTTCCTCACTTCAACTTAAACAGCTCAAATTAAGCAATAAAGCACAAAATCTAGCCGATATAAAAATGCATTTTTCAGCGCTTTCTTTAACGCAATTATTGGCAAAAAAAATAATTTTAAATGGTAATAATCAAATATCTATTAAGTTAGAAAAACCATTTTATGGGAAAAATAAAATCTTTGATTTTACTTTTACTAAAGCTAATATTGACCTCTCTAATGAAAAATCATCGATCATTCAGTTTGTCAATGCCAAATTAAATAATCAATCACTTGGTTATATTGAAGCTCATGGTGATTTTAACAAGCCATTAAAACGGCTTGTTACCTATATCAAACCACAATGTGATAATAATTGTTTAGCTGTAGTTAATTATCAGGGTGTGGGTGATCAAAGCATGATCAATTTTTCTGGTAAGGATTTTCCTGTCAAGCCATTGCTTAGCTTATTGAGCTTTCCTGAAGCCTTGAGTGGTTACACTGATTTTAAAATCAATTTAGGTTTTAAAAATTCTGAAATAACACAAGGAAAATTCAATTTTCAGGCAAAAAATGGCGAAATTATCGGTATAAATTTGTTAGATATTGTCTCACAATATTTCCCGATTAATTACAGCAATGATTTATTAGCGAATAAAGAATTAAATACACAGTTTGAACAATTTCAAATACAACTCTCACTGTTAAAAGATCAATTAAATGCTGAAAAATTTGAATTAAAAACCCCCACACTTTTGGGAAGTGGTACGGGGGTTGTCTCATTAAATCAAATGCAATGTGATATAAATCTTACAGTACGTTCTATAAATAAAAATTATCAAAATCTTATCTTACCAATCCGATTCTTTGGGGATTGTTATTCACCTCAATATAAATTTAATTTTACAAAAGAATTTCGTCATCAACTCATAGACATCATAAAAGAGAAGCTACATTAATGTCATCACTAAATATAAGAAAAATTCAATTATGGCGAGTCCTATTAATGGCATTCGCAGGGTTTATTTTTAATACAACTGAATTCGTCCCTGTTGCAATGTTAAGTGATATAGCAACCAGTTTTGATATGCAAACTGCCGATACAGGACTAATGATGACTGTATATGCCTGGACAGTACTTATTGTATCTCTTCCAGCAATGCTTCTAACAGGTGAAATGGAGCGGAAAAATTTACTTACCAAGCTCTTTATTATTTTCATCATAGGGCATATTTTATCTGTTATAGCATGGAATTTCTGGATTCTACTTATTGCTCGAGTTTGCATTGCTATTGCCCATTCTGTCTTCTGGTCTATTACGGCTTCTCTTGTGATGCGAATCGCACCGAAAGATAAAAAGACACAAGCGCTAGGAATGCTTGCTATAGGAACATCCCTTGCAACAATTTTAGGGTTGCCTATTGGAAGAATTATAGGACAACTCGTAGGCTGGCGTGTTACTTTCGGAATTATTGCGCTTTTAGCATTCTTTATTATGCTACTAATAATTCAACTCTTACCAAAACTACCAAGTAAAAACGCAGGTTCTATTGCAAGCTTACCAATACTCGCTAAGCGTCCGTTACTCATTGGGCTTTATATCTCCACAATGCTGATTGTTGCCGCACATTTTACGGCTTATACTTATATTGAGCCTTTTATGATTGAAATAGGCCATTTGGATCCAAATTTTGCAACTTTTGTACTTCTTATTTTTGGTATATCTGGCATTTTAGCTAGCCTTTTATTCAATCGATTACACCGTTTTGGCCCGACTAAATTTGTTGTTGTCGCAATGGCTTTGCAAAGCCTTTCTCTCTTACTATTACTCCTTTCAACAGAATATATCATCACAATGCTTGCTCTTTCTTTTCTTTGGGGAATTGGTGTTGGTTGTATTGGTCTTGCTTTACAAATACGCGTATTAAGACTTGCACCTGATGCAACAGATGTGGCTACGGCTATTTACTCTGGTATTTATAATGCAGGTATCGGCACTGGGGCATTATTTGGAAATCTTGTGGCAACCCATATAGGGCTAGACAAAATTGGCTATATTGGCGCAATGTTAGGATTATGTAGTCTTATTCTTTTTATTGGGTCACATTTAAAATATCGTCATACATTTCTCTCTAAATAATTGAAGCCCTGAATATTCAACAAAAAATAACCGCACTTTAATTTCTCAAAGTGCGGTTAAATATTTCAAGATTTCAATTAGCCGTGATAACGCCCTACACCTAATTCATCTTCTTTACGTGTGCGATTCATCACTTCTTGCGGAGATTGCGCAATACGTAATCCCATTTCATCTTCAGTACGCACCACTTCACCACGTAGAGAATTAGTATAAACATCAGTGATTTTCACATCCACAAATTTACCAATCATTTCCGGAGAACCTTGGAAATTGACAATACGATTCGTTTCAGTACGTCCTGTTAATTCCATAATATCTTTCTTCGATGGTCCTTCAACTAACACGCGTTGTTCTGTGCCAAGCATACGACGGCTAAACTGTGCAGCTTGTTGATTAATACGCTCTTGTAACACATAAAGGCGCTGTTTCTTTTCATCTTCCGTCACATCATCTGGCATATCTGCAGCTGGCGTACCTGGTCGGGCTGAGTACACAAAACTAAAGCTCATATCAAAGTTCACTTGTGCAATCAAATTCATAGTTTGCTCAAAATCTTCCGCCGTTTCACCAGGGAAACCAACAATAAAGTCTGAGCTGATTTGAATATCTGGGCGCACAGCACGAAGTTTACGAATAATAGATTTATATTCTAATGCTGTATGACCACGTTTCATCATCGTTAATACACGGTCAGAACCTGCTTGGACTGGGAGATGTAAAAAACTCACCAATTCAGGCGTATCACGATATACATCAATAATATCATCTGTAAATTCTATTGGATGACTAGTTGTGAAACGTAAACGGTCAATACCATCGATAGAGGCCACGAGACGAAGCAACTCAGCAAAGCTACAAATTTGACCATCATGTGTCGGACCACGATAAGCATTCACGTTTTGACCAAGTAAGTTAACCTCACGCACACCTTGATCCGCAAGTTGCGCAATTTCAAATAAGACATCATCCACAGGACGGCTGACTTCTTCACCGCGTGTATAAGGTACAACACAGAAAGTACAGTATTTATTACAGCCTTCCATAATCGAAACAAATGCCGTTGGACCTTCTGCTCGAGGTTCAGGTAAGCGGTCAAATTTCTCAATTTCAGGGAAACTTACATCTACAACAGAACTCTTACCACCACGAATTTGGTTAATCATTTCGGGCAGACGGTGCAAAGTTTGTGGACCAAAAATAATATCTACATAAGGCGCACGATGACGAATATGTTCCCCTTCTTGAGAAGCCACACAGCCGCCCACGCCAATCACTAAATTTGGATTATTTTTCTTTAACTCTTTCCAACGACCAAGTTGGTGGAAAACTTTTTCTTGTGCTTTTTCACGAATAGAACAGGTATTCAATAATAATACGTCTGCTTCTTCAGGAATTTCGGTAAGTTCTAATCCATGAGTACTTAATAAAAGATCTGCCATTTTAGATGAATCGTATTCATTCATCTGGCAGCCCCAAGTTTTAATATGTAATTTTTGAGTCATTTTCTACAATATCGTCAGGTGTTATAAATAATTAGTTGAATAAAGCGGTCGGCTATTTTACAGGCTTGCAATAATTCTGGCTAGTAAATATTCGGTGAAAAAAAACATCAAAAATAAACCGCACTTTCGTGACAAGCAAAAAGTGCGGCTTAATTCAGAGCAGTTTTAAATTATTTCACTAATCCGCCACTGGCTTGTAAATCAGCATGATAAGAAGAACGAACAAATGGCCCACAAGCCGCATGTTCAAATCCCATTGCATTGGCTTTTTCACGGAATTCATCAAATTCAGCTGGCGGTACATAACGCGCAACAGGCAAATGATGGCGGCTAGGTTGAAGATATTGCCCCAACGTGAGCATTGTCACACCATTATCACGTAAATCTTGCATGACTTTTAAAATTTCCTCGTTAGTTTCACCTAATCCCACCATTAAACCAGATTTAGTTGGGATATTCGGGAACATTTCTTTAAATTCACGCAATAATTTAAGTGACCATTCGTAATCTGCCCCAGGACGAATCTCTTTATATAGGCGCGGGACATTTTCTAAATTATGGTTAAAAACATCTGGCGGATTATCTTTTAATTTTTCCAATGCCTGTGTAATGCGACCACGGAAATCGGGCACTAAAATTTCAATCTTAATGTCAGGATTAAGTTCGCGCACAGCTTTTACACATTCTGCAAAATGACCTGCGCCACGATCAGGCAAATCATCGCGATCCACCGATGTAATCACCACATATTTAAGTTTCATATCTTGAATTGTTTCAGCTAATTTTTGTGGTTCTTCAGGATCGGGTGGTAATGGCTTCCCATGCGCGACATCACAGAATGGACAACGGCGCGTACAAATTGCACCTAAAATCATAAAAGTTGCTGTTCCATGATTAAAACATTCGTGTAAATTTGGACAAGAAGCTTCTTCACACACAGAATGCAAACCATGACGACGCATTCCATTTTTGATGCTTTCAATTTTAAGTGAATTTGCCGGAAGTTTAATTTTCATCCATTCAGGCTTTTTCAATAGCTCTTGGTTTGGATCAATATTTTTTACTGGAATAATCGACGTTTTTGCCGCATCGCGATATTTTACACCGCGTTCCATTTTGAAAGGCGTTGACATAAGCGTTCCTAAATAAAAATGCCCAAACAGGGCATTTTTGATCATTAAATATTACAAATTTGTTACATTATAGCCTAAAAGCTCAGCAAAGTGTTTAATTAATTTTGGTGAAACCTTATCGCAATTAGCTTCATCTTGATTAACAAAATCCGCTAATTGACACATTTCAAGACCAACATAGCCACATGGATTAATATAATGAAATGGATTCAGATCCATATTGATATTCAATGCTAACCCGTGAAAAGAGCACCCACGACGAATACGCAGTCCAAGAGAACAAATCTTTTTTCCATCCACATACACGCCTGGTGCATCAGTTTTTGGATAGCTTTCAATACCATATTCAGCTAAAGTTTTTACCACCGTTTGTTCAAGTGCGGTAACTAATTGACGTACATTTAAATTCTCATGACGCTTAATATCAATGAGCACATACATCACTTGCTGACCGGGTGCATGATAGGTTATTTGCCCACCACGATCCGATTGCACTACAGGTATTTCACTACGTTGTAAAAGATGCTCTGGTTTACCTGCTTGCCCTTGGGTAAATACAGGAGGATGTTGTACCAACCAAATTTCGTCTTGCGTTTCCTCGGTGCGGCTATCTGTAAAATTCTGCATTTTATGCCAAATTTCTTGATAATCTTGCAACCCTAACTGACGAACGATAAGGGAATTATTCATACTAGATAACCATTTTTACGCCTTCAACTTTAGCAAGTTCTTTATAAAGTGTTTCTACTTGCTCAAAGTTTTCAGCAATAATGTCGATTGAAACCGAATTATAGGTACCTTTACTACTCCGTTTTTCCTTAGGAATATAATCGCCTTTAATGTATTTTTGAACGACTTGAATTAGATCTTGCGCTAATCCCTCGCGATTAATTCCAGCAACTTTAAATGTCATTTTTGCTGGAAATTCCATTAATTCTTTAAGTTTTGCGTAATCGTTTTCTGTTGTCATATTATTACCCAATAATAAAAATGATGTGTGGATGATACACCACCCACACATTATGAATGCCTCAGTTAAAAATGAAAAAAGTGCGGTAAGTTTCTGGCATATTTTATGCAAATAAGCCTTTTACAGTGAGCACGAGCCAATCCCAAGCTTTTCCGAAAATACCAGCTTCGCCCACTTCATCCATCACTTGTAAGTTTACCGCAGCAATATCTTTACCTTCTAATTGATAAATGACTTTACCAACGACTTGGCCTTTTGCTAAAGGCGCTTGTAAGTTTTTACTTTCTAACTCATATCGAGCTTTAAGCTCATTTTGTTTGCCTTTCGGAACAGTGATAAAACTATCTTGTAAGGTTCCTAATTTCACACTACCTTTATTACCGTAATAAACAGGTTGTTCTAAAACTTCTTTGCCTGCCTCTAACGTTTTAAATGTTTCGAAATTAGCAAAGCCCCATTGTAAAAGTTTTTTACTTTCTACTTCACGACCTTTGTAAGTTGGCACACCCATTACTACAGAAATTAAACGCATATTGTTTGGTGTAGTCGCTGAAGCAACTAAGTTATATCCGGCTTGGCTAGTATGGCCTGTTTTCATTCCATCAACATTGATGGTTTTATCCCATAATAAACCATTACGGTTAGGCTGTTTAATTTTATTAAATGTAAAATCTTTTTCTGAGTAAATTTTATATTCTTCAGGTAAATCACGAATAATATGTGCTCCAATAAGCGCCATATCACGAGCAGAAGAATATTGATTAGGATCATCCAAACCATGCGGCGTGGTGAAATTTGTATTTTTCAAACCAAATTGTTGAACATATTTGTTCATTGTTTCTACAAAGTTCGGTACATTGCCGGAGATATATTCAGCTAATGCTATTGTTGCATCATTGCCTGATACCACAATCACTCCACGATTCAAATCAGCCACTGATACCTGTGTATTTAAATCTAAAAACATTTTTGATGAGTCAGGGAAGTTACGCCCCCACGCACTCTGACCAATAGTTACCATATCGGTATTGTGAATTTTACCCTGTTTTAAAGCGGTCCCTACCACATAACTTGTCATCATTTTTGTTAATGATGCAGGATATTGACGCTGATCCGGATTAAGTGCGGTCAGAATCGCACCTGAATTGTAATCCATCAATACATAAGTTTGCGCTGTAATCTGTGGTGGTGTTATGCCATATTGCATATCTTCTGCAGAAGCAGCAAAAGTTACACTTGCCACTAATCCTGATAAAATTAAAATTCTTGTTGTTTTCGTTAACATAATGCATTCCTACAATAACTTAGTTTTTATATGTATAAACAATTAATGGCTTATTGCTCACCATTTTTTGTAATTGGCTTCTAACCTGAGTCAGTTGTTCCTTATTATCAAAAGGTCCAATATGAATTTCATATTTACTTCCAGCACGATTGACTTCAGTTTTCACATTTTCCAAAGATAATTGTGTGATCAACTTATCAGCCTGACTACGTGAAGTTAGCTCAAGCATTTTTAATCTATAACTATCTTTTTCAGAGATATTTTTTGCGGCTATCTGGCTGACTAATATATTTTTATTTAATCCCAAACGTTCTGCAGCCTCTTTTGTTTTAGCATGCATTGCTAAAGTTTTGGTTGCAGCCCCTGACAATTGTCCATTTTTCGCTACATGTAAAGCCTCAATTCTTACTTGTCCTGTTCCTCGAGCAATTAACCCTAATTCCTTAGCCGCCGCATGAGAAAGATCAATTAAACGTTTATCACTAAAAGGTCCTCGATCGTTAATACGTACAATCACTTTTCGATTATTATGTAAATTCGTCACCAAGGCATAAGAATTGATTGGAAGCGTTTTATGTGCTGCAGTAAATAGAGATGAATTATAAATATCTCCGCTTGCAGTTTTGTTTCCGTTAAACTTTAAATGATAATAACTAGCTAAACCCTCTTTACTGTAATTTTTTGCTTCATCAGCATCTTTTGTTGTATATATTTTTCCTTTCACAGAATACGCATTGGGAGCGGGAACAGTCGTAGCAATAGATAATTTATCGCCTTGAATACCATACATTTTCTGAGGATCCGCTTGTGATGGAAAAGTCGTCACTAATACAAAAAATGCAAATGCGGTTAAATTTAATAACATTTTTAATTTCATACGTCTCTCATTCTTTTATTTCATACTTATATAAGAAAAGCAAAAATGAAATTAGTTCCCTTTCATAAATTTGCTCTTATGTGTGTGAATTGACATAAGCAATCCAAAACTTGCCATAATAGCGACATATGACGTCCCGCCATAACTAAATAATGGCAAGGGAACACCTACCACAGGCAAAATACCACTTACCATTCCAATATTCACAAACACATATACAAAGAAAATTAGCGTCGTTGCGCCCGCTAAAATACGACCAAAAGAAGTTTGCGCATTTACAGCAATCATTAAACCTCGCACTATAATAAACATATAGATTACCATTAAAATGAGGAAACCGATCATCCCATGTTCTTCACCCATTACCGCAAAAATAAAATCGGTATGAGGTTCGGGTAAAAACTCAAGCTGAGATTGCGTACCCTGCATCCAGCCTTTTCCCCAAAGGCCACCAGACCCAATCGCAATCTTTGATTGTAAAATATGATAGCCAGCACCGAGAGGGTCTTTTTCTGGGTCCAATAATGTGAGAACGCGAGTGCGTTGATAATCGTGCATTAGATATAGCCACATGATCGGAATAAATCCAGCTAAGCCAATCACTGCAGCTAAAATCAACCACCAACTCATTCCAGCTAAAAATACTACAAATAAACCTGACGCACTTACCAAAATTGATGTACCTAAATCTGGTTGTATAGCTACAAGTAAAGTAGGAATCATAATCATTGCAATCGCAATAAATGTTTCACTTAATTTAGGTGGAAGTGGACGATTACCTAAATACACAGCGACCATTAATGGCACTGCAAGCTTCACAATTTCAGAGGGTTGGAAACGAATAAAACCAAGATCGAGCCAACGTTGAGCTCCTTTACTTGTCGTACCAATCGCATCCACTAAAACTAACATTGCAAATCCAATTAGATATAAATATGGCGCAATACGTTGATAAAACTTAGGCGGAAATTGCGCAATAATCAGCATGACCATAAATCCAAGCATCACCTGTATAATACGGTTTTGGAACATGGTTTCACTCGCACCAGTGGCGCTATAAAGCACAAGCATGCCATAGGCTGTTATTGCAACTAAGCCAATAAAAAGCCAAAAATCAATATGCAAACGTTGCCATACACGCAACCAGAAAGGGATTTTATCTTCCATTTATCTGCTCGCCCTCTTGTGGTAAATCTTCTTTTTGCTGAATATTTGCATTATATTTTTCAACTTGTGGTAAACGCTGATTTAAATAGTAATCCATCACTTTACGCGCTAACGGTGCGGCATTACTTGAACCACCGCCTGCATTCTCTAAAATAACTGTCACAACCAATCTAGGGTTTTCATAAGGTGCATATGCGGTAAACCATGCGTGATCGTGCAATTCTTTTTTCAATCCAGCCGCATTGTATTTTTCATTTTCTTTGAGACTAAAAACTTGTGCCGTACCAGACTTACCCGCAACTCTATAATTAGCACCGGCAAATGCCTTTCGTCCAGTGCCTGCAGCAGAATTAACAACATTATACATTCCACGTTTTGCTGCATCCCAATAATTTTGTTTTGGCTCACTAATATCAGGATAAATCAATGGATCTTTATAAGGTGATAATTCCGCACCTTCAATAGCTTTCATTAAATGTGGTGTATTTACTTTACCGTTATTGACTAATATTGCTGTTGCTTTTGCTACTTGTAACGGCGTAGCAGTCCAATAACCTTGCCCAATACCAACTGAAATCGTATCACCCAATACCCAAGGACGTTTATAGCGTTTTTGTTTCCATTCACGACTTGGCATATTGGCAGCCGCTTCTTCCTGAATTTCAATGCCTGTTGGCATGCCGAAACCAAAGCGTTTCATCCATTCCGAAAGACGGTCTATCCCCATATTATGAGCAACTTGATAAAAATAAGTATCGGATGATTCTGTAATCGCCTTATTTAAATCCGTATAGCCATGACCTGATTTTTTCCAATCGCGAAAACGTTTTGAGGTATTCGGTAAAATCCAATAACCTGGGTCAAAAATGGTTGTATTTTGCGTAATCACATTTTCAGTTTGTGCGGCTACGGAAATAAAAGGTTTCACTGTAGAAGCGGGGGGATATACACCCTGTGTAGCCCGGCTATACAATGGACGAGCTGGATCATTTAATAAACGTTTATAATCTTCAGATGAAATGCCATCCACAAAAAGATTATTATCATAACTCGGTGTCGAGACCATTGCTAACACGCCACTATCTTTTGGATCTAGAACAATAATTGCACCTTTTTGCCCAGATAAAAGCTCCGTAATATAGCGTTGTAATTCTAAATCAATGGTGAGATGAATACTTTTTCCTGCTACAGCTGGTTGTTCTCGTAATTTACGAATTACCTTTCCTCGGTTATTAATTTCAACCTCTTCAAATCCCGTTACACCATGTAAACTATCTTCATAATAACGCTCAATACCTAATTTTCCCATATCACTCGTTCCCGAGTAATTAGCAAATTTTTCCTCTTTTTTCAGGCGATCTACATCTTTATCATTAATTTTTCCCACATAACCTAAAATATGCGTCATAATCTCGCCATATAAGTAATAGCGTTTGAAATAAGGACGTACATCTAAACTCGGATATTGATAGCTACTCACTGCAAAACGTGCGATTTGTTCTTCTGTTAAATTCGGTTTCAATAAAATAGGCGTGTAACGCGTTCCGCGGCGACGTTCCTTTTTAAAATTTTCAATGTCATTATCCGTTAATCCCACAATGTAGCGTAATTCATCTAAAGTGCGGTCTAAATTTTCAGTTTTTTCTGGCACAATGTATAAACCAAAAAAAGTAAGATTTTCGGCTAATAATTTACCGTAACGGTCATAGATTAAGCCACGCGTTGGAGGTAAAGGTAATAATTTAATTCGGTTACCATTAGAACGCGTTTGGTAAGTATCGAAATTAACAATCTGTAGCTGATAAATATTAGTGAATAACACCCCTGTTAGTAGCAAAATCCCGAAAAAAGCCACTAAAGTTCGGCGTGCAAAAAGGTTACGCTCCGCTTTTTTATCGCGGAACGGCTCATGAGTTGAAGTATTGAAGAATCTTTTTAAATTCATCTGACTAAAAATGAGGATTTATTATTCTCGGTGATAAGGATGATTAGTGGTGAGTGACCATGCACGATACAAACTTTCAGCCACCACAACACGAACAAGCGGATGAGGTAATGTCAATGGTGAAAGCGACCAGCTTTGCTCTGCAGCGGCTTTACATTCAGGTGAAAGTCCCTCTGGCCCCCCAATCAACAAACATACATCACGGCCATCGTTTTTCCAGGCTTCTAATTGCTCGGCTAACTGTGGTGTGGTCCAAGGTTTACCTGGAATATCTAACGTCACAACTTTGCCTTTTCCACAGGCAGCTAACATCGCTTTGCCTTCTTGTTCTAAAATGCGTTTAATATCAGCATTTTTTCCACGCTTGCCTGCTGGGATTTCAATCAGTTCAAAAGGCATATCTTTTGGAAAACGGCGTTGATATTCCTCAAAACCCGTTGTAACCCAAGAAGGCATTTTTGTTCCGACAGCAATTAACGTGAGTTTCACAAGTCATCCTTATCTAAAAAGTGCGGTTATTTTTCACCGCACTTTACTAAAATTTACGCCCAAAGTTTCTCTAATTGATACATTTCACGCGCGTCACGTTGCATGATATGTACGATTGCTTGACCAAGATCCACCACAATCCAATCTGCAGTATTTTTACCTTCTTCACCAAAAGTTTCAAAACCTGCTTTTTTACATTCTGTAATTAAATTATCTGCCATTGCAGAAACTTGGCGGCTCGATGTACCCGTGCAAATAATCATATTATCCGTAATCGATGATTTTCCACGTACATCAAAATGTACAATATCTGTTCCTTTTAACCCATCTAAGGTTTCCATCAAAAATTCAACTAATGCCATTTTGTTCTCGCTTCGCAATAAAAGTGCGAGATTCTATCATTGAATACCCTCTCACGCAAAATCCACACAAAAAATAAGCGCGAAATTAACCGCGCTTTTGTTTGTATAAATTGAACTTATTTTGGCTATGCTGCCCACAATAGCACAGCTAATAACTGCGGCGACATTATCCGCAAGAACATCACCAATGGATACACAGTGGCATAAGAAAGTGCTGCTGCACCGTTATCTTCTTTAATTTCATTAGCAAATGCTAAAGCTGGAGGATCTGTCATGGAACCGGCAAGTAAACCACAGATTGTAAGGTAATTCAGTTTGCCATATAGACGAGCCAAAATACCGGTAATCATTAATGGAATAAAGGTGATAAAAATACCGTATCCCATCCATTCAAGGCCTGAGCCATTCAATAATGTGTCAAAGAAACTTCCACCTGATTTTAAACCTACCACTGCCAAGAAAAGAACAATCCCTATTTCACGCAATGCCAAGTTAGCGCTAGGTGGCATAAACCAGTAAAGTTTACCAATCGTACCAATTCTCGCTAAGATCAACGCAACCACCAATGGTCCGCCAGCAAGCCCTAATTTTAACGCAACAGGGAAACCTGGAATATAGAATGGAATCGAGCCAACGAGCACCCCTAAGCCAATACCGATGAAAACAGGTAACATTTGCACTTGAAGCAATTTTTGTTGTGCATTACCAATTACGGAAATAGCTTTGTTTAGCACATCGGTATGCCCTACCATATGAAGTACATCACCAAATTGTAAAGTTGTATTCGCTGTTGGCACTAATTCAATACCAGCACGATTCAAGCGAGAGATCACCACACCATATTTTTGATGAATACCCAAAGTGCGGATCTTTTTACCTAAGACTTTTTCATTAGTAACCACTACGCGTTCGGCACGAATCTCTCCACTATAAGAGAATGTTGGCGCATCTACCTCATGACCAATAATCAAGCGCATTTTTGAAAGAGCAGCATCATCGCCCACTAATTGCAAAATATCATTAGTACAAATTTCTGTGCTAGCCTTTGGAACGATTTCCATATCATCGCGTTTTAAACGTGAACATACGACTTCTTCATCACTAAATCCTGGAATTTGAATTAACGTAAGACCATCTAGATTTTGGTTCGTCACTTTTAAAGAAATATTATGTAAACTTTCTTTTTCTTGACCGCTCTCCACATTAAAACGTGCCGCTTCATCGTCCACTTTAACTTTAAAAAATAAGCGGATTAACCACATTGCAAGCAAAATACCACAAATCCCGAATGGATAAGCCATCGCATAAGACATCCCCATTGTCACTGTAGTTTGTTGCACGCCAAGTTCAGTCAAAATTTGCTGACCGGCACCAAGGGCTGGCGTGTTAGTTACCGCCCCAGCATAAATACCAAGTGCAATATCTAACGGAACATCCGCAACCTTATGCACAATCACCGCAGCAACAGAACCCAGAACAACGATTAAAATAGCAAACGCATTCAGTTTTAAACCTGATTTTCTTAAAGATGCAAAAAAACCAGGCCCAACTTGGATCCCAATCGTATAAACGAACAGAATCAGACCAAATTCCTGCACAAAATGCAGCGTACGCGCATCTAGTTGCAAGCCATATTGATTGGTGAAATGAGCCACAATGATGCCGCCAAACAGCACACCACCGATGCCAAGCCCAACCCCACGGATCTTCCAATGCCCGATCCATAAACCGATTACGGCAACGAGGGCAAGAAGACTAATCGTGATTGCAATATCACTCATATTGACCCCTTAAAAATGGAATTTAACTCTTTTGGATTGTATCCAAGTTGTTTTTTGAAAACCTCAACCAAACTCAAAAAATGCTACGTTCGTCACATTTTTTCTTGCGAAATTAAGCATAGACTCTACAATACCGAAAGTTTTGCCCCTTTTACAAAAAGTGCGGTTATTTTTCACCGCACTTTTATCTCGGATGGAATATTTATGGATTACGGCCAAGAAGCCATTACTTCTCTTATTTGGATTTTACAAACGCTAGCTATCACCTCAGTCGTCTTTAGTTTTGGCATTTTTCTTTTGGTACGTTTTACCCAATGGGGAAAACAATTTTGGATGTTTGCAGGTGGCTATCTTTCACCTAAACGCAGCATAAAACCTATCCTATTCTTTCTGCTTATTGTTGCGATGACATTACTCAGTGTGCGTATCAGCCTTGTACATTCTGAGTGGTACAAAAATATGTACACATCATTGCAAGAATTTAATGAACATGTATTTTGGCAACAAATGGGCTTGTTCTGCGTCATTGCCGCAAGTTCTGTTTCTGCGGCATTAGTAAGCTATTATTTAGAGCAACGTTTCGTCATCAACTGGATTGAGTGGCTTAACGAACAGCTTGTTGATAAATGGATGGCACACCGAGCCTATTACAAAACACAGTATTTATCAGAAAACCTAGATAACCCCGATCAACGTATTCAACAAGATGTCCAATCTTATGTAAAAACCACGCTTTCTTTAAGCACTGGAGTCATTGATGCGGTCACCTCGATGATCTCTTACACGATTTTGTTATGGGGATTAGCGGGTCCAATGATGGTACTTGGCGTGGAAATTCCACATATGATGGTGTTCTTAGTGTTTGGCTATGTCATTTTCACTAGCCTCATTGCATTTTGGCTCGGTCGTCCATTAATCTCTTTGAATTTTATTAATGAACGCTTAAACGCAAACTATCGTTATTCTTTAATTCGCATAAAAGAATATGCCGAAAGCATTGCTTTTTATGCAGGTGAAAAGGTAGAAAAAAATCAGCTTTATCAACAATTCAATTCTGTCATCCATAACATGTGGGTAATCGTATTTAGAACACTAAAATTTTCAGGATTTAACTTAGTTGTAAGTCAAGTTTCTGTTGTTTTTCCGTTGTTAATTCAAGTTGGACGTTACTTTGAAAAACAAATAAAACTCGGTGATTTAATGCAAACTTTACAAGTATTTGGAAAATTGCACAGCAATCTTTCATTTTTCCGTAATACTTACGATAGTTTTGCTGGGTATAAAGCGACACTCGATCGTTTAACTGGTTTCAGCTATGCCATTGAAATGGTTAATCATGAATCGCAAACACAAATACACAATCACCCTACAGATGTGATTTTCAAAAACTTAAGTGTTAAAAATCCATTAGGTCACACACTGGTAGAAAATCTCAACATTACGCTACCGCAAGGAAGTAGTTTACTCATTCAAGGAAAATCTGGTGCAGGAAAAACGACACTTTTACGAACAATCGCTGGACTCTGGAGCTACGCAGAAGGTGAAGTGAGTTGCCCAACAAACAGTCAACTTTTCTTATCGCAAAAACCCTATGTGCCACAAGGAAATTTGATTTCAGCATTAACTTATCCCAATAAGCCAGACAATATTTCACATACACAAGCGATAGAAATATTAAATAAAGTGCAACTAGGACATCTGGCTGAACAATTAGAAAAAGAACAAGACTGGACGCGTATTCTTTCGCTTGGTGAGCAACAGCGTTTAGCATTTGCGCGTTTGATTCTACACAAACCTGCTGTCGCCTTCTTAGATGAAGCCACCGCAAGCATGGATGAAGGTTTAGAATTTGCGATGTATCAACTATTAAAACAAGAGCTACCAAAAACCACGCTAATCAGTGTTGGCCACCGTTCAACACTGAAAGCGTTACATCAGCAACAACTGATTCTGCAAAATAAAGGCCAATGGCAGCTAATGTAAAAAACACGAAAAACAACTGTAATTTCAACACATTTTTTGATACATTTAGCACAATTTTTGCGTGCTTAGCGATGAAATAATTTCACTTTTTCAGCTAAGCAAAATTAACTCTGATTTTTGAATAGGATAATTATGTTATTTAAAAAAATTCGTGGACTTTTTTCAAACGATCTTTCTATCGACTTAGGTACTGCAAACACATTAATTTATGTAAAAGGTCAAGGTATTGTCTTAGATGAGCCTTCGGTTGTTGCAATTCGACAAGACCGTGTTGGTTCACTAAAAAACATCGCGGCTGTAGGTAAAGAAGCAAAATTAATGCTTGGGCGTACACCAAAAAGTATCGCTGCTATTCGCCCAATGAAAGATGGCGTAATCGCAGATTTCTTTGTTACAGAAAAAATGTTGCAATACTTTATCAAACAAGTTCACAGCGGTAATTTTATGCGCCCAAGCCCTCGTGTACTTGTCTGTGTGCCTGCTGGTGCAACACAAGTAGAACGTCGTGCAATTAAAGAATCCGCAATCGGTGCTGGTGCGCGTGAAGTATATTTAATTGAAGAACCAATGGCAGCCGCAATCGGCGCTAAATTACCTGTTTCTACTGCAGTTGGTTCTATGGTAATTGATATCGGTGGTGGTACAACTGAAGTCGCTGTTATTTCCTTAAACGGCATCGTATATTCTTCTTCAGTTCGTATCGGTGGTGACCGTTTTGATGAAGCGATCATTTCTTATGTTCGCCGCACTTTTGGTTCTGTTATTGGTGAACCTACTGCTGAACGCATTAAACAAGAAATCGGTACAGCCTACATTCAAGAAGGTGATGAAATTAAAGAAATGGAAGTGCATGGTCATAACCTTGCTGAAGGTGCGCCTCGTTCATTCACCTTAACCTCACGTGATGTGTTAGAAGCTATTCAACAGCCATTAAATGGTATTGTTGCAGCCGTTCGAACCGCACTTGAAGAATGTCAACCAGAACACGCGGCAGACATTTTTGAGCGAGGTATGGTGTTAACTGGTGGTGGTGCACTATTGCGCAATATCGATATTCTCCTTTCTAAAGAATCGGGAGTACCTGTTATCATTGCTGAAGATCCATTAACCTGTGTTGCTCGCGGTGGTGGTGAGGCATTAGAAATGATCGATATGCACGGTGGCGACATTTTTAGTGACGAAATTTAATTTAGAACAAAAATAAAAAGTGCGGTTAAAAATGACCGCACTTTTCCTTTTAATCTTTTTATCTCAACGTAGGACGCTTAATGAAGCCTATTTTCGGTAAAGCCCCCCCGCTTGGCATTCGATTATTATTAGCTGTAGCCGCTTCCCTTTCTTTAATCTTGGCTGATGGTCAAACTAATTCAATGACTAAAGCTCGTAGTGCCATGGAAACTGCAGTGGGTGGACTCTATTATCTTGCCAATAGCCCTCGTACAGTATTAGATGGGGTATCAGATAATTTAGTGGATACCAATAAATTACAAATCGAAAATAAAGTATTACGCGAACAATTGCGTGAAAAAAATGCCGATTTACTCTTACTAGATCAACTCAAAGTCGAGAATCAGCGTTTACGTTTATTATTAAATTCCCCTTTACGCACCGATGAATACAAAAAGATTGCTGAAATTTTAACTGCAGAAACAGATATTTATCGTCAACAAATTGTTATTAACCAAGGCGAAAAAGACGGTGCTTATGTAGGTCAGCCTGTAATTGATGAAAAAGGCGTTATTGGTCAAATTATTTCGGTGGGCGAGAACACCAGCCGAGTACTACTCTTAACTGATGTCACTCATTCTATTCCAGTACAAGTTCTACGTAACGATGTTCGTGTCATTGCGAGTGGTACAGGGCATACCGATGAGCTAACTCTTGATAATGTACCTCGTTCTGTGGATATTGAAAAAGGCGACTTACTTGTAACGTCTGGTCTTGGTGGTCGTTTCCTTGAAGGCTATCCAGTAGCGGTTGTACAAAGCGTTTCACGCGATGGTTCCAATTACTTTGCGACAGTCAAAGCTAAACCTCTCGCCGCCCTTGAACGCTTGCGCTATGTACTACTGCTTTGGCCAAGCAATTTAGATATGTCTAAAGTAAAATCTATGTCTCCAGAAGAAGTGCGTAATTTAGTGCAAAAACGTTTAGAAAGCCAAGCGAATGAAGCTGATTACAAAGTAAAAAAAGCCCCGTTAACAGACGATAATCTTCAGGAAAATAAGGATAAATCAACGGTTGAACCTGAAATTCCAACCGATGTACCGCAAAATGAAGAAGCTGTACCGTCAGAACAACAAGAACATAGGGAAGAAGACTAATGCAAACTCGCTTTATTTTACAATGGCTCACTATTTTTAGTTTCTTTGTGGTGTCATTAGTGCTAGAACTCGCACCCTGGCCACTTGGTTTTCAAGCATTTAAGCCTGCTTGGTTAGTTCTCGTTTTACTTTACTGGGTTCTAGCTATTCCAAATAAAGTCAGTATTGGATGGGCATTTTTATTAGGACTTGTATGGGATTTAATTCTAGGTTCCACATTAGGTATTCATGCCCTAGTCCTTTCTGTGACAATTTATTTTGTTGCAAAAAACTATCTCGTACTGAGAAATTTATCGCTTTGGTTTCAAAGTCTTTTAGTGATTGCGTTTGTGTTTATTGTCAGATTAGCTATTTTCTTAGTCGAATTCTCCCTACATACCGCATTTTTTAACTGGCAAGAAATCTTTGGGGCTTTAGCATCGGGAATACTATGGCCATGGGTATTTTTATTAATGCGTAAAATGCGCCGAAAAGTTAAATTACATTAAAAAAGAGAGATAAATATCTCTCTTTTTTTATGACTTACGAGTATCTAAAAAACTAATTCAACTGCTTGTTCGCATCCATTAAAGAATCACATTCCCAGCCAATATACTCTCCCGAAAATTGACCAGCAAGTTTTTCAAAACGTTCTACTTGTTCAAAAATTTCACCATTATCTAATGAAATTTCTTGCTCTAATTTCACCAAGAAATAAGGCTCATCATCTTCATTAAACTGAATCGCTTGCGCAGAATATTGTAATGTCGTGAAAGAATAATCCCCTAAACTAAGCTCATCCATAAAAGGGAACATTTTCTCTTCTTCATCAAAATGAAAACTATGCTCCACTAGATACGTATCACTTAAATCACGACCTTTATTTTTCAGTAAATCAAGTAACTCTTCCGTTGCATTTAATTTAATCTCTAATGGAGAAGCAAGCAAAAAGTCAAAATAAGTATCCCAACTTAAATCCTTTTGTACATTAATATCTTTAACAAAATCAATTTGTTGTAAGGTTTCTACTACAAGATTTTCATACTCACAATAAAAATGCATTTTAGCTTGGGCATTACAAATAAAATGTCCGGCAAAAAATACATTCGGAAGTGCGGTTAATTGCGCCAGAATTTTAAATACACGATTAATTAACTTATCGTATTCAACTTCTGAGGGCAAACCGGTTTCATCATCTGCCTTATAAGCGATAGTGAATTGCACTATTTTATCGAGATCTTTGCCGTGATATTTTTCAACATCTTCAATATTTGCGGTAAACACGGCAGGCATACCATTCACGGTAGAACGATAATTCTGCCAATTTGCCATATCCATTTCGCTTTCCTATTTAAATTCAGCCCAAATCGGTGCGTGATCAGAAGGTTTTTCCATAGCTCGAATATCCAATGCAATGCCCACATCGACACAGCGTTCAGCCAATTTTTGACTTACTAAAATATGATCAATTCGTAAACCTCGATTATCATCAAAACCTTTAGAACGGTAATCAAACCACGAGAATTTATCATTTGTTGTTGGGTTCAGCTTACGGAAACTATCTTCTAATCCGTAATCGTACAAACGTTGATACCACGCTCGTTCTTCAGGTAAGAAAGAGCATTTACCCGTGCGTAACCAACGTTTACGATTTTCATCTCCGATACCAATATCTAAATCACTTGGGCTAATATTCATATCCCCCATAATTAAAATAGGATTCGATTTGTCGTGTTCTTTTTCTAAATATTGTTGAAGATCTGCATAAAATTTCTCTTTAGCTGGAAATTTAGTCTCGTGCGCACGGCTTTCCCCTTGAGGAAAATAGCCATTAATTACGGTCAACAAACCAAAATCAGTTTCAAGATCAGCCATAATAATGCGTTTCTGCGCATCTTCATTGTCTGTTGGAAAACCACGACGAACCGCTTTAGGTTCTTGTTTAGTCAATAATGCTACGCCATAGTGACCTTTCTGACCATGATGAAATACGTGATAACCTAAGTTTTCTGTAATTTCATAAGGAAAAGCCTCGTCAGCAACTTTAATTTCTTGCAAGCCGATTACATCTGGCTGATATCTTTCAATAATGGCTTCAAGTTGATGTGGGCGAGCACGTAAACCATTTATATTAAAAGAGATAAATTTCATTTTTGTTCCTATTAAAGAGTAAAATTGTCTTTATTATACAGAGATTTCTATTTTGATAAAAACGGCTTTGCCAGATAAGCCTTAATTTGCTCAAACACACTGGATTTAATCCAAAATTGACCTTGAGAGGGTAAACAAGTTACCGAAATAAAATCATTCAAATAATCAAATTCCAATTGGGCAGCATGCAAATAAGTGCGGTCAATTTTTTCAGTATTTTTACCATAAAGCCTATCACCTAAAATCGGACTACCTAAACTTTTCATCGCAACACGTAATTGATGCGTTTTCCCAGTTTGTGGTTTTAAAATAAATAAACGTAAATTAGGCTCACAGCTTACACTTTCAAAACGCGTAATTGCGGGATTGTCTTTTGTTTGGCAAAGTTTCCAGGCGCCATCTCGGGCTTTCTTCATATCCCCGATAATCAAACCTTGTTTCTTTTTAGGCTTTTGGTTACTTAATGCCAGATACGTTTTATGAATTTTATGTTCAGAAAAAAGTCGTGAAAATTCAGCCGCACTTTCAGCATTCAGCGCCAAAATTAATAGCCCCGACGTCACTTTATCCAAGCGATGAACTAACCATACTTGAGGCACATTCAGTTGTTTTGCAACAAGTTCTGTTAAGCCTTGTTCTTCTTGATCTTTATGAACACTAATGCCTTCAGGCTTGTTGATAATAATAAAATCGCTATGTTGATAAACAACCTCGATTTTCATCAGACTTGCTCCTTTTTGTAAATCTTATTTTTACCGAGAACAATATCTTTCACCGAGCTAAGTAATTCCTGTTGAATATGTGAGAGCTTTGGTTTTTCATTTAATTGAAATGCTAACGGGCGACAAAGCTCCATTGCTTTCACGCCTAATCTAGCAGTGAGCAATCCCACACCGATCCCTTGAGCTATACGCGCAGAAAGCTTTGCTGTTACATCTTGAGAAAGCCAATCCATTCCAATATCTTGTGCTACTTCGGTTGCTCCAGCAAAAGCGATATTGACCAATACCATTCTTAACAATCGAATACGCGAAAAATACCCTAATTCAATCCCATAAATTTCAGCAATCTTATTCATTAATCTAAGATTTCTCCACGCAATAAAAACCATATCCACCATAGCAATTGGACTAATCGCGACAATCACAGCTGATTCAGCGGCCATTTTACTAATCAATTTTTTAGCTTGTGCATCAAAAGTAGACAAAACATTACGACTGAATAAATGAGCAATTTCTTGCGCTGAATAAGTTTCATTTAATTGATGTTGCCATTGAATTACCTCGGGAGAATCATTTTCCAAACGTAGCAATTTTGCAATATCTAAGCAAAGAACTTTGCTTTTTTCTGCGCTCTGAACAGAAAAAACATCGCCATTTTTTACCGCACTTTCTAACCAAATCTGCTGACTTTGTTGTTGCAATTGCTCACGTTTTTTTAAACGAACTAAACGTCGCCACTCGCCAATAATCTCTTTAATCCCCAATAAAATGACAATTAAACTGACTAAAGCAAAAGCAAGATAAATCCATTGATGTTGTTGATAGCTATCCCACATCCACTGCACGGATTGCGCAACCGTCGCCACACCAAATAAAAGTGCGGTAAATTTTAATACCGTTTTTCCAAAACCTGATTTTGGTTTCAATGCCTGTTCAAGTTGAGCATCAAGTAATTCCCCTTCCAAGGGTTCATCCAGCTTTGTTTCTACATGATGAAACTCTTGCTTAGGCTGATATTGTTCTTCCTCAACGTTGACTGCGTGTTCAAAAATTTGTTTTTCCATTGCCTATTCCAAAAAATAACCCCACTGAAAAGTGGGGTCACAATGTCAAAATTCAATCATTATTCATCGCTTGAGAAGATAGAAAGTAATCTTAATAAACTCAAGAATAAATTGTAGATTGAAACATAAATATTCACGGTTGCTCGAATATAATTCGTTTCACCACCGTGAATGATATTACTGGTTTCATACAAAATAGTCATTGTAGAGAACACAACAAATAATGCACTAATTGCGACTGATAACGCAGGAATTTGGAAGAAGAAACTTGCCACCATACCAAGTAATAGCACAATAAATAATGCGAACATTGCGCTTGATAAGAATGACATATCTTTTTTCGTGGTTAACACATAGGCTGAACATGCGAAGAACACAATTGCAGTTCCTGCGAATGCAAGCATAATCAAATCTTCCATTCCACGTGCCACATACATATTTAAAATTGGCCCGATGGTGTATCCCATAAATCCGGTGAAAGCAAAGGCCGCCAAAATACCAGCAGGACGATCAGCTAATTTATTTGTTAAGAAAAGTAAGCCATAAAAACCAACTAGTAACACAATAATATTTGGATATGGCAGATTTAGACTCATTGAAATAAACGCAACAACCGCTGAAAATGCCATGGTTAATCCCAATAAAAAATACGTGTTACGCAACACTTTATGTGTGCTGAGTAGCGATTCCTGCTGAGCATCCACAATAAGACGTGATTGCATAAAAGCTCCTTGTAAAATAAGTAAAAAGTCTCCTGTAAAGTAAGGGTTAGGGGTAAAAAAGTCAATGGTATTGATAGAATTAATTTCATCAAAATGAATAAATTATCATCACCTAAACTTAAATCATGAGATTTCTGTTTACATCAATAAAATATTCATTATACTACGCCCATCAATCACGGAGGAATGGTCGAGTGGTTGAAGGCACCGGTCTTGAAAACCGGCGAGGGTTTACGCCCTCCTAGGGTTCGAATCCCTATTCCTCCGCCATCAGAATTGAAGAATCCCTAAGTCGAAAGGCTTAGGGATTTTTACATTTCGTAAGCCATCTTTTCGCCTGTAAGCTTGATTATAGTTTAAGATAAACGAATATGGTAATTTTTACAATTTAAGACAATCCCAAACAAACCCTGTATAATCACCACATATTTTTATAGAGAACACCCCATGCAAATCAACTTTACCCACATATTACAAGATAGTTGGAATTTTTTTAGAAACCAACAAAAAGTCATGTTTCAATTTGTCTTAATTTTATTTATTGCACAAAATGTAGGGGCACTATTAAGCTCCCCACTCAATAATGAATCCCACAGTAATTTAAGTGAACTAGTCGATATAAATATTGAAAACATAGCCTTTTCTATTGCTATCACACAACTTTTAACAAGTTTTATCTCTACATGGGGACTCATTTCAATCCATAGTATTAGCCAGCAAAACTACCAAACTTTAACTAAAGCGTTTACTCTCACATTACGTCGTTTTCTTGGTGTTATTGTACTTAATTTACTCATGACAGCCCCAATGCTACTTGGATTAAGTGAGGCATTCGCTGCATTATTAACAAAATCCTCTCCATCAATAATATCACTTATCGCAATGCTCGTGGGAATATGGTTCTTTGTACGCTTAAATTTAACTGCAGTACACTACCTTTCAACCCAAGATGATATAAAACAAACAATCCAAAAAATTTGGATTAAAGGAAGTTCTCGTAAGAATGTATTATTTATTTATACACTATTAGTTTATTTCCTAGCTCCTATCTTAGTTTTCCAACTTACTACATTTTCAAATAATGTACTATTTGATATGGTAATCGGCATCCTTAGCGCCGTATTAAATATTTTTATGTTAGTAATAACTTATCGCTTTTATAGTTTATTTATAAAGGAAGAATAAATATGAAACAACTACTTGAATTTATCCCTTTAGTACTATTTTTTGTTACATACAAACTTGCCGGCGTACGCGATGCAGCTATCGTGCTTGTGATCGCAACCATTATTCAGCTAATTGTTTTGAAATGGAAATATAGCAAAATTGAAAAACAACAAAAAATCATGGCTGGTTCAGTTATTTTCTTCGGTTTATTAACAGCATATTTCAATGAAATTCGCTATCTTCAATGGAAAGTAACAATTATTAATGCATTATTTGCTATTATTTTATTAATTGCACAATTCCAATTTAAAATACCCTTAGTGAAAAAGTTACTAGGAAAAGAAGTGCAATTACCAGATAAAGTATGGAATACTCTAAATCTCGGCTGGGCACTATTTTTTATTATTTGTATGTTGGTAAATATTTATATTAGCCATAATATGTCAGAAGAGGCATGGGTAGATTTCAAATCTTTTGGTATTCTTGGAATGACTGTGATTGCGACTCTTATTTCAGGTGCATATATTTATCGCTATTTACCCAAAGATAAAACGCATTCAAAAGACGGAGAAAAATAATGTCTTCTAATTTTCTTATTGATAAAAACGGTCGACAGTCAAAAGGTGTTCTCTTATTAAGAACACTTGCAATGCCATCAAACACTAACGCCAATGGTGATATATTCGGCGGTTGGATTATGTCTCAAATGGATATGGGGGGAGCCATTTTAGCTAAAGAAATAGCTCATGGTCGAGTCGTAACCGTTGCTGTTGAAAGTATGAATTTCATCAAACCTATTTCAGTTGGAGATGTCGTTTGTTGTTACGGGCAATGTCTAAAAGTAGGCCGTTCATCCATTAAAATAAAAGTAGAAGTTTGGGTAAAAAAAGTTGCTAGTGAACCTATTGGTGAACGCTATTGCGTGACAGATGCAGTATTTACTTTTGTTGCTGTCGATAGCAATGGTAAATCACGTACAATTCCGCGTGAAAATAATCATGAATTAGAAAAAGCACTCGCTTTGATTGCAGAACTTGAATCTGAACAAACTAATCAATAAAAGGAGCCATTATGTACTACGTTATTTTTGCTCAAGATATTCCAAATACGTTAGAAAAACGTCTTGCTGTGCGTGAGCAACATTTAGCCCGCTTAAAACAACTTCAAAAAGAAAATCGTCTGCTCATTGCTGGCCCAAATCCAGCAATTGATGATGAAAATCCTGGTGAAGCAGGTTTTACAGGTTCAACAGTCATTGCACAATTTGAAAACCTGCAAGCAGCCAAAAATTGGGCTGCGCAAGATCCTTATGTGGAAGCAGGCGTATACGGTGAAGTAATTATAAAACCATTCAAAAAAGTGTTTTAGCATTTCTAGATATGTGAATTCGAAAGGCTTATCCAAAAATAAAAATGTGTGTGAAATCAGTATATTTCACACACTCATATACGATTCCATGAATAAAAAACGTTTCATTCTATGAAAAAACAAGTTCTTATTTTCCTCACTGTTTTTACTATACTTTCCACATTGGCTGAAGAGCCTACTATAACCAATAATCCCTCCGTTATTAATCTAGAACAAGAAAAACAAATTTGGAAACAAACACAGCACCAATCGTATTTGACTCACTTAGCGCAACGTGAGACTTTCTTACAAATTGAAAACCTATTAAAAAGTGCGGTTAGAAATCAACAATTTTCTGAAAACACCCAAGAGCTTACGAAGAATTTAATTAGATCAATCCCTGAGTATCCTTTACAAATGGATCTCATTTTACGTTTTTGGGAAACAAAAATTCGATTTTTGAAATCTAATGATGAAAAAAATATATCTCTGGCAAACAATGAACTCGACAAACTTATCGCTCAAAATCCCCTATTTATAACCAAATCATTGAAAGAGTTAAAACAAAAATTGAAAAATCTTATCAGTGATTCCAAAGATATTTCAGATAAAACTATACAAGATAAAGATTTACAGGATAAAGTGGTTCAAATAGAGGATCCAGCTAAGTTACCTGAAATTATAGAAAATAGCGCTCCCTCTACCTTAAAAAAAGATGTTTTACTTGAGGCCTTCCCTCGGTATCTAAAAACACGTCCAGAAAAAATACAGAACCCAAGTTTTGTACCTTATCAACAATGGGCTGAAATTTGGCGACTTTCAGAAGATGAGCTAAAACAATGGAAAATCGCATTTTTGACACGTTTTTTTGATAATGAAAATACTGATTTCCAAGCATGGCGGGATACACAAATAACTCAATTAAAAACCGATAATCTTACTGAACGTCGTTTACGAATGGCTATCTGGCAAAAAAATGACCTCACCCCCTGGCTTTCTTTGCTTTCTGATACAGCAAAAGAAAAACAAGAATGGCGTTACTGGATAGCCAAAAATGATAAACAAAATATAACAGAAAAACTTACCGCTCTTTCTCAAGAACGTGGTTTTTATCCTATGTTGGCGGCAGCTCAATTAAAAAAAATTTATAAAATTGACATCCCTCACTCACCTAATCTTAGCATAGAAGAACAAAAATCATTTGAGAGCGCATTTAATATAATTTCTGAATTACGTGAGCTGGGGCGATACGGATTAGCCAAACAACGTTGGCGAGTATTATTAGATAATACTGATTTCAATACACAGCTAAAACTTGCAAAATATGCACAAGAACAACAATGGTATGAATTGTCAGTTGATAGTACCATTGTCGCCAAAGCTTGGGATTATCTTAATTTGCGTCTGCCGAATGCTTATTCTGATTATTTTGATATTGCGTTAAAGAACTTAAACATCAGTAAAACCTTTTCTATGGCAATTGCTCGTCAGGAAAGCGCTTGGAATCCAATGGCTCTATCATCAGCAAATGCCAAAGGACTCATGCAACTTTTACCAACAACCGCTAAATTAACTGCTGAAAATAATCAAATTCCATATTTAAATGAACAAGATTTATTTAAGCCATTAAATAATATTTTGCTCGGCACGGCACATTTGAATGACCTTAATAACCTATATCCAAATAATAGAATATTAATTGCCGCATCTTACAATGCAGGTACAAATCGAGTAAATCAATGGCTCTACCGTGCCAATAATAAGCTAACATTAGATGAATTTGTCACATCAATTCCGTTTTATGAAACTCGTGATTATGTTCAAAATACTATTGTCTATGATTTTTACTATCAAATTTTACAACAAAAAGAAAATCCACAAATGTTTAGCCAAGAAGAATGGGATCGGCTATACTAAACGCACTAGTTTAATAGTATAAGGTGATAACATGTATATTAGTCGCAATTTAGAACAATGGAATGCATTTTTGTCCATGCTACAGACTGCTTTTAAAGAAAACAAAGCTCAAGAATTGCTAACCTTGTTATTAACTGCTGACGAACGCGACGCAGTGGGATTACGCCTACAAATTGTTTCACAATTATTGGATAAAAATCTTTCTCAACGTGAAATTCAACAAAATTTGAATACAAGTGCCGCCACTATTACACGTGGTTCTAATATGATAAAAATAATGGATTCAGATTTTATGAAATGGGTGAAAGAACATCTTGATAACATTGAAAAAAAGTAAACGGATTTTTACCGCACTGTCTAACTTATCTCTTCCCCAATGGTGGCAAAAAAATTGGCAACGCGTTGCCTTTCTATTTTTCCTCACCATTTTTATTTTTTTATTCATTTTTCGTTTTCTGCCGATCCCCTTTTCAGCCTATATGGTACAACAAAAAATTGGGCATATTCTACAAGGTGATTTTCGTTATAAAATGCAATATGATTGGGTGAATTTAGAAAACATATCCCCCTCTGCTCAACTCGCTGTTATTGCATCTGAAGATCAACGCTTTCCTGATCACTTTGGTTTTGATTTTGAGGCGATTCAACAAGCCATAAAATACAACGAAAAATCTCCCAAAAGGGTTCGTGGTGCCTCTACAATCTCTCAGCAAACTGCAAAAAACCTCATTCTTTGGCATGGACAAAATTGGTTACGTAAAGGATTAGAAGTCCCTGCGACCCTACTACTCGAAATCACTTGGTCTAAAAAAAGAATTTTAGAAGTCTATTTAAATATTGCTGAGTTTGGTAATGGAATATTCGGTATTGAAGCGGCAAGTCACTATTATTTCAAAAAGGCAGCAAAAAATTTAACCTCAAATGAAGCTGCACTTCTTGCAGCTATTTTACCCAATCCGATTATTTATAATGCGAATAAACCAAGTGCTTTAATACGTAAAAAACAAGCATGGATATTGCGTCAAATGAGGAATTTAGGTACCGAATATCTCAACGACTTATAATATAAAAAGGGGAATGATTCTAGTCCTCCCCCTTTTTAAATCCCGTTCAACACCATCATTACTGATGATAACTTTCCAAAAATCTTCCTAATTTTATAATGGCTTCTTCAAGTTGATTCACATAAGGAAGGGTCACAACACGGAAGTGATCAGGTGAATGCCAATTAAATCCTTTACCGTGCACAAGTAGTACTTTTTCTTGGCGGAGCAAATCTAGCACCATTTTTTCATCACTATGAATATTGAATTTTTTCACATCAATTTTCGGGAACATATACATCGCCCCCATTGGTTTCACGCAAGTAATGCCTGGAATTTGAGTGATGAGATCGTAGGCTTTATTACGTTGCTCAAGTAATCTGCCGCCCGGTAAAATAAATTCATTAATACTTTGATAGCCACCAAGTGCGGTTTGAATTGCATGTTGCATTGGTACGTTAGCGCATAAACGCATTGATGCCAGCATATCCAAGCCTTCAATATAACCTTTCGCATTATGTTTTGGTCCGTTCAAAATCATCCAGCCTTGGCGGAAGCCTGCAACTCGATAAGCTTTTGATAAACCATTCAGAGTAACGGTTAATAAATCAGGAGCAAGTGCGGCAATATGATGATGTACTGCGCCATCATATAAAATTTTGTCGTAGATTTCGTCAGCGAAGATAATCAAATTATTTTGGCGAGCGATTTCTACAATTTCTTGTAATAATTCTTTGCTGTACACCGCGCCAGTTGGGTTGTTCGGGTTGATGATGACAATCGCTTTAGTCTTCGCATTCACCTTGGCTTTAATATCATCAATAGCGGGAAACCAATTTGCTTCTTCATCACAAAGGTAATGAACAGCTTTACCGCCAGAAAGTGTTACCGCAGCAGTCCAAAGCGGATAATCAGGCATCGGCACGAGTACTTCATCGCCATCATTGAGTAATGCTTGCATAGCCATTGTGATAAGCTCAGATACGCCGTTGCCAATATATACATCATTGACGGTCGCGCCGTGAATCCCTTTTGATTGATAATATTGAACAATGGCTTTACGAGCAGAATATAACCCCTTTGAATCACAGTAGCCTTGCGCTGATGGCAAATTACGTAATACGTCAACCAAAATTTCATCAGGTGCTTCAAAGCCGAAAGGTGCGGGATTGCCGATATTAAGTTTTAAAATTTTATTGCCTTCTTCTTCTAAGCGTAGTGCTTCTTTGTGCACTGGTCCGCGAATGTCATAACATACGTGTTCTAATTTGTCGGATTTTGGGAATAATCGCATAGTGAAATCCTTTTATTTCTAATAAATTTTTCGAGAAAAGTGCGGTTAATTTACGCTGAATTTTCAATATTGAAAAGATTTTGTAAAAAAATTTTTTGTCATTAACAATCTGCGGTAGAATATGGCTAATTTTTTGTGTATTTAAAACAAAATCTAATGAGTTATTTAGCGCAGGCAATAGGCGAGTTAAAATCGCAAATTCACGCATATTTACAGCAATCAACGAATGAACTTGTTCGTTTTCAGGTGAAACTGGACAAGGTCGATTTATTGGCGTGGCTGAAAGGTCGATCTGCGTATCCTCAATTTTATTTATATTTTCGAGATGAAGCAAAAGCATTAGCTGCTATGGGTGAAGTGCGGTCATTTTCACAGTTAAATTTAGCTCAAGAATTTATCAAAGAAAGTGGTTTTCCATTAGTCGGTGGTTTGCAATTTCAAGGTGCTGCACAATTTGTATTACCCAAAATTCTTGTTGAACAGGGTGAGAAAGGTGCATTGGTATCATTTTTTGTGAAAGATGAGCAAAGTGCGAATGATACTTTAGCCCACCTCAAAACTTTTGAAAATCTCACCGCACTTTCTGCTTTGCCAAAACAGATTCCTTTGCATACAGAGCCTAGAGCTAACGAAAGAACTTGGTGTGATTGGGTAAATCAGGCTTTGGTAGAAATTAAAAGTGGGGAACTGACAAAAATTGTATTAGCCAATGAAACTACTTTTCATTTAAAGCAAGCGATTAATGCGTACGATTTTTTAGCTGAAAGCGAACAACAAAATCAAGGTTGTTATCATTTTTTGTGGGCTGAACATCCTCATTCAGTTTTTGTCGGTTCTACGCCAGAACGCCTATTTGCTCGTGAGTATAACTTGTTGCTAACCGAAGCTTTGGCGGGGACAGCATCGGTTTCTGAAAGTGAGGAAGAAACGCAATCTCAAGCTAATTGGTTATTAAATGACGAGAAAAATTTAAAAGAAAATTGGTTGGTCGTAGAAGATATTTCGCAGAATTTACGTAAGCAAGTAGAAAGTTTTGATGTAAGCAATGTGGAATTGAAACCGTTACGTAAAGTACAACATTTGATTCGTAAAATTCGTGCAAATTTGTCCGCACATTATGCAGATGTAAATATATTAAAAGCGATTCATCCTACAGCTGCGGTATCTGGTTTGCCACAGCAACAAGCCAAAATGAGTTTGTCAGAAATTGAAACCTTTGATCGAGGCTGGTATGCGGGAACATTGGGGGTGATGAGTGATGTATGTTCAGAGTTTTGTGTGGCGATTCGTTCTGCCTTTATTGAAGGTCATCGTATTCGAGTATTTGCTGGCGCTGGCATTGTGGCGGGCTCGCAGCCATTGGAAGAATGGAAAGAAATTGAACGTAAAGCGGCAGGGTTGATTTCCTTGTTTGCAGAAGAAAATGATAACGGAGAAAAAAATGTCGGTAAGCGTGTTTAATCGTTGTTGGTCGAAAGTGATTTTAGAAACCTTGGTACGCCAAGGCATTTCTCACGTTTGTATCGCGCCAGGTTCGCGTTCGACACCTTTAACTCTTGAAGCCGTACGTTTGCAAAATGCGGGTTCAGTCACTTGTCATACGCATTTTGATGAACGTGGTTTAGGTTTTTTTGCCTTGGGTATTGCTAAGGCAACTCAATCACCTGTTGCAATTATTGTTACATCAGGCACGGCGACTGCAAACCTTTATCCCGCAATTATTGAAGCACGCCAAACTGGTGTTAATCTATTTGTTTTAACTGCTGATCGTCCACCAGAACTTTGGGAGTGCGGTGCAAATCAGGCTATTTTGCAGCAAAATATGTTTGGTCAGTATCCAGTTGCAAATGTTAATTTACCTAAACCGAACGAGGATTATTCTGCGCAATGGTTGATTTCTCTACTTGAACAGGCTGCCTTTCAACAAAAACAACAGGGTGGCGTTGTTCATATTAATGTGCCATTTGCCGAGCCACTTTATGATGCAACTGATGAGGAAGTAGATTCTCATCCTTGGCTTCAGACGTTACAGCGCTGGTTAATTCAAACTAAGCCTTGGATGAATGTGGAAGCGCAACAGAACGAAGTATTAATACATGAGAACTGGGATCATTGGCGTACCAAACGTGGTGTCGTTGTGGTTGGTCAATTACCTGCAGAACAAGCAATGGGCATTAATTCTTGGGCAAGCGCTATGGGCTGGGTATTACTGACGGATATTCAATCCGGTGTTGTTCCAACGACGCCTTATGAAGATATTTGGCTAGCAAACCAAACTGTTCGTGAAAAACTTCTGCAAGCTGATATTGTTATTCAATTTGGTGCACGCTTTATTAGTAAACGAATTAATCAATTCTTACAGGCGTTTAAAGGTGAGTTTTGGTTGGTTGAACAAAGCGGTAAAGCATTGGATCCTTACCATCATTCATTGACAAGATTTAATGCTAAAGCACATCATTGGTTGCGTGCGCATCCTCCTTTACGCCAAAAGCCTTGGTTGCTTGAGCCGTTAGCTTTATCTAAGTTCTGTGCGACCTTTATTGAACAGCAAGTAGGCGGAAATTTAACGGAAGCCTCGCTTGCATTACGTTTACCAACACTTTTACCTTATAACGGTGTTTTATTTTTAGGTAATAGTTTACTTGTTCGTCTGGTTGATGCGCTAACTCAATTACCAGAAAGTTATCCTGTTTATACGAATCGTGGCGCGAGTGGAATTGATGGTTTGTTGGCTACTGCTGCGGGAATTGGTATTGGTTCAAATAAACCTGTTGTTGCGGTGATTGGCGATACGTCCACTTTATATGATTTGAATTCTTTCGCATTATTCAAAAACGTTACGCAACCAACGGTAATCTTTGTGATCAATAATAATGGCGGTGCTATTTTTGATATGTTACCTGTGGATGAAGAAGTCAAAGATCAGTTCTATCGATTACCGCATAATGGCGATTTTTCTCAAATCGCGGCAATGTTCGATCTTAAATACGCTCATCCTTATACTTGGGCAGATCTTAATTCTGTTGTTAAACAGGCTTATAGTCGTCGCAAGGCAACGTTAATTGAAATTAAAACGAATCCGAGTGATGGTAGCAGTTTGTATAAACGCTTAATCGAGCAAATTAGCCACGCAGTGATTGGTGCTTAAGTATTCTGTAGGCGGGCTTTAGTCCGCCATATTTTATTATTTTCTATCAATAATCCTTTCAATGATAAACATCATTTTTCTTCACGGACTTCTTGGTACAAAAAACGACTGGCAAAAAGTCATTGAAAATTTACCGCACTTTAATTGTATTGCACTAGATTTACCTTTTCACGGGCAAGCTAAAGATATTGAAGTCACAAATTTTGAAGAAACGGCGGAGTATTTGGCTCAGCAAATTAAAAGTGCGGTGAAAAATGAACCTTATTTTCTTGTTGGGTATTCTTTAGGCGGACGGATCACTTTGTATTATGCGCTGCAAGCTCAAGTGGAAAGATCTAATTTGCAAGGTGTTATTTTAGAAGGGGCGAATCTAGGTTTAAAAACAGACGAAGAAAAGCAGGCTCGTTTTCAGCAAGATTTTGCTTGGGCGCAACGTTTTATGCAAGAATCACCAGAAAATGTATTAAATGATTGGTATCAACAGCCCGTATTTTCTCATTTGACTGCAAAAGAACGACTGCAGTTAGTTGAAAAACGAAAATCAAATTGCAGTGAAAATATTGGCAAGATGCTGATGGCGACAAGTCTATCTAAACAACCTGATTTTAGTGAAAAAGTGCGGTTAAGTTCTTTGCCATTTTTTTATTTTTGTGGGGAACGAGATCATAAGTTCCAGGTTCTAGCCAAAGAAAATCAAATAGATTTAGTAACCATTCCTTCCGCTGGGCATAACTCACATTTAGAAAATTCAAAATATTTCTCTAAAAGAATCGAAAGTTGCGTATTAAAAATTGCTAGACCTTAGTTAAAATGCTAGGATTCGATCCTTTATCTTTATAAGAAACTACTAAGGAAACACAATGTCTACACAACTTCGTAATAATCCGATGAAAGTGGCGTTAGCCTCGATGGTCGGTACGGCAATCGAATTTTTTGATTATTATATCTATGCGGCTGCCGCTGTATTAGTTTTCAATACGCAATTCTTCCATAGCGATGATCCGCTTTCTAATGATTTACTTTCTCTTTCTACGCTTGCGCTTGCATTTTTTGCACGTCCTATTGGTTCTGCATTATTTGGTCATTTTGGCGATAAAATTGGTCGTAAAAAAACCTTGGTTGCCTCCCTTGTTTTAATGGGCGGTTCAACAGTGGTTATTGGTTTACTTCCTAACTATGCTCAAATCGGTATCTGGGCGCCAATTTTGCTTTGCGTATGCCGTGTTGGTCAAGGTATTGGACTCGGTGGTGAATGGGGCGGTGCAGCTTTAGTTGCAACAGAAAATGCGCCGGAAGGTAAACGTGCATGGTATGGTACTTTCCCTCAATTAGGTGCGCCAATCGGCTTATTTGTAGCGAATGCAACATTCTTCTTAGTTAGCTATTTCCTCGGGCAAGATGCTCTTGTGGAATGGGCATGGCGTATTCCGTTTGTATCTTCCGTTTTATTAGTCGCTGTCGGCTTATATGTTCGCTTGACCTTGCATGAAAGCCATGTATTTGTGGAAGCGGAGCAAAAAGGCAAAAAATTGAATGCACCAGTGAGTGTTGTTTTTACTAAACACTTAAAACCAATGATTATTGGCACATTTATTATGGTGGCAACTTATTCTTTGTTTTACATTATGACGGCTTTTGCTCAGGCATATTCTCGAACCGCACCAAAGATTTCTGAAGCAGGTTATGCGCTGGGCTTAGGCATCCCAGCAAATACTTTTACTGGCCTGTTATTAATTAGTGCCATTGTATTTGGTATTTTTATCAGTATTTCTGGTGTTTATGCCGATAAAATTGGTCGCCGTAAATGGTTGATTTGGGTGACTGTTGCTGTTGGTGTGCTCGGTTTAACAATGCCATTCTTCTTAGAAAATGGTACTCCAATGAGTGTATTTGCATTTTTAGTAATTGGTATGGCGATCATGGGGATGACATTTGGTCCAATGGCTGCGCTATTACCAGAATTATTCCCAACAGAAGTGCGTTATTCTGGTGCATCTCTTGCTTATAATTTAGCATCAATTATTGGTGCAACGATTGCAGCGATGATTTCTTTAAAAATTAATGCATCATTTGGTGTGATGGGCGTAGGTATTTATTTAGCAATCAATGCCCTCATGACGCTATTGGCATTATTAGCATCAAAAGAAACCAAAAATGTAGATTTAACACAAATCTAATCCTAGTAAGAAAAAAGAGCGGTAAAATTTCACCGCTCTTTTGCTTTTCTTTCTTTAGTTTATTTTCAATATTAACTTTCAAACGAATCTTTTAAGCGTTCATCTGCTCGGCGAGATTCACTTTTATGTTGAAGTTTATTAAGCTGGCGCTCTAATTTTTCTTCAACTTCATTAATTGCTTTATACATATCATCTGAGGTTGCACTGGCCAATAAATTGCCCAGTGGCGTGCCAATAGATGCCTCTACAGTAAATCCATTCGGTACTTTGTTTAAAACAAAATGGGGGTTAATTAACTGTGTTTGCCATTTACCTAATTTCGCGAGTCTTTCCTCCACGTGTTCACGAATTGCAGGGGTGATTTCCATTTGTTTGCTGGTGATATTAAGTGTCATAGCATTTACCTCTTTGTTGCGTGATTTATAGTTTTCTTTAACTACAAAATAGCTTTCTTAATTCGGGTTTTCAAGGGTTTTAAGAGAAAATGTCAAAGTAATTTTTAAAAATATGATCTATGTCTAATTTCTGAAAAAAGCTGCTTTTCTTTCTAAGATAAGTTGTTAAGATGGGAAATTGTGATAAGAAAAAGGTGTGGATATTGACTGTATCTACACCTTTTTTCATTTGATTATTCTACGATTTCATCTTGATCGTGATGATTTATTTTCAATCGTTGGAAATAATCTTTTGTTTCTTCAATCACAACTTTTCGCAATCCAATGAGTGCGATGAGATTTGGAAAGGCCATTAAACCATTTACGATATCGGCGATAATCCATATTAAATTTAAGTGTAAGAATGACCCTAACCCTACCAACACAATATAAGCTAAACGATATAGTTTTACGCCACGAATACCAACGAGATAAACAAAACAACGTTCACCATAGTAACACCAGCCTAAAATAGTTGTGAATGCAAAAAATAATAAACCGACAGTTACAATTGTTGCGCCAATTGATGTCCCTAAACCTTGTGCAAAGGCGTAGTTTGTTACTGTTGCACCCGCTAACTCAGGGTTATTCCAAGCGCCTGTTAACACTAATACAATACCTGTCATTGTACAAACGATGATGGTATCCAAGAATGTACCTGTCATGGAAATTAAGCCTTGGCGAACAGGTTCACGAGTTTGTGCCGCTGCGGCTGCAATTGGTGCGCTTCCTAAACCTGATTCATTGGAGAAAATGCCTCGAGCAACGCCTGATTGAATAGCCTTCATTACGGTAAAGCCAACAGCCCCGCCTAGCGCAGCTTGCGGTTCAAAAGCGCTATAAATAATTAATGAGATCGCATCTGGTACTTTTTCTATATTTAAGAGGATAATAACCAGTGAAGTAGTGACGTATAAAATCGCCATAAACGGTACAATTACCGATGATGCGGTTGCGATACGTTTTACACCACCAAGAATGATTAAGCCGACTAAAAGAGTCACAATAATTGCAGTAACTAAAACCGGAACATTAAAAGTATCTTGCATTGCATAGGTAATCGCATTGACCTGTGGGAATGTACCGATTCCGAAAAAGGCAACCATTACACCAAATAATGCAAATAATTTTGCTAGCCACTTGATACCTAGACCGCTTTCAATGTAATACATTGGACCGCCAGCCATAAAGCCATTTTTATCGCGAACACGATATTTAACTGCGAGTAAACATTCGGCATATTTTGTTGCCATTCCTAACAAGGCGACTAGCCACATCCAAAAAATGGCACCAGGTCCACCAGCTTGTACAGCAGTTGCAACGCCCACAATATTCCCTGTTCCGATCGTTGCTGCTAATGCGGTACAAAGTGCGGCAAAAGATGACACATCACCTTTTCCACCTTTATCTTTTTTAAATAAATAACCTAGCGCACGTGGTAAATAGCGAATTTGAATAAAGCCTAAACGTAGCGTTAAATAAAGCCCTGTTCCCGATAAGAGTATGAGTAGCGGTGCGCCCCAAATAAAGCTATCAATAGCTGAAAGAATTGACTCAATTGTCATGTGATTCCTCGTCGTTTAAATCAAAAATAAACACGACAAGAAGACGAAAAGATACAATGGAAAAGAAAGTGCGGTGAAAAGATAGATAATTTCCACACTTACGATAGATTGTCTTTTGCCCCTGTCCTTTTGCCTGAGCGTTTGAAAAACGATTGAAAAATTAACCGCTCTTTTGCGCCTTCGGCGTCCATTTCTAAAATGGATCTCTCCAAGGGTTCGTCCAGTAACAGTCCCTGCCATCGCACCTGAAAGATTTTACATCGTCGGTGTGGGGTCAATTCCCCGCTCTCCAGCTACCTTCATCCGAACTCACTTTTCATCCCTATATAAGAGATAAAAAGTGTATGAATTCTAACAAAATAAGAAATAAATTTCAAAAATCATTTTGAATAATAAGTTAAGTAATAAAAACTTAGTACGTTTTTTGCTTTATGCGACTCAAAAATAATGCTCCTATGAAAAATATCGCTTGTAATAAAATAATACAAGCACCAGTTGACGCATCAAAATGATAGCTCAATATTACACCAATTAGGCTTGATGTAATGGAACTGACAATAGCAATCCATAACATTTTATCAAAAGATTTTGTGAGCGTAAGTGCGGTAATTCCTGGTGCAATTAACATTGCCACCACCAAAATAACACCTACCACTTGCATCGTGCTTACAATGGTTAAAGCAAGCAACATTAATAAGCCATAATGTAAAATTTTAGGAGAAAGCCCTGCAACACGGGCGTGACTTGGGTCAAAACAATAAAGCAAAAAGTCTTTACGTTTAAAGACAATCATACAAAAAATTACCGCAGAAATAACCGCACTTTGAATAAGCTCTTGATGACTTACGCCCAATACATTACCAAACAAAATATGCGTTAAATGCTGTTCTGTTTGAATTTTGGTGAACATAACAAGACCAATGGCAAACATTCCAGAAAATACAATGCCCATTGCTGTATCTTCTTTTATACGACTATTTTCTTTCAAATATCCCACGCCAAGCGAGCAAAAAATGCCTGAGAAAAATGCCCCAATAGCTAAAGGGATTCCCGCTAAATAAGCAAGCACAATACCGGGTAATACAGCGTGAGAAATGGCATCACCCATCAATGACCAGCCTTTCAAGACTAAATAACAAGAAAGTAATGCACAGATAATCGAAACAATCAATGCGGTCAATAAGGCATTTTGCATAAACTCAAATTGTAGCGGTTCTAAAATCCAATCAAACATTTTCTACCGCCTTTTTATTACGAGTTAATAAGCCATATTTTGGTGAAAATAAGAAAGCGGCCAAGAATAATAATGTTTGCAATGTGACAATCACACCGCCTGTGGCACCATCTAAATAATAGCTAATATAGACCCCAACAAAACTTGTCACCGCCCCTAAAATAATAGCGATGATTGACAAGGTTTTGAATTTATCTGTCAGTAAATATGCTGTCGCACCCGGGGTAATGACCATCGCAATCACTAAAATTGCGCCTACAGTTTGCAAGGCAGCCACCACACAAGCACTTAATAGAGTAAAAAACAAAACTTTATAAAATAATGGCGAAAGCCCTACCGTTCTTGCTTGTGTTTCATCGAAAAAAATCAACAGTAAATCTTTCCAAAATAATAAAAGTAATACTAAACAAACACCGATGATAATTGCCACTTGGTAAATATCTTCGTCGGCAATACCTAAAATATTGCCTAAAATGATACTTTGCACATTTACTGCAGTTGGATTTAAAGAAATGATCAATAGACCTAATGCAAAGAAAGTACTGAAAATAAACCCGATAACGGCATCTTCTTTCAGTTTAGAAATGGATTTAATCCAAAGAATGGAAAGTGCGGCTAAAATTCCGGCAAAAAATGCACCAAGGGCATAAGGCAAAGAAAAGGCATAAGCTATCGCGACACCAGGCACAACCGAATGAGAAAGTGCATCGCCAATCAAAGACCAGCCTTTAAGCATTAAATATGAAGACAAAAAAGCACAAATCCCACCAACTGCCGTACTCAAGATCATCGCCTTGAGCATATAATCATAGGAGAAAGGTTCTAATAATAATGCTAACATGCCTTACTCCTTCTCTTTTTTGACCGCACTTTTGCAAGGACAGTCTTCAAAATGGCAATCCTGAGTTGTTGGCGCTGGAGGATCTTGCTTAGTTTCGCCATAGAATACAACGGCTTTTTCATCATCCGTTAAGACGGTAACGGCACGTTTATCTTCATCGTTATGTAAATCCTCACCCAACAATTTAATATGGCGTAATACCCCACCAAACACAATTTCCAAATTATGTTGGTTAAAGGTATCTTCCGTTTTCCCTGCGGCAATCACCGTACGATTAATCATCACCACTTGATCACAGAAATCAGGAACAGACCCTAAGTTATGAGTTGAGACAAGAATAAGATGACCTTCTTCTCGAAGCTGTTGAAGAAGATCAACAATGGCATTTTCAGTTTTCACATCAACGCCAGTGAAAGGTTCATCCAATAAAATAATTGGACTTTGTTGTGCTAAAGCGCGGGCTAAAAACACGCGTTTTTTCTGCCCGCCAGATAACTCACCAATTTGACGATGCGCGAGATGTTCAATGTTCACTCGCTGCATCGCCTCTTGAACTTTTTGTTTATCAATCGCTTTGGGGATACGAAGGAAATTCATATACCCATAACGCCCCATCATCACGACATCATACACTGACACCGGAAATTGCCAGTCTACTTCTTCAGATTGTGGAACATAAGCAACTAAATTACGTTTCAGTGCTTGGGAAATTGGCAGATCACAAAGTTTGATTTCACCTTGTTGTGGCTTCACAAGCCCCATTATGCTTTTAAATAACGTAGATTTACCACTGCCATTCACACCCACTAATGCACAAATAGTTCCACTGTTTAATGAGAACGTCATATTGTGAATAGCTGTGTGGCCATTGTTGTAACGAACAGTTACATCATTAACCCAAATTGATGTCGAGAAAGAGTCCATTATTTTCCGAATCCTTTAACAATGGTTGATACAGTGACGTTAAGCAAATCAATATAAGTTGGCACAGGGCCTTTTTTCGCAGAAAGTGAATCAACGTACAACACACCACCGTATTTTGCGCCACTTTCTTTCGCTACTTGTTGTGCTGGTTTTGCTGAAATTGTACTTTCACTAAACACAACAGGAATATTGTTTTTACGAACTAAATCAATCACTTTACGCACTTGTTGTGGTGTGCCTTGTTGTTCAGCATTAATTGGCCATAAGTAGCCTTCTTTTAAGTTGTAATCTTTCGCCAAATAACTGAAAGCACCTTCACTTGTCACAAGCCAGCGTTGCGCTTCTGGAATCTGTGCCAATTTTGCACGAAGTGGTTCATCAAGTTGTTTGATTTTTTGAGCGTAGTCAGCGGCATTTTTTTCATACACTGCTGCATTTTGTGGATCGTATTTCACCAATGCATTTTTAATATTTTCAATATAAATTAATGCATTAGATGGCGACATCCAAGCGTGTGGATTAGGCGCATCTTTATACGGGCCTTCATAAATAGACAATGGTTGAATACCTTCTGTCACCACCACAGCTGGTTTATCTTTAATATTTTGGAAGAAACGCTCAAACCAACGTTCCAAATTTAAACCATTCCATAAAATTAAATCAGCAGATTGTGCTTTCACAATGTCTTTTGGAGTAGGTTCATATTCATGAATTTCAGCACCTGGTTTGGTGATAGATTCTACTGTAGCTGCATTGCCTGCCACATTTTGTGCAATATCTTGAATCACGGTGAAGGTGGTGACGACTTTGAATTTTGCATTAGCCTGCATTGCAAACAAACCAAGTGCAAGTGCGGTCATAATTTTTAATGAATTTCGCATAAGATGTCCTTATAAAAAAAGTATAGAGGTTGGATGCCTGAATAATCGCTCAACAATTATTCATCAAATATCATACTATCACCTTTTAACTTAATCTCAAATAAAAATGATTATCAAGTTAAAGTTTTTTCTTATAACTTATGAAGAGCATAACAAAAATAATGATAGGTTTTCTCTATGGTTATAACACTTATTATCCTGAAATTCTTTTAATTAAATTATTTAATCCTTCTTCATCATAGCCCTCTTCATATTGTGCCTCGCCTTCAACATCATGAATGGTTCGTCCATTCAATGCCGTACAACCATATTTCTCTAATTTGCTTTTAGTAAAGCTAGAACGATATGCCGAAGAAGAATTATTGAGACTAATTACACCGATGGTGGAACTTTTACATGGGTGTTTATTAATGAAAACAAGGTTATAACCAGATTCTCGAATGTAGCCTGTCTTATTTACTACAGCATCAAAAATTTCATCACGCACTAATTTATTTGTATTTTTCATTAATATGCTATGTCTTCCAGCTTGAATATTTGTAGCACTGATATTGGATAATTGTCGAATTTCAGGTTTATTTAAAGAATGTTTAGCAAGTTTAACTAAATCCATAGGACTGGAAATATTGCTACTCGATAAACCAGAACTATCATGAAAACGAGTAGAATACATGCCTAATTGGCGAGCTTTTTCATTCATTTTATGAATAAATTGTATTCTGCTCATTCCTGCAGCACGAGAAAGCGCATGAGCGGCATAGTTATCAGAATGCACAAGCATCGCCTTTAATAATTCTCTGCAAGCCATCGGAACATTCATCGGTAATTTGGTGCTTGTACCTTTAATGTAATCACGATCGTCGCTGGTTATCGCAATGGTGCAATTAGGATTTTTATTATTCTCTAGAAACACGTTCGCCGTCATTAATTTTGTTACAGAGGCAATAGGCTGAACGCTATCAGGCGCATGGCTTTCCAACACTCGATTATGCGTAAAATCATAGACAACATAAGACTGTGCCACCGCAAAAGAAGGACACAAAGATAAAATAAATAAAGCTTTTTTAAACATTATTGGTCACCTTAGAAAATAGGCTTACATTTTACCGCACTTTTTATGCTGTAATTGGAAATATTTGCGATCTAGATCGCAAAAAAGTGCGGTGATATTTTCTATCGTTTTTCAATTCCGCTAGATTATGCGGTGACAAATCTGTACAATCGCCGTTCATTTTTTAATTGCGAATTTTTCGTTGTGAGTTTTTGATAAAAACACCAGCACAACGCTATCGCCACAATGTGTAATAACGAGGCTAAAATGTCAGAATTATTGTCAGTGCAATCAGATGCACCAGCTAAAAAAATTAATCTAATGGATTTAACGCGCCAACAAATGCGCGAATTTTTTAAAGAACTCGGCGAAAAACCATTCCGAGCAGATCAGTTAGTTAAATGGATTTATCATTTTGGCGAAGATAACTTCGACAATATGACAAACATTAATAAAAAATTACGAGAAAAACTTAAGGCGGTTGCAGAAATTAAAGCCCCAGAAGTTGCCGTTGAACAGCGTTCAACCGATGGCACAATAAAATGGGCAATGCAAGTGGGTGAACAACAAGTTGAAACTGTGTATATTCCCGAAGCAGATCGCGCAACGCTTTGTGTATCTTCCCAAGTTGGCTGTGCCCTAGCTTGTACATTCTGTTCAACAGCGCAACAAGGATTTAATCGCAATTTAACGGTTTCAGAAATTATCGGCCAAGTTTGGAGAGCCTCTAAAATTATTGGAAACTTTGGGGTGACTGGCGTTAGACCGATTACCAATGTGGTAATGATGGGAATGGGCGAACCCTTATTAAATGTCGCTAACGTTGTTCCCGCAATGGAAATTATGTTAGATGATTTTGCCTACGGTTTATCAAAACGTCGTGTAACTTTATCGACTTCTGGGGTTGTGCCGGCATTGGATAATTTAAGCAAAATGATCGATGTGGCTTTGGCTATTTCATTACATGCGCCAAACGATGAATTACGTGATGAAATTGTGCCAATCAACAAAAAATATAATATCAAAATGTTGATTGACTCAGTAAATCGTTATTTGAGTGTATCAAATGCGAATCACGGCAAAGTGACGATTGAATATGTCATGCTCGATCATGTAAATGATGGCGTAGAACATGCTCATCAACTTGCAGAAGTATTAAAAAATACGCCTTGTAAAATTAATTTAATTCCGTGGAATCCGTTCCCAGAAGCACCTTATGCAAAAAGCTCGAATACGCGTATTGACCGCTTCCAAAAAACCTTGATGGAATATGGCTTTACCGTGATTATTCGTAAAACGCGTGGAGATGACATTGATGCAGCTTGCGGACAGTTAGCTGGAGATGTTATCGATCGTACTAAACGTACGGCAATGAAACGCCAATTTGGACAAAATATTGGGGTGACAGAAGTTAATTAATATTCTAGGCATGTGAATTAATCAAGTTCACATGCCCTATGTTTTCATACGAATTAAAACATATTAACTATTTCTTCCTCCCCTGTTAAAAGGAGAAAAAATGCAAACAATAAGTAAACAACTAAGTGCGGTTATTTTCCCTTTCATTTTTTCTGCTTGCGTTTCCCAATCAACCATTCAAGATTTCAATCAACAATCAGCAGCGAAAGCTCGCGTAGAACTTGCACTTGGTTACCTTCAACAAAATAATCCTCAACTCGCTAAAATCAACTTAGATAAAGCACTTCAACACGATAAAAATTACTATCTCGTGCATTCAGCGCTTGCGCATTATTATCAACAACAAGGTGAAATTGAGAACGCACATCGTGAATATGAAATCGCTTTAAAACTCAATAATCAACAGGGAGACTTACATAATAATTTTGGCACATTTTTATGTCGTCAAAAACAATTTGAACAAGCTCAGCAGCAATTTCAGATCGCACTAAATTCACCTAATTATTATCATCAAACAGATACATTTGAAAATATGGCTCTTTGTGCTTATTCCGCTCAAAAAATGGATATTTATCAACAAGCATTACAAAAATTGCGACAAACTGATAGTAAACGAGCGGAAAAATTTAATACTCTCAAATAAAGCATTGCCAAATCAAGCGTTGGACTTTAAAATTTAGCCTTTATTTATCGCATATTATTTGATTGAATTTATGAATCCAACAACTGAGCAAGAACTTTCACCAGGTGAGATTTTTCGCCAAGCACGTAAAAACTTGAATCTTTCTCTCGAAGACGTCGCCAAAGAAATTTCGCTGCGTCCTTCCATATTACAACAACTTGAAAACAACGAATTTATTCAAAAATCTACCCCTGCAATCTTTGTAAAAGGTTATGTACGTAGCTATGCTAAGTTCTTACGCTTACCCGATTCTGTGTGGGAAAATATTACATTTGCAGAAAATGATAAAAACGATCTGAGTAAAAATGCTCGTTCAACTCGTGAAGTCAATCAATATTCATCGCACTCTCGTTGGGTTGGCCGTTTATCTATCATTGTACTTCTTTTAGTCCTTGGCATGACTGGACTTTGGTGGTGGCAAAGTTACCAACAAAATAACCAAGAACGTGATGACTTAGTACAAAACTATGTTGCTTCTACCGAAAACAATCAGCCAGCCGCAGCTCTAGTGACGACAGAAGAAAGTAATAAAACTGCACCAGAAACAACAGCGGCTGTCTCACAACCAGTAGAAATAACAAATAATGTGTTACCAGAAATAGCGCAAGAAAATACAGTTTCACAAACAAAAAACGATGAAAAATTGGTTTCAGACACTCAAAGTGCGGTAGAAAATCCATCAATTTCTCCAGCAGCTCCTACTGTAAAAGGAGACTTGATCGTAGAAATCTTAAATAATACGAGCTGGCTCAGCGTAAAAGATAAAAATCGCCGAGTATTAGCACAAAAAGAGTACAAAAAAGGTGAAGTATTAACTTTTAATGGCGATGAGTTTTCATTAATTGTTGGCGCACCAAGTAATGTGCGTATCACCTATAAAGGCGAAAATTATCCATTAAAAGTGGATGGTCGCATTGCAAAATTCAAACTTTCACAACCTTAATAAGGAAAAAGATGTCAGCTTTTCAACCAAGCATTAAGCGTCGTGAATCGACAAAAATTTATGTAGGAAATGTACCAGTTGGTGGTGATGCGCCAATTGCCGTGCAATCAATGACAAATACTCGCACCACTGATGTGGAAGCGACAGTTGCTCAAATTAAATCATTAGAACGTGTTGGTGCAGATATCGTTCGTGTATCTGTTCCAACAATGGATGCTGCAGAAGCATTTAAACAAATTAAACAGCAAGTGAATGTCCCTCTAGTAGCAGATATTCATTTCGACTATCGTATCGCTCTAAAAGTCGCAGAATATGGAGTAGATTGTTTACGTATCAATCCAGGCAATATTGGTCGTGAAGATCGCATCCGCGCCGTTGTTGATTGTGCTCGTGACAAAAATATTCCGATTCGTATCGGCGTAAATGCAGGCTCTTTAGAAAAAGATCTGCAAGAAAAATACGGCGAACCAACACCAGAGGCATTATTAGAATCAGCATTACGTCATGTAGAAATTCTAGATCGTCTTAATTTCGATCAATTTAAAGTGAGTGTAAAAGCCTCTGATGTCTTCTTAGCAGTGGAAGCTTATCGTTTACTTGCCAAATCTATCAAGCAGCCATTACATTTAGGGATTACAGAGGCGGGTGGTGCGCGTGCAGGGGCGGTCAAATCTGCAATAGGTTTAGGCATGTTACTTGCCGAAGGTATTGGCGACACATTACGTGTATCATTAGCTGCAGATCCCGTAGAGGAAATTAAAGTAGGCTTTGATATTCTTAAATCTTTACGAATTCGCTCTCGTGGCATTAATTTTATTGCGTGCCCAACGTGTTCTCGCCAAGAGTTTGATGTAATCGGTACAGTAAATGCGTTAGAACAACGCCTTGAAGATATTATTACACCAATGGATGTATCGATTATCGGTTGCGTAGTGAATGGCCCAGGCGAAGCGCTCGTATCTGATCTAGGGGTAACTGGTGGTAATAAAAAAAGCGGTTATTATCTTAATGGCGAACGCCAAAAAGAACGCTTCGATAACGAAGATATTGTTAACCAATTAGAAGCAAAAATTCGTGCGAAAGTCGCACAACAAGATCCAAAAAACAGAATTATTTAAGGAAAGCTCGTGGCTAAAACTATTCAAGCAATCCGAGGAATGAACGATTGCTCCCCTACTGAATCTCCATTATGGCAATGGATTGAAGCGCAAGTACGCCAGGTATTAAACAATTATGGTTATTCCGAAGTGCGTATGCCAGTTGTAGAAAGCACACCATTATTTGCGCGTGCAATCGGTGAAGTAACCGATGTTGTTTCAAAAGAAATGTACACATTTTGGGATAACGACGAACAATTAACCTTACGCCCTGAAGGCACTGCAGGTTGCGTGCGTGCCGCCATTGAACATGGTTGGATCTATAACAATGAACAACGTTTATGGTATATAGGGCCAATGTTCCGTCATGAACGTCCACAAAAAGGTCGTTACCGTCAATTCCATCAAGCAGGTGTTGAGGTATTCGGTATTGCGAATCCAGAAATCGATGCCGAATTAATCATGCTTACCTACCGTTTATGGAAAGCATTAGGTATCGATCAACATGTGACACTTCAACTTAACTCAATTGGTTCTTTAGAAGCTCGAGCAAATTATCGTTCAGCTTTGGTTGGATTCTTAGAAAATCATCAAGATTTAATGAGCGATGAAGAAAAAGACCGTTTAGTAAAAAATCCGCTTCGTATTTTGGACACCAAAAATCCAGAATTACAAAAAGTATTAGATAACGCGCCAAAATTACTTGATTATCTAGATAATGAAAGCCGTGAGCATTTTGAACAATTATGTTCATTATTAGATGCAGTGGGTATTCAATATGAAATTAATCCTAAACTCGTTCGTGGCTTAGATTATTACAACAAAACTGTATTTGAATGGGTAACCTCCGCTCTTGGCGCACAAGGTACCGTGTGTGGCGGCGGTCGTTATGACGGTTTAGTGGAACAACTTGGCGGACACGCAACGCCAAGCATCGGATTTGCGATGGGGTTAGAACGTTTAGTCTTGTTGGTACAAGAAGTTAATCCAAATGTTCCTGTGAAAAGTGCGGTGGATATTTATGTTGTTTATCAAGGCGAAGGCGCAACATTAGCCGCTTTTGAATTAGCGGAAAAAGTACGCTCAGAATTACCGCACTTAAATACCATGTTGCACTGCTCTGGCGGTAATTTCAAAAAACAATTTAAACGTGCAGATAAATCTGGTGCAACATTGGCATTAGTTATCGGCGAAAGCGAAGTTCAAAATAAACAAGTCGTTGTTAAACACTTGCAAGGTGGCGCAGATCAGCAAACCTTAGATTTAGTGAATGTAATCGACTATATTCAAACTCAATTTTAATTTAAAAGGGGAAAAACATGGCTTATTCCATTGAAGAAGAACAAGAGATTAACCAGTTGAAAGACTGGTGGAAAGAGAATGGCAAAACAATTATTGTCGCTTTTATCTTAGGTGTGGGGGGGATGTTTGGATGGCGTTATTGGCAAGCGCACCAAGCAGAGCAAATCGCTCAAGCTTCTGCACAGTATGATGCGTTAATCTATTCTGCACAACAAGATGAACAAGCTAAAAAAGCAAATATAGAACAATTTGTGCAAGCTAACAGCAAAACTGCATACGCTGTTTTTGCTTTGTTAGATGAAGCGAAAAAAGCGGCTGAGAAACAAGATTTTGCAGCTGCAGAAGTAAACTTAAATCAAGCATTAACTCAATCTCAAGATGAAGTATTAACATCTATTGTTGCATTACGTCTCAGTGCGGTACAATTTCAATTGGGTCAATTAGACAATGCTTTAACTACCTTAAACCAAGTGAAAGGTGAAAGTTTTGATGCTCGTAAAGCGCTCTTAACTGGCGATATTCAAGTCGCCAAAGGAGATAAAGTTGCGGCTAAAAACAGCTTTGAGCAAGCACAACAAAGTGGTAGCCAATTAGAACAACAAATGGCAAAAATGAAATTAAACAACCTTTAAAAAATAATACCCGCATCAAAGTGCGGGTATTTCTTATCTTTTTAGCCATAAAATCACACAACCTTCCTAGCAAGTATAAAAAGCAAAACGGGGCGATGCTGTAAATCTTTAAATTCATGATGCCATTGAACCTGATCTGCTAACATTGGTTCTTCCACTCGCTCAATTTGAAAACCTACTTTAATCAAATTATTAATAATCGTTGCAGTCGTACGATGATAAGTCTTAAAAGCCTGCTTAAACCAACTCCGTTCTCTTTCTCCTTCATCTCGATAATGATTCAAACGGTAAGCAATTTGCTGTTTATTCTCATTTTTTTCCCAACGGTCCCCCGTCTTATGGCAGGTCGTGATAGGATGTTCTTGAGAAAAAACAAGTACACCATTTGCTTTCAACTTATTAAAAATTGCAGACAACAATTGAGGAAATTCTTTTACATAATGAAAAGCAAAAGAACTCGTAATTACATCAAAATTATCTTCTGGTAATTCAATAAGCTTTTCCATAGGTAATTGATAAAGAGAAAAACAGTCTTTAAATTCAGCGCACTTTTCTAAATCAATTTTAGCTTGCTTTAACATATTTGTAGATAGATCGATTCCAACTACGTGTCTGGCGCCTCTTGATAAATAAAGTGCTAAATGTTCACCAGCCCCACACCCAAGATCAAGTAATTTTTTTCCTTGTAAGTCTGGCAAAAGTGAAAGCATTGTCGGTTTCTCAACAACTTCATTTAAACTAAGAGGATTAGAACGAAGCTTTTGGTAAAGCTCAAAGAAATTTTCTTTATCGTAAACACTGATTTGATTTATCATATTTTTACTATAGCGCCAAAACAAGTACGCCTGATAAAATTAAAATACTACCGATAATTAATTTTAGGCTGAGTGGCTCCCCTAAAATGACAACCCCCAGAATAATTGCAATAACTACACTTAATTTATCAATTGGTGCAACCCAAGAGGCAGGAGCAAGTTGGAGCGCGCGATAATAACAAAGCCAAGACAACCCAGTTGCAATACCTGATAAAATCAGAAAACTAAACGGTTTTACTGCAATATGCTGTGGCAATTGCCACTCGTTACGAGCAGATAGAATGCCTGCCGTCACAAATAAAATGACAAGAGTTCGAATAAAGGTGGCAAGATTACTATTCATCCCTTCTACGCCAAGCTTGCCTAAGATCGCCGTGAGCCCTGCAAAAAATGCAGAACCTATCGCAAAAAATACCCAATTCATACTCTTTCCTTATTTACCCACAGCCCCTAAAATTCGCTATACTTTTCCGCTATAATAACGGAAATTTTTTTTATGAAGAAGTAAAAATGAATCAGATTAACATTGAAATCGCTTATGCTTTGCCAGAACGTTATTATTTGAAATCTTTTCAAGTTGATGAAGGAATCACCGTGCAAACGGCGATTACACAATCAGGGATTTTAAGCCAATTTCCTGATATTGATTTGAGCACAAATAAAATTGGGATTTTCAGTCGTCCAATTAAATTGACTGATGTATTAAAAAAGGGCGATCGTATTGAAATTTACCGTCCATTACTTGCTGATCCGAAAGAAATTCGCCGTAAACGTGCAGCAGAGCAAGCTGCAGCAGCCAAAGACAAAGAAAAAGGAGCTTAAAAATGACCGCACTTTCATCTGTTGATTTTTGTTTACCTGACCATATCACGCCAGAAATTTTTCTACGCGATTATTGGCAGAAAAAGCCACTTGTGATTCGTAACGGTTTGCCTGAAATCGTTGGGCAGTTTGAGCCACAAGATATTATTGAACTCGCGCAAAACGAAGATGTTACCGCTCGTTTAGTGAAGACATTTTCTGATGATGATTGGAAAGTTTTTTTTAGTCCCTTGAGTGACAAGGATTTTCAAAAGTTACCAGAAAAATGGTCGGTGTTAGTTCAAAATTTGGAGCAATGGTCTCCTGAATTAGGACAGCTTTGGAACAAATTTAGCTTTATACCTCAGTGGCAACGTGACGATATTATGGTGTCTTATGCCCCTAAGGGAGGCTCTGTTGGTAAACATTATGATGAGTATGATGTATTCTTAGTGCAAGGATATGGTCATCGCCGTTGGCAATTAGGTAAATGGTGTGATCCAAGTACCGAATTTAAATCTAATCAGCCAATTCGAATTTTTGATGATATGGGTGAATTGGTGATTGATGAAGTGATGAATCCGGGCGATATTCTCTATATTCCGGCCCGTATGGCGCATTATGGTGTGGCTGAAGATGATTGTTTAACCTTTTCTTTTGGCTTGCGTTATCCAAATTTAAGCAATTTAATTGATGGCGTAAGTAAAGGTTTTTGTCATCAAGATCCTGATTTGAATTTAAGTGAATTTGATTTACCGCTACGTTTAAGCCAGTCTGTACAACGTACAGGTAAACTTGCGGATGAAAATATTCAAGCAATGAAACAGCTTTTATTGGATAAATTGGCTCATTCAGAAGCTTTTGATGCGTTGTTTAAGCAAGCCGTAGCAAGTTCGGTGAGTTCTCGTCGTTACGAGTTATTAGTCTCTGATGAAATGTGTGATCCTGATGAAGTGCGGTCAATTTTAGAAGAGGATGGGGCATTCCTTTCTCAAGACAACAATTGTAAATTGCTTTACACCGAAAATCCGCTGCGAATTTATGCTAATGGTGAGTGGTTAGATGAACTTAATGTGATTGAGACCGAAGTGTTGAAACGCTTATCTAATGGTGAAAGTTTGGATTGGGCATTTTTATCAAATCTAGTGAATGAAACCGAAGATCCTGAAACCTCAATGGATCTACTGTTGGATTCAATTTGTAACTGGGTTGATGATGGTTGGGCGTTAATTGAATAATATGTCAGACAATATTTATTCCGTATCTCAACTGAATTCTGCTGCGCGCCAGATGCTCGAAGGGAATTTTTCACAAATTTGGTTAACGGGTGAAATTTCCAATTTTACGCAACCCGTGTCTGGGCATTGGTATTTAACGCTGAAAGATGAAAATGCGCAGGTGCGTTGTGCGATGTTTCGCATGAAAAATTTGCGTGTTGCTTTTCGTCCGCAAAATGGGATGCAAGTGCTTGTGCGTGCCAATGTGAGTTTATATGAGCCTCGTGGTGATTATCAGCTTATTATTGATTCCATGCATCCCGCCGGTGAAGGTTTATTGCAACAGCAGTTTGAAGCATTAAAAATGAAGTTGGCTGCGGAAGGATTGTTTGCTCAAAATCTTAAGAAAAATCTACCGCACTTTAGTAAAGCGGTTGGGATTATTACTTCTTCTACAGGTGCGGCATTGCAAGATATTTTGCATATTTTGGCACGTCGTGATCCAAGTTTAAAAGTTGTTATTTATCCCACTGCGGTTCAAGGCAAAGAGGCGACCGCAGAAATTGTGCAAATGATTGAACTTGCCAATCTGCGACAAGAAGTGGATGTATTAATTGTTGGCCGTGGTGGTGGTTCATTAGAAGATCTTTGGTGTTTTAATGAAGAAGAAGTGGCGAGAGCGATTTTTCGTTCAACCTTACCCATTATCAGTGCTGTAGGACATGAAACGGATGTGACGATTGCCGATTTTGTGGCAGATCTTCGTGCGCCGACCCCTTCAGCTGCGGCTGAATTAGTGAGTCGTAATCAAGATGAATTATTGCAACAACTTCGCCATCAACAACAACGTTTAGATATGGCATTTGATCGTTTATTTACGCGAAAAAGCCAGCGTTTGAAACAGCTAACCTTACGATTGCAAAATCAACATCCACAGAATCAATTACGCACTCAACAAGCGAAAAATGAACAGCTTGCGCATCGCTTGCAACTTGCTATATTACGTCAGTTTGAAAATACACAACAAAAATTCACCGCACTTTCTTCTCGTTTGAAACAAAATCCATTGCCATATCGATTGCAACGTCATCAACAACGCTTAGAGCAGTTACAAGTGCGGTTAAATTTTTGTGTAAATCGCCAAGTGACGGAACGTCAAAATAAACTGGCAACGTTATGTGGAAAACTGGATGGCTTAAGCCCGTTGAAGGTATTAGCAAGAGGTTATTCCATTGCGGAAAACGCTCAAGGAAAAGCAATAATAAGTACTCAAGATGTGAAGAAAGGTGAATGCATCACGACGCAAGTTAAAGACGGAAGAATTATCAGTAAAGTTATATAATATTTATCATTTACATCAATAAGTAAAGGGAGTAGCAAATGAGATACTCCCTTTTGTTATTTAATTATGACAATGCCCAACCGCCTGCATAGAATGCAACGAGTACGATTGCAATAATCACAGTCCCTACATTTAAGCGTTTAATATCTCCACTCACGATTCTTCCAATTACTAATGCCGCAAAACCTAACATAATACCTGTTACAATGTTAGCAGTAAGTACGATAAATACTGCGCATATTAATCCGCTCATCGCGCCAACGAAATCATCGAAATCTAATTTGCTTACATTGCTTAACATTAATAAACCAACATACATTAATGCTGGAGCTGTTGCGTATCCAGGCACTAAGAAAGCTAATGGTTGAAAGAAAAGCATTAATAGGAATAACACACCAACAACGATTGCAGTAATGCCTGTTTTACCGCCTGCTGCTGTTCCTGCTGCTGACTCAATGTAAACGGCAGCTGGTGCTGTACCGAATAAGCCTGAGAATAAGCTACTGATTGAGTCTGAAGTTAGGGCTTTACCGCCATTGATAATTTGACCATCTTTATCAAGTAAGTTTGCTTGACCTGCAACTGCGCGAATTGTACCCGTTGCATCAAATACGGCTGTCATCACCAAAGCAAATACGACAGGTAAGATTGTGGGTTGTAGTGCGCCCATAAAGTCTAATTGTAAGAAAAGAGAACTTTCACCAAAGGTTGGCATTTTAAAAATCTCTCCGCCAAATTTTACATTTGGATCAAAAATTAAACCTACAATAGTAATAGCGATAATTACCCATAAAATGCCGCCTTTAATTTTCATTTTTTCAAGGCCGATAATGAGCGCTAAACCAATTAAGGACATCATTACAGGGAATGAGGTGAAATCGCCTAATTTTACTGGTAAGCCAGCTTGGTTGCTGACGACTAAACCAACGCCATTTGCCGCAATTAAAAGTAAAAAGAGTCCGATACCAATGCCCGCTCCGTGAGCGATACTGGATGGTAAATTACGCAAGATCCATGCACGAATACCTGTGGCAGAAATTAAAGTAAACACAATCCCCATTAAGAATACGGCGCCTAGCGCAACGGGAATGGCGACCTTTTGACCAATCACTAAGCTAAATGCCGTAAAAGCAGTAAGAGAAATTGCACAACCAATTGCCATTGGTGCATTTGCCCATAAGCCGATTAAGATAGAGCCTAAGCCCGCAACTAAACAGGTGGCAATAAAGACAGATTCAGCGGGAAAACCTGCAGCACTTAGCATATTGGGTACCACGATGACAGAATAAACCATTGCTAAAAACGTGGTTAAACCTGCGATAATTTCTTGACGAACAGTTGAACCACGTTGCTTGAGCTCAAATGTTTTTTCTAAAGTTGGCATAGTGTTCCTTAAAGTTGAGTGAAAAATTGAAGTGAATAAGGTGCGCTATTTTACATCATAAAAATGAGAAGTAAACGTTTGCGTGAGTTTTGTTTAGGATAAAGTGCGGTCAAATTTATGAATAGTTATGAAATAATCTATTTGCTGATTTTCTCTACAAATGAGACTGCGAGTCAGCAGAAAAACTGCTATACTTGTCATGTTTTTTAACTTGATAAAATGAAGGAAACAAAATGGCTGATTTTAATCAAATTTTAACGCCAGGCGATGTAGATGCTGGCATTATCAATGTAGTAAATGAAATTCCCGAAGGTAGCTGTCATAAAATTGAATGGAACCGTAAAGTTGCGGCATTCCAATTAGATCGTGTTGAGCCAGCAATTTTTGCAAAACCAACTAACTATGGTTTCATTCCACAAACTTTAGATGAAGATGGCGATGAGTTAGATGTGTTATTGATCACTCGCCAACCATTAGCAACAGGTGTATTCCTTGAAGCTAAAGTAATTGGTGTCATGAAATTTGTTGATGATGGTGAAGTGGATGACAAAATCGTTTGTGTTCCTGCAGATGATCGTGATACAGGCAATGCATACAATTCATTAGCAGATTTACCGGCAAACTTAATTAAACAAATTGAGTTCCATTTCAATAACTATAAAGCGCTTAAGAAACCTGGCTCAACGAAAGTAACGCATTGGGGCAATGTAGAAGAAGCAAAAGAAGTGATTCGTGAGTCTATTAAACGTTGGAATGAGCGTTAATTAACTTTAAAGATAAAAGAGCGGTGATATTTCACCGCTCTTTGTATTAGAATTACACAAACCAATTTTAATCTCGCCAATCACTCCAATTTTAATTTTGAATAAGCATCTGATTACTAAACATTTAAGTGTGGTTAAATCATTTTTTTAATCACACTTTTTTTGATTCCAATCAAAATAACCTACTAATTTAGTCAATTACTTTGTTTGAGGTATTATTTTAACGCTATAATACCCGATATAATTAGTCAAGTATTTTACTTTATGTAAAATATTTGCCTATGATTTTAAATAGGAAGTTAATTTTTCAATAACCTAGGAGTGATAAAATGGGACAGTATAAAAAGTTCTGGTACCTATTAGTCGCCGTATTGATTGGGTCATTCTCAATTCTGGGCTACTATGGGTTCGAAGTTTATCGTGAAGCACCGCCGATTCCACAACAATATGTTTCTGAATCTGGCGAAAAAGTGATTACGCACGATGATATTTTACATGGTCAAACCGCTTGGCAAACTACAGGCGGTATGCAAGTAGGGTCAGTTTGGGGTCATGGTGCATATCAAGCACCAGACTGGACAGCGGATTGGCTTCACCGTGAACTAACCAACTGGTTGGACATTACAGCGAATCAAGAGCTTGGTAAAAACTTCGCTGATTTAAATGATGAACAACAAACTTTATTAAAAGCGCGTTTAACCAAAGAATATCGCGGTAGTAAAGTTGAAAACGGTACCGTTGTGCTTTCTAACACCCGTTTAGCAGCAATGGAAAAAACGGCACAATACTACATCTCTTTATATGGTGATGATCCTGCAACCAAAATGACCCGTGAACACTTTGCGATGAAGGATAATACTCTTCCTGATTTACAAGCTCGTAAAGACTTAGCTAAATTCTTCTTCTGGACAGCATGGACTGCCTCAGCTGAACGTCCAAATACTCATGCAAGTTATACCAACAACTGGCCACATGAGCCGTTAATCAACAACGTACCAACACCAGAAAACGTAATTTGGTCTATTGCAAGTGTCGTATTCCTCATTGCAGGTATTGGTTTCGTGGTATGGATTTGGTCATTCAAAAAACGTGAAGATGAAAAAGAACCAGCAACACCTGAATTCGATCCACTTACCAAATTACAACTTACTCCTTCTCAACGTTCGTTAGGTAAATACCTCTTCACTGTGCTTGCATTATTCTTGCTGCAAGTGAACTTAGGGGCGATTGTTGCTCACTATACCGTTGAAGGTCAAGAATTCTATGGTATTGATATTTCTCAATACTTACCTTATTCATTAGTACGTACATGGCATATTCAAGCAGCCTTATTCTGGATTGCAATGGCATTCTTAGCTGGTGGTTTATTCCTTGCACCAATCATTAATGGCGGTAAAGATCCGAAATTCCAAAAATTGGGTGTAGATCTTCTCTACTGGGCATTAGTGGTATTAGTAGTGGGTTCATTTACTGGTAGCTATTTAGCAATTGCACATATTCTTCCTGAAGAATGGAGCTTCATGTTCGGTCACCAAGGTTACGAATTTATTGATTTAGGTCGTTTCTGGCAAGCGGTAAAATTTGCAGGTATCTTATTCTGGTTAGTCTTAATGCTTCGCGGCACAGTGAACGCATTCAAACAACCTGGAGACAAAAACTTATTAGCGTTATTCTTCGCTTCCGTCATTGCGATCGGTCTATTCTATGGCCCAGCACTATTCTACGGCGAGCACACTCACATTTCTGTGATGGAATACTGGCGTTGGTGGGTAGTTCACCTATGGGTAGAAGGCTTCTTCGAAGTATTCTCTGTAGCGGCACTCTCATTCATCTTTGTAAGTTTAGGTTTAGTTTCACGTCGTACTGCGACCGTGGCAACCATTACTGAAGCAGCGTTGTTCTTAATCGGTGGTATCCCTGGTACTTTCCACCACTTATACTTCGCGGGAGCAACAACCCCAATTATTGCTGTGGGTGCATCATTCTCTGCACTTGAAGTAGTACCTTTAGTGTTATTAGGTCACGAAGCGTGGGAACACTGGGCAATGAAACAAAAAGCACCTTGGATGGAACGCTTAAAATGGCCTCTTTACTGCTTCGTAGCCGTTGCATTCTGGAATATGCTAGGTGCTGGCGTATTTGGTTTCTTAATCAACCCACCAATTTCACTCTACTATGTTCAAGGCTTGAACACGACTGCTGTTCACGCTCACGCGGCATTATTCGGTGTGTATGGCTTCTTGGCATTAGGTTTCGTCTTCTTAATCGCTCGTTATTTACGTCCAGATACACCATTTAACGATAAGTTAATGAAATGGGGCTTCTGGTTATTAAACGGCGGTTTAGTACTGATGATCGTATCAAGCTTACTACCTATCGGCGTTATCCAAGGATATGCAAGTATCTCAGAAGGCTTATGGTATGCACGTAGTGAAGAATTTATGCAACAGCCATTATTCGATACCTTACGTTGGGTACGTCTAGGCGGTGATGTGGTATTCATCTTCGGTGCACTAGCCTTCTTCTGGCAAATCTTTACAATGATTTTCTTCAGACCTAAACATTAATTAGGCCTTCCCAAAAGCGACTTATGTAAAAGTAAGTCGCTTTTTATTTATATAGACTATAAATACTTAATGATTGATTTCAACATAGTTACCAAGAAGTATCTCTTTCAGAATTCTACCTACCTTTAAGATTTATATAAAAAATAACCGCACTTTACAAAGTGCGGTTATTTTCTCTACTCTTTTTATCTAGAATAATTATTTCTTCTTCGCATATTTTAATGAGTCAATGGCTACCGCTAAAATAATAATGCTACCTTTGATGATGTATTGCCAGTAAGGGTTTACACCGATGTAAGTTAAACCGTAGTTGATAACTGTAAAGATGATAACGCCAGTGATGACACCAATTACAGTACCTACACCACCCGCGAAGGATACACCACCCACTACGCAAGCTGCAATCGCATCTAATTCATACATAAAACCTAAGTTGTTAGTTGCAGAACCTATACGGCCCGCTTCGAGCATACCACCAAAGGCATAAAACACACCGGCGATCATATAAATCACAACTAAATTACGTGCAACATTCACGCCTGAAACTTTTGCTGCTTCCGGATTTCCCCCAATAGCAAAGATATTTTTACCAAAACGGGTTTTGTTCCACATTATCCACACCAAAAATGAAGCAATTGCAGCATAAATAGTAATATAAGAAAGCTTGAAACTCCCAATTCGGAAAAAGCCTTGAGCAAATGTTGAGAAATTTTCACTAAAACCAGCGATTGGCGATCCACCTACAGCATCATAGTATAGTGAGTTGAAACCATATACGATAATCATGGTTCCCATAGTTGCAATAAACGGTGTTACATTTAAGTAAGCAATAACCAATCCATTTATTAAACCAATAATTGCTCCCACAGCACAAACGGCAAGAATAACAACAGGAATTGGAATTTCACCCATTTCAGGAAATACGCGGTTCATATTTTCCATTGATTGCAACATAGTTGCAGAGATAACTGCAGCCAAACCAACTTGACGACCAGCAGATAAGTCCGTTCCTTGTGTAATTAATAAACCAGCAACCCCAAGTGCAATAATTAAACGAACTGAAGATTGAGTTAAAATATTACTAAAGTTCATCAAATTTAAGAATGTTGGATCTTGCGCAATAATAATACCGAGCAAAATCAATAGCACAAAATAAATGGCATTTTGCTTTAAGAAATCAAAGGATTTGTTTTTTTGTAAGGCACTCATAATCTGTTCCTTTTGTTATAAATATTTCGCAGCGAGTTGCAAGATTTCTTCTTGTGAAGTTTTTGCAGTTTCTACAATACCCGCCAATTTACCGTTACTCATCACTAAAATACGGTCAGTTACACCTAGTAATTCAGGCATTTCTGATGAAATCATAATAATGCCTTTGTCTTTTTTAGCGAGTTCTTGAATGAGTTGGTAAATTTCAAATTTAGCCCCAATGTCGATACCGCGTGTCGGCTCATCAAGCATCAGAATTTCAGGTTGAGTTAAAAGCCAACGACCAATAATGACCTTTTGTTGGTTACCGCCAGAAAGAGAACCAATTGTTGTTCTATGTGATGGTGTTTTAACATTCATTGAATCAATCACCCACTGGGTATCACTTTTCATTTTCTTCGTGCTAAGTAATTTCCATGGTGTGAGATAAGATTTCATATTTGAAATCAATGAGTTAAATTCAATGCTTAAATTAGAGTAAATACCTGTTGAACGACGCTCTTCAGTTACCAATGCAAAGCCATTATTAATTGCTTCAAGTGCGGTATGATTTTTCACGGTTTTTCCGTGTAACTTGATAGTTCCTTCGGTTAATTCACGTACGCCAAAAATAGCTTCAACGATATCAGTACGTTTAGCCCCCACAAGGCCTGCAATACCGAGAATTTCACCTTTTCGTAATTCAAAAGATACGTCTTGAATGGATGGTTGATTTTTAGCGGTAAGATTTTCCACCTGTAAAATTACTTCTTTTGGCGTGTTTGTTTTTTCAGGGAAACGCTGTGTTAATTCACGACCTACCATCATTCCGACAATTTGTTCCATGCTGGATTCTTTCACGTTTACCGTGTTGATCCACTTACCATCGCGTAAAATAGTAATTTCATCACAGATTTTGAAGATTTCATCCATTTTGTGAGAAATATAAATAATTCCACAACCGCGTTGTTTTAATTTGTCGATAATTTTAAATAGATGCTCAACTTCTTTTTCAGAAAGCGAGGATGTTGGTTCATCCATGATTACGATTTTAGCGTTATACGAGAACGCCTTCGCAATTTCAATCATCTGCATTTGAGAAACTGAAAGTCTGGCGACCTTTTCTTTAGGATCTACATCAATATCCAATTCATCAAAAATCGCTTTAGTATCACGGTACATTTTCGCGTGATCGACAAAAGGTCCCTTAAGTGGATAGCGTCCAAGCCACAAGTTATCCATTACGCTAGTTTGGCGCACGAGGTTGAGTTCTTGGTGCACCATTGAAATACCATTCTCAAGGGCTTCTTTAGATGTTTTAAAATTGACGGGTTGACCTAAGAAAAGGATTTCACCTTCATCTTTGGCATAAATGCCGAATAAGCATTTTAGTAATGTAGATTTGCCCGCGCCGTTCTCACCCATTAAAGCATGAACAGAATGTGAACGAACCGTTAAGTTTGCGTTATCTAAGGCTTTTACGCCTGGAAAGGACTTGCAGACATTGGTCATTGTGAGCAGCACTTGGCTGTCTTGACTTTGAGTTTGAGATGTCATATCCAACCTCGTTAAAAAGGGGAAGGGCAACTTCCCCTTGGATTACAACAAAAATTGATGAGAAATTATTTTAAGAAGTCGCCTAAGTTGTCTTTATCTACACCAACATAAGGGATACGTACAACACGATCTTTTAATTCCCATTTTGTGCCTTCAGTTGCTGCTTTGCCTTGTGCTAAGTTATTAGATAATTGAACAACTGCTTTACCTTGGTTCACACCATCGTTTAACACCGTACCTGCAAGTTCACCTTTTTTGATGAGTTGTAATGCTTCTGGTAATGCATCCACACCGAAGATAGGGAGTTTTTTACCATGTGCTTTGGTTGCTTCTAATGCGCCTAATGCCATACCATCGTTGTTAGAAATGATTACTTCAATGTCGTTCGCTTTAGAGCTAGATAACCAAGCATCTACTTTATCTTTCGCCATTGCAGCATCCCACATACCAGTATCAATAAATAATTGTTCGGTTTGGATACCTTTCGCATTAAGTTCTTCAACTACAAATTTTGTACGCGCTTCAGCATCTGGATGACCTGGTTCACCTTTTAATAATACGAATTGGATTTTGCCATCTTTATTTAAGTCTAGAGCTGGATTCGCTTTCCATTGTTTTGCAATTAAATCCCCTTGAATTAAGCCTGATTCTTTTGGATCAGTACCTACATAGTAAGCGTGTTCATAAGAACCGATAGCTTTTGCACCTGGGTCTTTATTAAAGAATACAACAGGAATGTTATCTGGTTTTGCTTTGCTAATAATGGTTGGTGCTGCAGCTGGGTCAACTAAGTTAATTGCAAGAGCTTTCACACCTTTGGAAAGTAATACATCAACCTGGTCATTTTGAATTGATTGTGCATTTTGGGAGTCATTCATTAAAAGTTTAATACCGCCAACTGCTTTAGCCTCTTTGTCGATCTCTTTACGCATTAATGACATAAAATTATCATCATATTTGTAAATAGTGACGCCGATTTTACTATCGGCTGCAAAACTTGAAGATACAGCTCCTAAACCAATAGTCAAAGCAACCGCACTTAATACTGCTGTTTTTTTCATAATAACGCTCCTATTTTGGAATGTTGATGTTAGAGATAAATATTGCATTACATTCTGCAATTGATGCCATATTAGCGAATAATTTACTCGGAATCTGTGATCAAACTCACATAAAATGAAAACGATTACATTAAAAATTCGGATTTGTGATCACTATCACATTTTATGAGTGTGTTTATCTTCAAATTTAGATAGATTTCACAGAAAAACGACGTACTAATGTTGGGTTAAACTGAATTGTTGATGGCGTTCTCACCTCATTATCGACAAGGCTTAATGCTAGATTAGCTGCATAAGTTGCCATTAAATCAATAGGATAGCGAATAGTCGTCAATTTAGGAATTAAATAACGAGCAATTGGCATATCGTCAAAACCAATGATTGAAAATTGGCTTGGTACACTAATATTGTTTTCATTGAGAACTGAAATGGCTCCCGCCGCCATTGAATCATTATAGGCTACGACCGCAGTGAGATCTTTGTTATAACTAAGCAAATCAATCATGGCTTTTTCACCACCCTCGAAGTCTGGTGAATTGTGCGTGATGGCATGCTCAATAATTGGATAATTGTGATCTTTTAATGCGGTAAGATAACCATCTCGACGCTCAATTTCATCGAAAATTGCATGGTTAGATCCAATATATGCGATATGTTTATGACCACAACGGATAAGCATTTCCGTTGCTAAGTAGGTTCCTTTTTTATTGTCTAAACTTACGCAACGATTTTCATAGCCTTGAATCACTCGGTTGATAATCACCATTCCTGGTACTGTTTTCAAATAATGGCTAAGTTCATCATCAGATAATGCTTTTGAATGCACAACTAAACAACTACAACGCTTGCGAAGTAAAGTATCAATCGCTTCACGTTCCTTCTCTGCATGGTGATAGCCAATACCAATCAAGATTGTTTTACGGTGTGCTTCTGCAACTTTATCTACGGCTTTCACTAAAATAGCAAAAAACGAGTCTGTTACATCGGTAACAACCACACCAATCGTATCGGTGTTTTGTATTGCAAGGGCTTTAGCATTTGCATTTGGTTGATAATTAAGTTGCTCAATTGCTTGTCTTACGGCAAGGCGGGTATCTTCACTCACTGAGGGATGTTGATTTACAACGCGAGAAACAGTAGCAATAGATACATGGGCTAATTCGGCTACATCATGAATGGTACTCATAGAATGCTCTCCATAATGAAATCACGTTTCTTATTATGTTCTTTCTAAATAAAATTGAAAGCGGTTACTTTCTGATTTGTAACAGAGATCACAAAAAACTTTTAGAGATTTTCCCATTATGTGATACTGATCACGGTTTATTTTTTTGAATTTGCTATCTTATGCGCAGTATTTTGTGTAATCGTTTACAATTTAGAAAGGGAGCCAATTATGAGTGATATTTTTGAACCAACCGAGCATCCACATCGTCGCTATAATCCGTTAATTGATCAATGGGTTTTGGTATCACCACATCGTGCTAAGCGTCCATGGCAAGGGCAACAAGAAAAAGTGAATGAAGAACAAAAACCAAGTTATGATCCAACTTGTTATCTTTGCCCGAGTAATAAGCGTATTACAGGTGAATTAAATCCAGATTATCGTAAACCTTATGTGTTTAAAAATGATTTTTCCGCGCTTTTAGAAGATACGCCAGCCCCTGAAAAATCCTCAGATCCACTTTTCCAGAGTTCTCAAGCTCGTGGTGAAAGTCGAGTCATTTGTTTCTCTCCAGATCATAGTAAAACATTGCCATTATTGACCGCACTTGAGATTGAAGAAGTGATTAAAGTATGGCAAGAGCAACTTCGTGAACTTGGCGCGAAATACCAATGGGTGCAAATTTTTGAAAACAAAGGGGCGGCAATGGGGTGTTCTAATCCTCATCCACATGGTCAAATTTGGGCGAACAGTTTCTTACCAAATGAAGTTGCTCGTGAAGATCGCTCACAACGCGATTATTTGCTAAAACATGGCTCAGTAATGTTGGTTGATTATGTAAAACGAGAACTGGAATTAAAAGAACGTATTGTCGTTGAAACTGAACATTGGGTAGCTTTAGTGCCTTATTGGGCTGTTTGGCCATTTGAAACATTGCTTTTACCAAAAACTCATATAAAACGTTTAACTGAATTAAGTGACGAACAATCAAAAGATCTTGCGGTTATTTTGAAAAAATTGACAACCAAGTACGACAATCTATTTGAGACTTCTTTCCCATATTCAATGGGATTTCATGCCGCACCGTTTAATGGCGAAGATAACGAACATTGGCAGCTACACGCTCATTTTTATCCTCCTCTTTTACGCTCAGCAACCGTGCGTAAATTTATGGTGGGATATGAGATGTTAGGCGAAAGCCAACGCGATTTAACTGCAGAACAGGCTGCAGAGCGATTACGTGCTTTGAGTGAAGTTCATTATAAAGAAAGAATTAAATAATATAGCCAGTCCCTCTCTTTACAAAAGAGGGGGCAGATCGAGTACAGATTTAATATAAAGGATAGAAATATGACCCCAATCCAAAATGCTCAACAAATTTTCAATAAACAGCATAAAAATTTGCCAGAAATTACCATCTATGCACCTGGCCGAGTAAATATCATCGGCGAACATACCGACTACAACGACGGCTTTGTTATGCCTTGTGCGATTAATTTTGGTACGGCCGTTTCTGGTACAAAACGAGATGATCATATTTGGAATGTTTATGCAGCGGATCTTGATGAAACTGATGAATTTTCTCTCAATACTGAAATTCCTAAGAGTGAACACAAGTGGGCTAATTACGTGCGTGGGGTTGTAAAATTTATCCAAGAACGTTACCCGCACTTTCAACAAGGTGCAAATTTAGTGATTTCTGGAAATGTGCCGCTTTCTTCTGGATTAAGTTCATCTGCAGCGTTAGAAGTTGCGGTGGGTAAATTTTGCCAACAACTTGGCGATTTACCACTTTCTCACACGGATATTGCATTGAATGGGCAAAAAGCGGAAAACCAATTTGTTGGCGCAAATTGTGGCAATATGGATCAGTTAATTTCCGCACTTGGGCAGGAAAATCACTTACTGATGATCGATTGTCGTAGTCTTGAAACCATTCCAACACCCGTGCCACAAGATGTCGCCGTTATTATTGTGAACTCAAACGTACCGCACGATTTGGTAACGGGTGAATACAATACTCGCCGTCAGCAATGTGAAGACGCAGCAAAATTTTTTGGAGTAAAAGCATTGCGTGATGTTTCAGTTGAACAATTCCGAAAAAGAGAAGCAGAATTGACCGCACTTTCACCATTAGCAGCAAAACGTGCTCGTCATGTCGTCACAGAAAATCAACGAGTACTCGATGCAGTGGAAGCATTGAAGAAGAATGATTTGACCCGTTTAGGTGAGTTAATGGGGGAATCTCATGATTCAATGCGTGATGATTTTGAAATCACCGTGCCACAAATTGATTATTTAGTTGAATTGGCCCAACTTGTTATTGGCAAAGGTGGCGGGGCACGTATGACGGGCGGCGGTTTTGGTGGTTGTATTGTAGCACTTGCACCACATGATAAAGTCGATGCAGTTCGTAAAATTATTGCGGATAATTACGAGAAAACGACTGGTTTAAAAGAAACTTTTTATGTGTGCACTGCATCACAAGGTGTTCGAGTGATTTAAGAGAAAATGATGTTAGAACAAACCACTTTTAATGCGCCTGATGGTGCACCTTATCAGCTGATAATCCTACAAAATGAAAATGGAATGTGTGTTCAATTTATGGATTGGGGGGCAACTTGGCTTTCTTGTAAAGTGCCAGTAAATGGCACTTTACGCGAGGTTTTATTGGGTTGTAAGGTAGAGGACTATCCCACTCATCAAAGCTATTTAGGCGCAAGCATAGGGCGTTATGCAAATCGTATTGCAAATGCACAATTTGAATTGAATGGTGAACTCATTAAATTGAGAAGTAATCAAGGTAAACATCAGCTTCATGGAGGAGAGGGCTTTGATAAACGCCGTTGGAAAATTCAAGAGTGCGGTGAGAATTTTGTGTGTTTTTCATTACATTCAGAGGATGGTGATCAAGGTTTTCCTGGTAATGTGGATGTGTCTGTAATCTATACGCTAACAGATGATAATAGCGTAAAAATTGAATATGCAGGGATCTGCGATAAGGATACCGCGTTAAACTTAACAAATCACGCCTATTTCAATTTAGAAAATGCAGAGCAAGGCAGTGACGTGCGTGAACATACATTACGTTTAAATGCTGATTTTTATCTGCCTGTAGATAATGAGGGGATTCCTAATTCTCCATTAAAGCACGTAGTGAATACGAGTTTTGACTTCCGTATTGCTAAACCTATCAAACAAGATTTTTTGCAAGGGGAGCAGCAAGCAACAAAAGGTTACGATCATTCCTTTATTGTCAATAAAGCTTGGCAAAAGCCTTGCGTGTTACTGACTTCTCCAACTGGCGATTTAAGTTTAGAAGTAAGAACCTCGCAAGCCGCATTGCAGTTTTATACGGGTAATTATCTTGCTGATACACCAACGAGAAATGGCGAATTATATGCCGATTTTTCTGGCGTAGCACTGGAAACTCAATGTTTACCCGACACCCCAAATCATCCTGAATGGCAAAATTACGGTGGCATTCAAAAAGCAGGCGAACGATATTGTCAATGGACGGAATTTAAGTTTTTTAAAAAGTAATAATTACTGATAAACAGAGGGCTAATTTCTGAAAAATTCGAAATTAGCCCCTATATTAGATTAGATGAATCTAATAGTTAGTTTATTTTATTAAACTTCGCTCTCTCCAGAGAAACGTTCAATTCTAGCACCTAAACAACGAAGTTTTTCTTCTATATGTTCATAACCACGATCGATATGATAAATACGATCTACTATGGTTTCACCTGTTGCGATACAACCTGCAAGAACCAAACTGATTGATGCACGTAAATCTGTCGCCATCACTTCTGCACCAGATAACTGTTCAACACCATGACATACGGCAGTATTCCCTTCAATTTCAGCTTTTCCGCCCATGCGAATTAATTCAGGAATATGCATAAAACGATTTTCAAAAATCGTTTCAGTAATAATACTTGTGCCCTCTGCCACCATATTTAATAAGGTGAATTGAGCCTGCATATCAGTAGGGAAACCTGGATGTGGCGCAGTACGAATATTCACTGCTTTAGGGCGATTTCCAAGCATATCTAAAGTGATACTATTCTCAGTAACATCAACTTGAGCGCCAGCTTCACGAAGTTTATCAATCACTGCATCTAAAGTATCAGCCTTAGTATTTTGACAAACAACACGACCACCCGAAATTGCTGCGGCAATTAAGAATGTACCCGTTTCAATACGATCTGGCACGACACTATGCTCACAACCAGTTAAACATTCAACACCTTCAATCGTAATGTGATCAGAACCTGCACCAGATATTTTCGCGCCCATTTTATTGAGGAAGTCAGCGGTATCTACAATTTCAGGCTCACGAGCCGCGTTTTCAATCACTGTGGTGCCTTTCGCAAGCGTTGCTGCCATCATAATAGATAAAGTTGCACCTACGCTCACTTTTTCCATTACAATACGTGTTCCCACAAGGCGATCTAATACTTGTGCTTTTACATATCCTTCTTCAAGAACGATGTCCGCGCCTAATTTTTCTAAACCGCTAATATGGAGATCAACTGGACGAGCACCGATAGAGCAACCACCAGGTAACGATACTTGGCCTTGATGAAAACGAGCAACCAAAGGCGCCAATGCCCAAATTGAAGCACGCATGGTTTTAACTAATTCATAAGGGGCAGTGAAATGATCGATATTCGATGCATCTAATAAAACTGAGCCAGTTTCATCACGATCTACCACCACGCCTAATTTACGTAAAATTTTCAAAGTGGTTTCAATATCTTTAAGCGCAGGCACGTTCGTGAGTTTAACTGGTTTTGTTGCCAAAATAGCGGCAAAAAGAATTGGAAGTGCGGCATTTTTTGCACCTGAAATATTCACAGTTCCACTTAAACGAGATTGCCCATAAACACGAAATTTTTCCATTTTTGAATCCTTAATTAAGTTGGTTTAATGCACGATCACGTTTCCACTTTTCAGTGGTATAAGTTTTAATTGTTAACGCGTGAATTTCGCCAGTAGTAAAATAAGCCATTAACGGAGCATAAATTGTTTGTTGTTGTTTTACGCGAGAAAGTGCGGCAATTTCATCACTCACTACAATCACGCCAAAATGCGCGTTTTCACCTTGAGCATAAACCTCTTCTACGTTTAGCGCATCTTTTAAAATTCGTTCAATTTCTTGAAGTTCCATCAGATTTCCGTTTAATTAAGATCTGTAAAATTTGCGATCCAATCAGACAAACCAACAAGATCTGCAAGGGTTAATAATTGTTTTGGTGGATAAACTAATCGCACTGTTTTGTTAAGCTTTTGACACTCTCGTAAAAAATCACAAAGCGCTGCAAAACCAGCTGAATCAATATGTTGAATACCAGACAAATCCCATTCAACAACTGTTTTATCCAGCGCATTAGCAGATAAAAAAACGTCACGTTGCTGCCACATAGGCAACAACGTGTTGCGAGATAGCTCCCCTGACAAAAGGAGCGCTATCTTATCATCATTTTTCTTTAAATCCCAATTTAACATGGCAACAAAATTATTTGCTGAATGTTACAGGTTGAGCGGCTGATTTTTGTACTTGAGCCGTTAATGCATCAATACCCTGTTGACGTAAGATACTACTCCATTCTTGTTGTTTTGTTACAACCATACTCACGCCCTCAGCAACCATGTCATAAGCTAACCATTCACCCGTTTTACCATTCTTACGCCATTTAAAATCTAATTTAATTGGTGCTGCACCATTGGTTTGAATAATATTCACACGAATATTTACTAAGTTTTTATCACCTAATGCTTTTTCTGGCTCAATTTGGATTTGTTGATTTGAATATGCCGTTAATACTTGTGCATAAGCTTGTTCAATAAAATCACCAAAAGCTTTAAAGAATTTTTCACGTTGTTCAGGTGTAGTAGATTTGAAATGAGAACCTAGCACCAAAGAACCAGCATAATTAACTTGAACATAAGGTAGTAAATCATTACGAACGATAGTACGTAGATAATTTGGGTTCTTTTTAATCTGGCTTTGATTTGCCTGAATATCAGAAAACAATTTATCTGACGCTTGTTGCATTAATACATAAGGACTTGTTTCAGCCATAGCAGTACCAGCAGCAAAAAGTGCGGTAAATACTAAGGTTAAAATTGCAAACCATTTTTTCACTTGGAAAAATTTCATCATAAATCTCCTAAATAAATGTGAGTTGTTATTGTACTGTAGGCTCAGTCTTTTCACTGTTACCATCAGATTTTTTATCGCCGTAAAGGAATTGGCCGATTAAATCCTCCAACACCATCGCAGATTTTGTATCTTGAATTTGGCTACCTTCTTTAAGCATAGCCGATTCACCATCATCAAACCCCATTGTCAATGCAATATATTGCTCACCCAATAAACCAGATGTCTTAATTGATAAAGAACTGTTTTCTGGAATTTCATTATATTCCTGATTAATTGCAATACTGACTTTGGGTAAATAGCTTTTTTCATCAAGCGTAATACCGCTCACACGCCCAATAACCACTCCACCAACTTTTAATGGTGCACGTACTTTTAGTCCACCAATATTATCAAAAGTTGCCGTCACAGTATAAGATTTCGTCTCACCAAAACCTTGTACGTTGGCTACGCGTAAACCTAAAAAAACTAAGGCGCCAATACCAAGTAATAAAAATAACCCGACCCAAAATTCATATTTAATTGTTTGTCTCATAAAAAATCCTTAACCTGCTCCAAACATAATAGCAGTCAAAATAAAATCTAATCCTAGAACAACAAGAGAGGCATGCACGACTGTTCGTGTTGTAGCTTGGCTGATGCCTTCTGATGTTGGCATACAATCATAACCATTAAAAAGCGCAATCCAAGTTACGGCAACAGCAAAGAAAACCGCTTTAATAAAGCCATTTAAAATATCATAGCTCCAACTCACGGAATTTTGCATCACAGACCAAAAGCTACCCGAATCAACACCTTTCCAATCCACACCAACTAAGGAACCGCCCCAAATACCAATCGCGATAAACAAGATTGACAAAATTGGCATGGAAATAACTCCCGCCCAAAAACGAGGTGCAATCACTCGACGTAAAGGATCAACAGCCATCATTTCAAGACTAGAAAGTTGTTCAGTAGCTTTCATTAAGCCTATTTCAGCCGTCAATGCAGAACCTGCTCGACCCGCGAATAAAAGTGCGGTAACAACAGGCCCTAATTCTCGTAAAAGAGAAAGCGCTACAAGCTGTCCCAAACTTGTTTCAGCAGAAAAATCGACTAACACAACATAACCTTGTAGTCCTAATACCATTCCAATAAATAAACCGGACAACAAAATAATGAGTAACGATTGGACACCTAAAACATGCATTTGCTTCACAAGCAAAGGAAAATGCTTACGAATTTGTGGCTTGCCGATCAAAGCGCCAAATAACATAAAGCCTGCTCGCCCTAAGGCACGGAAAAAGTCAATCACCTGTTTTCCCAAAGCAGAAATAAAATTGACGATCATTCAAACAATTCCTTCACATAATCTTGCGCTGGGTACTTAAAGCGCACAGGACCATCAGATTCACCTTTTAAGAATTGCACCACGCGCGGATCTTGGCTCTGTAAAAGCTGCTCAGACGTTCCTTCTGCGATAACTTTTTGGTCTGCAATAATATAGGCATAATCTGCAATACTCAATACTTCTTCCACATCGTGCGACACCACGATAGAAGTCAAATTTAACGCTTCATTTAATCGTTTAATCAAGCTCAAAATTACGCCCATACTGATTGGATCTTGCCCAGTAAATGGCTCATCAAACATAATTAAATCAGGATCAAGTGCAATAGCGCGCGCTAATGCAGCTCGACGAGCCATACCTCCGGAAAGTTCTGAAGGCATCAATGCGGCAGCGCCTCGCAACCCAACCGCCTCCAATTTCATCAATACGATTTGACGAATTAAACTTTCAGGCAAATGCGTATGTTCACGAATTGGAAAGGCGACATTATCAAAAGTAGAAATATCCGTAAAAAGCGCACCGGATTGGAATAACATCCCCATCCGCTTGCGTACTTCGTACAGTTCACTATTAGATAGGCGACAAATATCTTGCCCATCAAACAAAATTTCACCTTGTTCTGGTATCAGTTGCCCACCTATCAATTTAAGTAAGGTGGTTTTACCAATCCCCGACGGCCCCATAATCGCAGTGATTTTTCCCTTTTTTACTTGCAAATTCAGGTTATCGTAAATCACGCGATCACCGCGTTTAAAGGTGAGATTCTTAACTTCAATTAGATTTTGATTCATTAAAATCTCGTTTATAAATAAAAAGTGCGGTCGTTTTGACTATCGTTTTTGTGAAAGGTTCATCTTACGACGAACAAACGCCATCATGCCGTGTAATACTAAAAACAACAATGATAAAGCATATAAAGGCATATTTCCTAGCACAAAATAAGGGGTTTTGCCTTCCGCAGGTGCAATTTTCTGCGTCAACGTTGTTTCAATAAACTGTGGTGCCTGCGCTAACACCTTACCTTGTGCATCAACAAAGACTGAAATCCCCGTATTCGTTGCACGAATAAGTGGTTTACCCAATTCTAAAGCGCGCATTCTTGCCATCTGTAAATGTTGCCAAGGCCCAATCGAATCACCAAACCAGGCATCATTAGAAATTGTGAGCAAATAATCCGTATCTTGTTTCAAATTTTGCCGCACTTGCTCACCGAAAATAATCTCATAGCAAATTGCTGGCGAAAAAGTGCGTTTTTTTGCCATTAAAGATGGCTGAATCGCATCTCCACTTTGAAATGCAGACATCGGCAAATTAAACACGGAATTCAGTGGTCGCAGAATACTTTCTAGTGGAACATATTCACCGAAAGGCACGAGATGATGCTTACTATAACGATTTAACGTATCTGGCTGATAAGGAAAGTCTGGGTTTCCAGCAGTCATAATAGAATTAAGCAATTTACCAGATTTCGTATCTTGGAATACCGTGCCAATCATTATCTCCGTTTTCGTTTCTTTAGCAGCACGATCTAATCCTTCAAAAAATGGGGTAATCGCATTTTCAAGAGTTGGCAACGCTGATTCAGGCAAAATAATTAAATCTGTTTTACCAAGATTTTCTGCAATTAATTTTTGATAAATCTCCAAAGTAGAATAGAAATAAGCAGGATCCCATTTGAGATTTTGTTCAATATTTCCTTGAGCAAGCGTGACTGAAATTGCCTTATCTTCAACAGCTTTTACAAAGTGAATTCGGGATGAATAAGCACTTAATCCCCCCACGATGATCAATAACAAAACATTCGCCAAGACTAATTTAAGATTTTTCGTTTTAAACAAAGATGAAACGAGATTAAAAATTACAGCACTTGCCCAAACGGTAAAGAACGTCAATCCTGTTACCCCAAAAATCGGGGCGATGCCATAAAATGGACTGTCAATTTGTGTATAACCAAACTGAAGCCAAGGAAAACCGGTAAAAATCCAACCTCGTAAAAATTCTGTCAATGTCCAAATCACGGCAAAAATTACCGCACTTTGAACATTGAAACGCTGAACCAAATAGGTAAAGAACATCGGGTATAGCGCAAGATAAGCCGCAAGTAAACCGACAAGGAAATAACTCACACCTAAAGACGCGCCGCCAAATTGGTGAATACTGACATTAAGCCAACTCACCCCAAAGCAGAAAAATCCGATCGACCACAAAAACGTCGCTAAAAGTGCGGTGGATTTTTTAGGATTTTTAGCGACATAAAGTAAACCGAGTAAAGACACATAGGCTAAAGGCCAATAATCAAATGGCGAGAAGGCAAAAACACCGACTAAACCAGATATAATCGCAATAAGATAAGTAAAATATTTATTCATAAATTCAATTATATTTTGCACGCCCTCACGAGCGTCTTTTGTGTTGAAATTTAAAATTCCATTCCAAGTAAATAAAAAGCACGCGTTAGAAAACGCGCGCCATCATTGAGGATGATAAAATGCTATTCGGCTTTTTCTTCCACATCATCCATTTCTGCCAAATGTTCATCTGGCACAGTCACTCGAAGTTGAATCAATCGGCGACTATCTGCCGAGGTGACTTTAAATTGAAGATTTTTCAACATAATTTCTTCACCACGTTTTGGTAAATAACCAAAAGTTTGCATAATTAGCCCACCAATGGTATCCACTTCTTCATCATCAAAATCCGTATTAAATTGCGCATTGAAATCATCAATATCTGTGAGCGCACGTACAGCATAAGTATGACGAGAAAGCTGACGAATATCTGCGACCTCTTCTTCATCAAATTCATCTTCAATATCGCCAACAATTTGTTCCAGTATATCTTCAATGGTAACAAGGCCGGATACCGCACCAAATTCGTCCACCACAATAGCCATATGGAAACGCTCAGAGCGGAAATCTTTCAACATACGATCCACTCTTTTGCTTTCTGGCACAATCACGACGGGACGTAATAATAAAGATAAATCAAACTCTTCGGCATCTTCACGTAAAAATTTCAATAAATCTTTTGCATGCAAAATGCCTACGATATTATCGCGATCATCTGCATCGGCAATCACAGGAAAACGAGAATGTGCGGATTCAATAATTGTGTTTAAACAAGTATTTAAATCTTGTTGATCTTCAATAAAAATAATTTGTGAACGAGGAATCATAATATCTCGAACACGAAGCTCCGCGATTTCCATCACGCCTTCTATCATTTCACGCGTATTTTGATCAATTAAATCGTTTTGTTCTGAATCGCGAATCACTTCCACAAGTTCTTCACGATTTTTTAGTTCACCTTGAAAAAAGCGACCAAATAAAGATTGAAAAAAAGTTTTTTTCGTATTTTCAGATTGGTTTAAATTTTGCTGTTCGTCGTTCATATTATTTTATCTATCTATTTTTCAAAAAATTGATTTTCAAGTTGAAACGTTTCCAAGAATAAGCCTAACGGCGGTCTATCCGAAGATTGCTCCTCATAGTTAGGGTTAAACTTTTTGTAGTTACCTTTACGATTAATATGATATTGAGTGCCATCTGATTGAATAATTACATTCCAATTAAAATTAGACGCTTGAACCCAATCGCGCCCGCTCAGGTCAAATAAATTAGCCCCTTGTGTATAATCCATTAATCTATTTTCTACATGGAAAATTTGTCTCATCAATGCAGGTAAAATATCGGTATGACTGCTTAACCCATATTGCTTGCCTACCGGTAAATCTTTCCAATATACAAGCAATGGCACTTGAACTTCATCGCGCCCAAAGTAGTTTTCTCGCTCTTTTTCATTCATTTCATTAAAGGTTACACCATGCTCTGACGTGATAATGACTAATGTATTTTCAAGCGGTGTACTTTCTAACGCTTTTACTAAAAGAGAATCAATGTCCTGCAAAGTGCGGTCATAATCTGATGGATTTTTAGCCTCCAAGGCTAAATCCAAATAAGCAAACCAAGGGGAGTCTGTTTTTTGCGCTTTAATAAAATCATTGAGATTTTTTACCGCACTTTCATTATTGGGTTTGTTGGTTTTATTTGATGGAAGTTTTATTTCACGAAATAATGCTTGGCGGAAGACGCTATCTTTGAAATTCGTAGCAGAAAATAAACCCAATTGATAATTTTCAGCACGTAATTTTTCGATTAAAACAGATTGGGTATGATTGCTTAAAACGCTATCGGTGTAATTTGCATTTAGCCCGTAAAATAACCCAATTAAGCCTGCGTTGTTACTGTTACCTGTGCTGTAATGATTAGTGAATTCTGTTGAACTTGTCGCAAATTCAGCAAGTTTTGGCATCTTTTCACTAGAAATCGCATCATGGCGCAAACCTGAAACCGTTACGATCAGAATATTAGATTTATGCGTAATTGGTGCATAAGTGAGTTCTTTTTTCGGATAATCAATTTTTAAGGCATCTAAACGACCTTCTTGCTCCAATTTTTGCGTATATTCTTCTCCATCCAAGAAACCGTGTTTTTCTAAAAAAGAACGAGCTGTCATTGGATAAGATAAAGGGAAATTAGAACGTTGCATGGTGATAGGACGATACAAATAAGCATCAGCCCAAGCATAAATTAAATGCGTCGCAATGAACGTTGCGGTTAAGAATATGCCAGTACTTTTTAGCCATTTTTGGCGTTCAAGACTGCGTAATTTTTCCCAACTCCAGCGAGAAAATAACATTTGAGCCAGTAAAATTATTGGCATTGGTGCAAAGAAAATTTGCCAATCGCGTGACATTTCACCATTTTCTGGATTGACCAGCAAATTCCATACAACAGAGGATAAATGCAGATTAAAACGATTGAAAACGGCGGTATCAAATAATAATAAGGTTATACAAATCGTGGAAAAAATCACGGTTAATCCGCGAAAAGTGCGGTGGTTTTTAACAATGAAACTCAGTGGAAAGACCACGAGTAAGTACAACGCAAAAACATTGAAACTGAAATGCCCGAGCAAACTCACAAAGAAATAAAGTTTTCCTGCGAGAGTATCTGGCCAGTCAATGATAAAGGCATAACGAGTGCCAATAAGAATAGCAACAATAATATTAAAAAAGGCAAACCAATGACCCCACGAGATTTTTCGTGAAACGTCATCGCGGTATTGTTTGCCACTGAAGGTGCCTTTTTTAATCCATTTCATATTAACGTGTTTTTACCGCATTAATTAAGGAATTAGAAAACGCTTGAGCTAATGCCTCACGTTGAGTTTGTGGCACACTGGTGGTTAATAAATTACTCGCCATGTTACCCAGTGCGATTAAGGATAGATCTACAGGGGCTTTATGCTTTTCTAATACTGCGATCATATCGTTTACAATCGCACTTAATTGAGCATCAGAATATTTAGAATGTTGAGCCATAATGTTAAAAATAAAACAAAAAATTTGGCTTATGATACCCGATTATTTGGTAGAACCTAAATAATTTCTTTTTTCTTGCTTAAAAAGTGCGGTTATAATTTGCGGCAAATTTTTCAAAGGTGACAAAAATGAGTATTACCGTTAATCAAATTGTTTTGCATCAGTTAGTCAAAAATGTGGATGGCGACAGCATAAAAATGGAAAGCGTATTACGCGATGAGCTGTTGTCAATTACGCCAGAAGTAGAACAAATGATGTTGCAACTTCATCAAGGCTATCAAAATAAAGCTAAGGCTTTTGGTGTGTTTCAGGAAAAGTCTATATTTGCACAACATTTAAATCGTTTATTGGAACAAGAAATTGAGTTTTTAGGTTTTAGTCAATACTCAACAAAATTGCTTGCAGATGAGCTAGGTAAATATAACTTTGCAGAAAGTGGTACTTTGATTTTATGTCAATATAATTTCTTAGCAACAGATTATTTGTTTATTGCATTGCTTGATAGCCGTCATAGTATGTTAGTGGATGAGCATTTAGATATTCGCCGTACAGAATATCTTGATATTACTCAGTTTGATATTGCGGCAAGAGTGAATTTGACGGATTTGCAGGTGAATGCAAACTCTAATCGTTATTTAACTTTCATAAAAGGCCGTGTCGGTCGAAAAATTAGTGATTTTTTCATGGATTTTTTAGGTGCCGAAGAAGGATTAAATCCACAAGTACAAAATCAGTGTTTATTGCAAGCAGTGAGTGATTACTGCGATCAAGGCGAACTCAACAAAGAGCAAACTCAAGCGGTGAAAAAACAAGTGTTTGAATATTGCAAAGCTCAACTTGCAGGCGGTGATGAAATTGAATTGCAGGAACTTTCTGATTCCTTACCCACTCTAAACGAACAGCCTTTTGTTACCTTTGCGGGAGAACAGAATTATGGCTTGGAAGATAGCATTCCGCCAGTACGTTCAACTTTAAAATCCCTAACGAAATTCACTGGTTCAGGAAAGGGGGTGAGTATTAGTTTCGATGCCGATTTATTAAATACTCGAATTCAATGGGAACCAATGACGGATACGCTTACTATCAAGGGTTTACCGCCGAATTTAAAAGATCAATTACAAAAGGCTTTAAAATCAGAGAATTAATTTGGAAATATGCTCAAACTTGGGTATTATTTGACAGTACTTTTGCACAAATAAGGTAAAGAAAATGCAAGTTAAAACACTTTTAGGCGCAACCTTTTTAGCATTAAGCGTCGCTTCTTGTTCCACCGTTGAAAAAGTTGTATATCGAATTGATGTACCGCAAGGCAACTATTTAGAAGCGACTACAGTTGCTCAAGTTAAAGAAGGCATGACAGCTCAACAAGTACAATATTTGTTGGGTACGCCAGTATTAATCGATCCTTATAATAGTCAGACTTGGTACTATGTGTTCTTACAACAACGTGCTTATGAAACACCTGTTCAACACACTTTCACTGTAAAATTTGATCAACGTGGTATGGTGACAGAAACCAATCTTGATAAACCTTTGCCAGAAGTTTTGCAACAAGGCGAAAACAACACCATTATTCAAACTGGTGAGAAACCAAAATCAAGCTGGTGGCAATTCTGGAAATAAGCTTACACTTATAGTGACAGTATAAACACAGACGTTTGATAAAAAGGACAGCGCCTATGTCAAAGCTCTTACTCGTTGATGATGACATTGAATTAACGGAATTACTATCTGCACTCCTGAAACTGGAAGGATTTGAAGTTCAAACAGCAAATAATGGATTAGAGGCATTACAAAAACTGGATGAAGGCCATGAGTTGGTTTTACTTGATGTGATGATGCCTAAGCTAAATGGTCTTGATACATTAAAAGAAATTCGTAAAGTCTCTAATGTGCCAGTGATGATGCTTACTGCAAGAGGTGACGATATCGATCGCGTGCTTGGTTTAGAATTGGGTGCGGATGATTACTTGCCTAAACCATTTAATGATCGTGAATTAGTTGCCCGTATAAAAGCTATTTTACGCCGTAGCGTCCTCCTCAAAACAGAAAACGGTAAATCTACAAAAAATTCTGAAAATGAAAATTCAGTAATATTCTTTCACGGGATTGAATTACATCCAATTTCTCAACGAGCTATTTATCAAGGTAAAGATTTAAATTTAACTAGCACAGAATTTTTACTATTTTACCAATTAATTCAATCTCCAAATGGTAGCGCAACCAGAGATGAACTCAGTGAGAAAGTATTGGGCAAGCCTCTTACTCCCTTTGACCGTTCCATTGATATGCATATGTCAAATCTACGTAAAAAACTCCCTCTCCGAGAGAATGATCTACCTTGGTTTAGAACATTACGTGGACGTGGATATCTTTTAGTGCCATAGAATAATGAAACTCACTAAGATTTTTAATATTAACCAATTAGCCATACGTACATTTTCAGTTTTCTGGATAGCATTCTTTGCCATGATGACACTTATTGTTATCATGCCTTATTTTGATCTTCGAATTTATACGCCTTTAAAAGAATCTGAAGTAATCAACTACCAGAAAAGAATCATGGATACAATACGGAATAAACAACTTAGTAATCTACTCGTAGAGGCCCCCGTATTGCCAACAGATAAATACAATCCATATCGTCCTGTTTTAGTCAATTTACAGACCCAAAATATATTAGGTGAATTACCGGAAGAGCGTGATGCAATTTTAGCATTCTCTGTTGTTTCTGATGATTTTTCTCATCCCAAACGAAAAACTTTCAATGATTTACAAATTGTTGGCCCATTCCAAATTTATCTTAGTGATAAACCTGACGAATATGCTTTATTCTTCATCAATCATATAAATCCACAACAAGCAATTTTAAATTATTTATTTGATAACCCAGCTATGCTTGGTTTCTTAATCTTATTAATTACTACACCATTACTCTGGTGGTTCACAAAAACCATTGTCACCCCAATATCTCGTTTACAAGAAGCCGCAAATTCTGTCGCCCTAGGGAACTTTAAAATTGATCGTAACTTATCCCTATCAGGCCCTCTTGAACTTCGACAAGTTGGAAGAAGTTTTAATAGAATGTCAACGGCGATTGACAATCTTATCTCCAATCAACAATCTTTACTGTCTTCCATTTCACATGAGCTTAAAACACCACTAGCACGTTTACAACTAGCTACAGCGCTTGTTCGTCATGAATGTGGTGAAACAGATAGCGTAAAACGCATTGAAAGAGAAATTGGGCGCATGGATAAAATGATTAGTGAATTGCTTCTACTTTCACGCCAGAAAATGAATAGCCAAATGGAACGGGATATTTTTTATGCTAATACGCTTTGGACTGATATTATCAAGGATGCAAAATTTGAGGCTGAGCAACGTGGTATAGCGTTTCTCACAAATATTCGTTTACCTAAAAATGAATTACAACTTAACGGCAATTTTAGATTGCTAGAAAGTGCGGTTGAAAACATTGTGACAAATGCGCTTAAATACACCAAGGATAAGATCGAACTTCATATTTTTATCCAAGAAGAAGAAGAAGAAGAAGAAGAAGAAGAATTTCTCAGGATCCGTATAGATGACAACGGATCTGGAGTCCATCCAGATGAATTTGAAAAAATCTTCAAACCGTTTTATCGAGTTGATGAAACTCGAACTAGAACGACTGGCGGCACAGGACTAGGATTGGCGATTGTGTCTAATGTTATTCAGGAGCATCAAGGAAAGGTCTGGGCTGAAAAAAGCCCACTAGGCGGGCTTGCTGTTACTATACGATTGCCATTATGGATCAGTAACTAAAAATCAAAAGTGCGGTAAATCTTTACCGCACTTTTCGTCTAGGCATTATCCACGGCAAAAGAAATCACTTCATTAATTTTTTCACAACCTAACGCAACCATAATCAGGCGATCGACTCCTAGCGCAACGCCAGAAGAATTTGGTAAGCCAGCTTCCAATGCAGATAGAAAACGTTCGTCAATGTCTCGAACTGGCAATCCATGTTTCTTTCTTTGCTGATTATCTAATTCAAAACGATGTCTTTGTTCTCGTGCATCTGTCAATTCATGGAAACCATTTGCCAGTTCTAACCCTTTGTAATAAAACTCAAAGCGTTCTGCAACTCGCTGATCTTCTGGGCTCACTTGTGCTAGGGCGGCTTGCGTTGAAGGGAAATGATAAACCGCCACAGGTCGATCTTTTCCTATTTGAGGTTCAACGACTTCACTAAATAAAAACTGTAATAAAGTATCGCGATCTTCATTATCTTCCGCCATAAAGTTATGTTTACGAGCCGCTTCGATTAATTCTGAACGTTCTGCAGATAAGGGATCTAAACCTACATATTCTTGGAAAACAAATTGGTAGCTTAAACTTTCTGCAGGTGGGCAATCTAAAATTTGTTGGAGTAAATCATCCACTTCATTAATTAAACGATGCATACTAAAGTGCGGTCGATACCATTCCAACATGGTAAATTCTGGATTGTGGCGATTACCGGCTTCTTCATTACGGAACACTTTACTGATTTGGAATATTGGTCCACTGCCTGCAGCAAGCAAGCGTTTCATATGATATTCAGGGCTTGTAGAAAGCCAAAGTGTTTTGGATTGTTCACCAAAAGGCGCGAGAAATTCTGTGCTAAATGTGGAAAGGTGCAAATCAGTGACGCCAAATTCACTTAGAACAGGCGTCTCAACTTCAAGTAAGCCTCGTTCTGTAAAAAATTGACGAATTTCAGCAATAATTTTTGCACGTTTAAGCAGATTTTTTATATCGGCAGAAGGTTGCCAATGAGTAAGTGCGGTCATTTTTATTCCCATTTTTAAATTTGCATCATTGTAAACGAGAGCCCTTCTCAACTCAATCTAAGCTTTTTTGAGGTAGATCACAAAATCATACTTTTTCCCCTTTTCCTACATAAAAAACGTTATTAATTTGTAACAAAAAATGGCAGAATGGCCTTACTAGATTACCCTTTTAGGGTGATTTCTATTTTTTACTTTCTACATTTATTGGAGGATATCGTGCAAACAGTTAATGTCGATATTGCGATTGTTGGCGCTGGTGGTGGCGGTTTACGTGCAGCGATTGCAGCAGCAGAAGCAAATCCTAACTTAAAAATTGCATTAGTTTCAAAAGTGTACCCAATGCGTAGCCATACTGTGGCAGCAGAAGGTGGCGCAGCGGCAGTTATCAAAGAAGAAGATTCTTACGATAAACACTTCCAAGATACTGTGGCTGGTGGTGACTGGCTTTGCGAACAGGATGTTGTGGAATATTTCGTACAACATTCACCAGTGGAAATGACTCAATTAGAACGTTGGGGATGTCCTTGGAGCCGTAAAGCTGATGGCGATGTAAACGTACGTCGTTTTGGTGGAATGAAAATTGAGCGTACTTGGTTCGCCGCTGATAAAACAGGTTTCCACTTATTACACACGCTTTTCCAAACTTCTATTCAATATCCACAAATCCAACGTTTTGATGAACACTTCGTATTAGATATTCTTGTTGATGATGGCCATGCTCGTGGTATGGTTGCGATGAACATGATGGAAGGTTCACTTGTTCAAATCAATGCAAATGCGGTTGTTATTGCAACTGGCGGTGGTTGTCGTGCATTTAAATTCAATACCAATGGCGGTATTGTAACAGGTGACGGCTTATCTATGGCGTATCGTCATGGTGTACCACTTCGTGATATGGAGTTTGTTCAATATCACCCAACAGGTTTACCGAATACCGGCATCTTAATGACTGAAGGTTGTCGTGGTGAAGGCGGTATCTTAGTGAATAAAGATGGCTATCGCTATCTTCAAGATTACGGTCTAGGACCTGAAACTCCAATTGGAAAACCACAAAATAAATATATGGAACTTGGTCCTCGCGATAAAGTTTCTCAAGCATTCTGGCAAGAATGGAAAAAAGGTAATACCTTAAAAACCGCGAAAGGCGTAGATGTTGTGCATTTAGATTTACGTCATCTTGGTGAAAAATATTTACATGAGCGTCTGCCATTCATTTGTGAATTAGCAAGTGCTTATGAAGGTGTAAATCCAGTGAATGAGCCAATCCCAGTTCGTCCAGTTGTTCACTACACGATGGGTGGTATTGAGGTTGACTTTAACAGCGAAACGCGTATCAAAGGTTTATTTGCTGTAGGTGAGTGTGCATCTTCAGGTTTACATGGTGCAAACCGTTTAGGATCTAACTCTTTAGCTGAACTTGTTGTGTTAGGTCGTGTTGCTGGCGAATATGCGGCACAACGTGCTGTAGAGGCTCAATCTGTAAATCAAAGTGCGGTTGATGCTCAAGCAAAAGATGTTGTCGCTCGTTTAGAAGCCCTTCATAAACAAGAAGGTAACGAATCTTGGTCTGAAATCCGTGACGAAATGGGTTCTGTAATGGAAGAAGGCTGTGGTATTTACCGTGACCAAGCAAGCATGCAAAAAGCAGTAGATAAAATTGCAGAATTAAAAGAACGTTACAAACGTATTCGTGTAGCAGATAACTCAAGCGTGTTCAATACAGATGTACTTTATACAGTTGAGTTAGGCTACATCCTAGATGTTGCACAATCTATTGCAAATTCAGCGATTGAACGTAAAGAATCTCGAGGTGCTCACCAACGCTTAGATTACACTGAACGTGATGATGTAAATTATTTAAAACACACACTTGCTTTCTACAATGAAAACGGTGCGCCGCGTATCGAATACAGTCCGGTGAAAATTACTAAATCTCAACCTGCAAAACGTGTTTACGGTGCGGAAGCAGAAGCTCAAGAAGCAGCTGCGAAAGCTAAGGAGCAAGCAAATGGCTAATTCACCAGTAATGAATGTTGAAGTATTACGCTACAATCCTGAAATCGATCAAGAGCCGCATCTAAGTACCTATCAAGTACCTTATGATAATCAAACTTCATTGCTTGATGCGTTAGGTTATATTAAGGATAAACTTGAGCCATCTCTTTCTTATCGTTGGTCTTGCCGTATGGCGATTTGTGGTTCTTGCGGGATGATGGTAAATAATAAACCGAAATTGGCTTGTAAAACGTTCTTACGTGATTACAGTGGCCATATGCGTATTGAGCCGTTAGCAAACTTCCCAATTGAACGTGACTTAGTGGTTGATTTAAGCCACTTTATTGAAAGTTTAGAGGCAATTAAACCTTATATTATTGGTAACGAAGCACCAGCATTAGATGGTAAACCACATCCATCGAAAGAATTACAAGTAAGCCGTACTAAACAAACGCCTGCACAGCTTGAGAAATATCGTCAATTCTCAATGTGTATCAACTGTGGTTTATGCTATGCCGCTTGCCCTCAATTTGGTTTAAATCCTGAATTTTTAGGTCCTGCAGCTATTACGATGGCTCATCGTTATAATCTTGATAACCGTGACCATGGTAAAGCAAAACGTATGTCATTGTTAAATGGTAAAAACGGGGTTTGGAGTTGTACTTTCGTTGGCTATTGCTCAGAAGTTTGTCCAAAACATGTGGATCCTGCTTCTGCAATTAACCAAGGAAAAGTGGAAAGTGCCAAAGATTATGTTATCTCTATGCTAAAACCAAAAAGCTAAGGGGGAAGGAATGTCAGTAACAGTTAGTAAACGTAAAAAATATGTCCGTCCAATGACAGCGACTTGGTGGCAAAAATTGGACTTCTATAAAGCTTATATGCTACGTGAAGCGACTTCAATCTTTGCTGTATGGTTTTGTATTGTATTGCTTTATGGTGTTCTTTGCCTCGCAAGCAATCCAATGCCAGGCTTAGGCATCTTGAGCTTTATTGAGTTTTTAAGAAACCCAATTGTGGTGTTCTTAAATATTATTACGCTTATCGCAACGCTTTATCATACGGTGACATACTTCTTAATGACACCAAAAGTAATGAATATCATTGTGAAAAATGAACGCTTACCACACCGCGTTGTAAGAAATGCACTTTGGGCGGTAACAGCATTAGTTAGCGTGATTGCTTTAGTTTTAGTTTATATCTAAGGGAGAGAAAAAATGGTTGATCAAAATCCAAAACGCTCCGGCGAACCGCCAGTATGGTTAATGTTCGGTGCAGGCGGCACAGTGAGTGCAATTTTTTTCCCTGTCGTTATTTTAATTATCGGTTTGTTATTACCATTTGGTTTAGTCGATGCGCATAATTTAATTACTTTTGCTTATTCTTGGATTGGTAAATTAGTTATTTTAGTGCTTACTATTTTCCCAATGTGGTGCGGTTTACATCGTATTCACCACGGTATGCACGATCTTAAAATACATGTGCCAGCTGGTGGATTTATCTTTTATGGTTTAGCCACAATTTATACCGTTTGGGTGTTATTTGCGGTAACGAGTCTATAAGAGCTAGATTCATTATAAAAAAGCGAGCATAAGCTCGCTTTTTTTACTATAAAATTATCGTCCTTTCTAATTATTACAATCAAAAAAACAGCTATAAAAATATAGCTGTCTAAATTCTCAAATTTCTATTACCAATTATGATAATGATGATAATAACCGACACCCACAGCGGGGACCACAGGAAGAGTAGGGCTAATAATTCTTACTTTCGCTTTCTCATCACTCGCATTCATTTTTAGTGGTGTTTCTTCTTGTTTAGAGACCCGAGCTTTTTGTGAGGCAACAACAGTATTTCCACTCTGCACTCGGGCGTTATATTCCTGAACTGTTTTCATATCATAAATGCCATTATCTGGCTTATTATCAGAAGAACATGCAACTAATAAACATGTTATACCTAATACTAAAATATTTTTTTTCATATCCACCTCTATTTACAAATTACTTCTGTTAACACCGCTTTCCCTTCTGATACATTGTTAACAGCCTTTTCCTTCAATTTCTTATTTTCTATAATTTGAATACGCTCAGATACTTTTTTATCAGAAATAGAATAAACGGGTACATAACTTAAATTTTGCGTATTCTTCCCACCATAAATTGTAGCGCCAGTTACGCTGCCATAATATTCTGTTTTATCATTGGGTGAAAGATAATTGTGGGTTGAATTTGTATAATTTACACCTCTAGCCTTAAACCCTTTACAAATCCCAGCCGGAGATTCATAAATAGTTTGAGATGAACTCATCTCATCCATTTTATAAACTTTTAATTCAATACTCTGCCCCAAAAGCTGTACATCATTATCTGAAATTTCAGACGAAAAGCTTTTTTGATCTGCCGAATCAACATAAGTAATATTACTTGCAATAGAAACCCGAGCAATAACAAGGCTGCTAACCATAAGAAAAAATAACGGAACCGAAATATAAGATTGATGCTTCATATTTATTTTTTCCTTAGTCTTTACTATATTGATATCGCTCTAACGTCAAACCATCAGGCTTAAAAAAGAATAACATTTCAAGCGATAAATTATCTATTCTAATTAGTTCGTATTAATTATGATAGTAACATAATGAAAACCTAATAAATAGGTTCATCATCAATAATCATTTTTACCGCACTATATCAGAAAGCACTACAATGCTCTAGGTTATTTTTCAGGGGTAATACTTTTTGATTTTTCTTCGTTCTGCGCTTCTAAAGCATCACGCGCGGCACGAATACTTTTTTCAATTAATGGAACCCTCTCATCATCTTTCGGCATTAAGCGCAGCATCATCGCCCAAGTCACTGCCGCCATTTTATAATCTTCCGTTTCAAAATAACGGAATGCGAGCAAACTTAGGGCCTCAACATTAGTATGATCTTGACGAATCACTTCACGTAATAAATCGCCACCTTTTAGTTTATCAGTCGCATCATCAGAGAACATCAACACGCGAGCATAGCCTAATTTATATTGCACATTATCTGGTTCTAACTTGTTGGCCTTCTGATAACTATCAAATGCTAAACGTACATCACCTAAATTCATCCCAATCTGACCGAGCATCCACCATTTTTTTGCATCAGTTGGATTTTTCTGCAAATCGATTCGAAGTGCGGTAGAAAATTGCTGCATTTCTGCATCAGAAAATGGATTTTTATCTTCATCTTTCATTCGCTCATAGAAATATGGCAATTTCGCATAAGTTTGCTCTAACATCGATTCAGCTTGCCAAGAGCCCACCATAAAATAAGAAGAGCCCGCGATAATTCCTAGCGCCAACACGCCAGACACAAACCACACTTTTCCATAAGATTTGCCAGAATAATCCGCATTCTCTTGAACCTTGCTCGGCACATCATCAAGCAAGGTCTTCTGTAATTCTTGTTTGAGTTGCTCAACATTTTCAACTAAACCTTGGGAATTATCTTGCTCAATTTCTTCCAAGCGCGAGAAATATAACGCCTTATTTAAATCATCACGTTTTTGCCAATGTTTCGCTTTGAATTGACGCAATAAAGGATAAAAACAAATTAACGCCACAACTAAAGTGGTTAATATAAAAATTAATGCAAAATTCATCTATTTATCCTTGTTTAATAATTCTGCCAAACGCGCATTATCTTCATCAGTTAAAACATCTTGGGATTTCACCGCACTTTGAGCTTTTGGCTTACGTCTTAATAAAAATACCACGCCTAACAACACAAGCAATAATGGCGCAATCCATAGCACTAATGTACTCGCTGTCATAGGTGGATCATAGGTTACAAAATTGCCGTAACGCGCCACCATATACTCCACTACATCATTTTTCGATTTGCCTTCTTGTAAAAGCTCAAATACTTTGCCACGCATATCCACAGCGATAGTCGCATTGGAATCCGCAATATTGTTATTTTGACATTGAGGGCAACGCAAAGATTGTGTTAATTGGTGGTAATCACTCTCTTGCTGTGGAGAACTAAAATTTAATGCGTCAATAGCTGAAAACGCCACTGAGCTAAACAAAAGTGCGGTCAAAAATAGCCATGTTTTTTTCATTATTGTTGCTCCGAAAGTTTGTCATAAATTGGTTTTAAAGTCTGAGTCCAAACTTTTTCGTTTACATCTCCAGCATAACGATAATGAATCACACCTTTTCCATCTACAATGAAAGTTTCTGGTGCCCCATATACTCCTAAATCCAAACCGAAAGAACCTTTTTCATCTTTTAAAACAACTTTATAAGGATTGCCAAGATCTTTTAACCACTTCATTGCTTTAGGTGATTCATCTTTATAATCTAAACCGATAATTCGCACACCGTCTTTAGCAAGTTTGTTTAAATATTGATGTTCGGCATAACAAGTCGGACACCACGTCGCCCACACATTAAGTAAAACTGGCTTACCTTGTTGAAACAATTCGTTCGTGTAAGCTTTATTTTCAAAAAGCTCCGTTAAATTTTTTGCTGGCACAGGCTTTCCAACCAAAGCAGACTCTAATGCTTTAATATCTTCACCTTGCGCATTACGTTTTAATTGCACTAAAAATGCAATTGTTATCGATAAAAAGAGAATAAGAGGAACGAGTAATTTTTTTTTCATTTTTTACCGCACTTTAAATATAAAAAACCAAAGTAGACTTTTATAAAAGCCCGCATTGTTCACATAATCTAATTAAAAGTTAAGGCACACCTTAATCAAGGTGCGCCGTCATATTATTTTTTCAATAAAGCGTTAAATCGATAGCGTCGATCGAACATACACAACAATCCACCTAACGCCATAAACAAGCCGCCAATCCAAATCCAGCGAATAAACGGCTTGTAATATAAGCGTAACGCCCAAGAATTATCATCAATCTTTTCACCGAGAGCCACATAGAGATCACGAGTTAAACCACCAGCAATGGCGGCTTCCGTCATAGACATACGACTTACTGTGTAAAAACGTTTTTCTGCAAATAAGCTTGCTTCTGGTTGCCCATCTTTCGAAATATCAATTTGCGCTTTTCCACCAATGTAATTTGGACCATTAACATCCGTCACACCTGCGAATTTAAAATCGTAACGACCAATTTGCGCACTCTCACCGACTTTCATTCGAACATCACGTTCTACGCTAAAGTTTTGGCTAAATGCAATTCCCCATACGGTCATTGCTACACCCAGATGGGCTAACATCATTCCCCAATGAGAACGAGATAGTTTGCGTACGCCCACAAAGAATGGTTCACGATGCGTCGCACGTTGTTGCAATTCATAAAGTGCTAGTAGAGCGATAATCACGGTCATCATTGAACCAAGCACCGAACTTACTGTAACTTTATCTTGCAAGAAGTAAGGTAACGCAAAACCCGCAATCACCATAACAAATACACTGATAACAACAGGCGTACGAATTGCAGAAAATTGGTCTCTACGCCATTTCACCAAAGGTCCAATACCAAGCAATAATGCAAATGGTGTCATAATAATTAAGAACATTTGATCAAAGAATGGCGCACCAATAGAAATAGAACCTAAACCAAGTTGTTTGTGAACGAGTGGTAACAATGTTCCTAAGAATACAACGCAAAGAGCGGTCATTAATAAGATATTATTTAATAACAACATGCTTTCACGTGAATAGCGTTCTGCATTATCACGAGAACGAATTTGACTTCCTTTATACGCATAGAGCGCTAGCGAACCACCAATCACCACAACGAGGTAAGCCAAAATATACAAACCACGAGTTGGATCCGATGCAAATGCGTGAACTGAAACTAAAATGCCAGAACGAACTAAGAACGTGCCGAGCAGACAAAGTGAAAAGGCTAAAATCGCAAGTAATACCGTCCAAGCTTTAAAAGAACCACGTTTTTCTGTCACAGAAAGAGAGTGAATCAATGCAGTACCAGCAAGCCATGGCATAAACGAGGAGTTTTCCACAGGATCCCAGAACCACCAGCCGCCCCAGCCAAGCTCATAATAAGCCCACCAAGAACCAAGTACGATACCTAAAGTTAAAAATACCCAAGCAGCAAGTGTCCAAGGACGTGACCAACGCGCCCAAGCTGAATCTAATTTTCCCGTCATTAAGGATGCTATCGCAAACGCAAATGCCACAGAAAAACCAACATAGCCCATATAAAGTAATGGAGGGTGGAAAATCAAGCCTATATCTTGCAACATTGGATTGAGCTCTTTTCCGTCCACTGGAAAATCTGGGAAAGTACGAGTAAAAGGATTTGAAGTGAACAAGACGAACAACACAAAACCTACGCTAATAATCCCCATAATACCAAGTACGCGAGCAACCGCTTCTTGGGGTAAATGTTTACTCAACAAAGCAACGGCAGATGACCAAACGGCGAGTAACCAAATCCACAGTAATAAAGAACCTTCATGAGAACCCCAGACGGCAGACAAACGATAATAAATAGGTAAAGCCGTATTAGAGTTATTCACGACATACTGAACACTAAAATCATTTACTGCGAATAAATAAAATAATGCAGCAAAAGCAATGCTTAAACTTGCCAATAAACCATAAGTCATTGGGCGAGCTAATGCCATTAATTGTACATTGCCCTTTTCTGCCCCCCACAAAGGGAAAATCGCCAACATAAGCGATACGGCTAAACTTAAAGCCAGCGCATAATTTCCTAATTCAGCAATCATTTTGCGCCTTCTTTTTCTTGACGATCACGTGTGCTTTCGCCTTTTAAATCAGCATCACCAATCCCCATTGGTTTATGCACTTTTTGCATTTTTTCACCAAGTTCTGGTGGCACATAATTTTCATCGTGTTTAGCCAATACTTCTGTCGCGGTTAAAACGGTTGGCTGAGTTAATACACCTTGAGCCACAATACCTTGTCCTTCACGGAAAAGATCCGGCAAAATGCCTTCATATTCAACAGTGATCGCAGGGCCAATATCATTTAAATCAAACCGCACTTTCAAGCTTTTTGGATCACGCACTACTGTGCCTTCAACCACCATACCGCCAACACGAATACGTTGCCCCACTTCAGGTTTTTGATTCGGGTTATTATCCTTACCTTGAATCACTTCAGATGGCGTATAAAACAAATCGATATTTTGACGTAACGCATACAGCATCAATCCACTTGCAATAGCAATGCCGAGCACAACAAAAATGACTAATTTAAATCTGGATTTACGTCTTGGATTCATAGTGTGTTCCCTTTATTTGCTTGTTGTAAACGTTCTTCGCGTTGTTGCTCACGCAATACATTTTGTAACACTGTCTTGCGTTGTTTTACACTTTGAACAATTAAGGCAATCACTGCCACTAAACTTACTGCATAGGATAACCATACGTAAAAACCGTAGCCACCCATATTAAAAAAATCACTCCAAGTCTGGAAAAACATAAAATATTCCTTCTAAAAATCGCTAAAAAACTAACCGCACTTTATTTCAGTGTTTGAGCCAATGCTTTAACCCAAGGACGTTTCGCATCTTCTTTCAATAATTCCACGCGATAGCGAACTAAAGTAAGCCAAATATACAAGGTTAAAAAACCGAAAATACACAAAATTAATGGAACCAACATTGGAATTGCAATGGATGGTTTTTCCAGTTTAGTGATACTCGCACCTTGATGTAACGTGTTCCACCATTCCACAGAAAAATGAATAATCGGTAAAATCACGACCGTTGTAATGCATAAAATCCCAGCCGCTTTTGCCCCTACGTTACGATCTGAAAAAGCAGAATAAAGCGCTAAGATACCAAGATAAAGAAAGAATAAAATCAATTCTGCAGTTAAGCGAGCATCCCACACCCACCAAGTGCCCCACATTGGTTTACCCCAAATGGCGCCCGTAACAAGCGATAAGAAAGTAAACAATGCTCCAATTGGCGCCATTGCAATCATGGCGAGGTGAGCTTGCTTAATTTGCCATACAAGGGCAACCACAGCTGCAATCGCCATTGATCCGTACACACCCATTGACCAAATCGCTGTCGGCACATGAACATACATAATTCGGAAACTATTACCCTGTTGGTAATCTGCTGGGGCGAATGCTAAGCCCCATACAATGCCAACACCGAGTAAAATAAGTGTTAAAAATGCAAATAGCGGACTCAATTTACCGCAGATACGATACTGAGTTTCGGGTTTTGCATAAGGATGTAACCACTTCCACATAAAAAAGATCCTTAAAAATTTAAGAGAAAAACCACCGCACTTTTATACGGTAGAATGAAATTAATTATCTAAACTAATTCGCAGTGCCGCGGCGATGGCAAAAGGCGAAAGTGTTACTGCGCCAACCATCATAGCACCTAAAATTGCCAGTTGCCCGCCATAAGGCACATTTAAGCCTGCCGCCTCTAATACTGATGAGGCAAAAATTAAAACAGGAATAAACAACGGAACAACAAGCAAACTCAACAACACGCCCCCTTTTCGCAATCCCACTGTTAAGGCCACACCAATTGCACCGATACAACTCAATACAGGAGTGCCCAGTAACAATGTCAAAACCAATGCCCACCAAATATTGACCTCAAGAGAAAGCAATAAAGCGGCAATAGGCGATAGCAAAATAAGCGGTAAGCCTGTGAGTAACCAATGCGCAACCACTTTCGCCAAAGCAGTCATCGGCAAAGGCTGTGCGGTTAACATTAATTGTTCAAGAGAGCCATCAATAAAATCATCACGAAACAAACGTTCAAAAGAAAGCAATGCTGAAAGCAATGCGGCTACCCATGCAATACCCGGTGCGATACGGGAAAGTAATTTAGGATCTGGCCCAATAACAAGCGGAAACAAAGTAATCACAAGCAAAAAGAACCATAGCGGATTTAAAATCTCCGCATTTTTGCGCATCGCAATTTGAAGTTCACGTTTAATTATTTCTAAGAAAATCATTAAGTTATTCCGCTTTATAAGCCGCTAAATTCAATTTTTGCAGATGAGAACTTGGTACTTCTTGGTGGCTGGTTAACAACACAATGCCACCTCGTTGAGCATGCTCATCAAAAAGTGCGGTTAGAATTTCCACGCCTTTTTTATCAATCGCAGTAAACGGCTCATCTAAAATCCATAAGGGCGCTTGAGACAGCCATAAGCGACCTAATGCAATACGCTTTTGTTGTCCTGCTGAAAGTTGTGCGGCAGGCAAATCTTCACGACCTAATAATCCCACTTCCTCAAGCAAATCCCACAAAATATCAGTATTTTGTTCCGCTTGGCTAATTCGTTGATAAAACTGCAAATTTTCCCATGCTGTTAGTTCTGGTTTTACGCCTGAAAGATGACCTAAATAAAGCAAATTTTGATGATACTGTTCACGTTGTTTAGAAATTGCTTCAGCATCCCACCGCACTTCGCCTTCTAAAGGTTGAGCTAAACCCGCAAGAATACGTAATAAACTGGTTTTACCTATGCCGTTATGCCCTTCAATTTGCACAAAATCACCGCTATTAAAATAGCAAGTCAAAGCACGAAAAAGTACTCGCTCACCACGTTGGCAGGATAAATTTTGCAGAGATAACTTGTGTGGTTCAAACATAATTGCAAAGGGAAAATAAAAAGTGGCGGTATTCTATCACAAGAGAAATATTTGACGAGATTTTAGCTCTCAAAACAAATAACTCTTTAGAAGTAGATCGATAGGTTTATTGATTTAAAACAAGGTTTAATAAATTCGTCTATTAATGCAAAAGGAAAAACATTTAATGATCTAAATCAAAATTTTTGCTATTATTTGCCCACTTTTGGTTATAGACCAAAACCCTCAACGAAATTTGTCTTTACATAGAAGGAATAAATTATGGCTTACACTCTACCTGAATTAGGCTACGCCTACGATGCATTAGAACCACATTTCGATGCGCAAACAATGGAAATCCACCACAGCAAACACCATCAAGCTTATGTAAACAATGCAAACGCTGCATTAGAAGGTTTACCCGCTGAGTTAGTGGAAATGTGCCCAGGTCAATTAGTTTCTAACCTTGACAAAATCCCTGCAGAAAAACGTGGTGCATTACGCAATAATGCAGGCGGTCACACAAACCACAGTTTATTTTGGAAAAGTTTGAAAAAAGGTACTACTTTACAAGGTACATTAAAAGATGCGATTGAACGTGATTTCGGTTCTGTAGAAACATTTAAAGCTGAATTTGAAAAAGCAGCCGCAACTCGTTTTGGTTCAGGTTGGGCGTGGTTAGTATTAACTGCTGAAGGTAAATTAGCCGTGGTATCAACAGCAAACCAAGATAACCCATTAATGGGTAAAGAAGTGGCAGGTTGTGAAGGTTTCCCACTTTTAGGTTTAGACGTTTGGGAACACGCTTACTACTTGAAATTCCAAAACCGTCGTCCAGACTACATTAAAGAATTCTGGAACGTGGTAAACTGGGATTTCGTTGCAGAACGTTTTGAACAAAAAACAGCCCATTCAGAATGTAATTGTGCTAAATAATAAAAGATAAAGGCCTAGAAAAGTAGGCCTTTGTTTTTTTTATATTATTTTTGACTACATACAGCAATAAAATGTAATTTATGTTCAGGATCATTAAAGGTTTTGAACATTCTTTTAAATTGCTCACGATTTTCTGCTTTCATAGCATTACGGATGATTTTTAACGTCCCAAGAATGCCCTCATCATAAATCATCCCTTTTGGTGAAAGTAAAGTCATCTCACCAGAGAAAGTATCAACATTTCTAAAGCCACTTTCTTGGAATATTCCTTTCCAGCCATCTTTCGTTAATGGCGTTACCGTCACGTTAATCGCTTTGCGCATATTTTCTAGAATCGTTTGATGATCATTCCCCACCAGCATAACATCGTGAGTAAGCAATAAACCATTTGGTTTTAACACTCGAAAATATTCTGCAATGGCTTTTTTCTTAGCTTCCACGGGTAACATCGTGAGCATCGCTTCATTGATGACAATATCAAAACTTTCATCTGCAAAAGGCAACTTCATCGCATTCGCACGCTGCACATGAATTTTGTCTTGAAAGCCATTTGCGACGATATTTGCTTGTGCTTTTTCTAACGCATGTTCGTCTAAATCAACACCTTCAATATGGCAACCAAATTGCTTCGCCAATCCAATGGCTGTCGTTCCCATATTACAGGCAACCTCTAACACTTTTTTATCTTGGCCAAAATCGCCATTGGCAATTAACCAGTCTGTCGCTTTTTTACCGCCTGGACGCAAACGAGTTTTACCTAAACGTGCAAGAAAATTATGCCCTACTTCATCTTTCGCCATATCTATCTCCTAGTAATTAACTTGGTTTTATATTATAGATGAAAATTATTCTTATTAAAGTAGTAAAGCAAAAAATAACCCAACCGATTGGTTGGGCTATAAAAGATCAGAAAAATTTACCGCACCTTAAATCAATTAGGTTTCCATTCACCATTAAGCACAGTTGCTGTCACTTTATAATCTGACGTAAACACGGCTAAATTTGCGATTTTTCCTTTTTCTACCGAACCTAAACGATCATCCACACCAATTGCTCGTGCAGGATAAAGGTTACTCATTCGAATTGCTTCAGCAAGCGGAATTTCTACAAACTCGACTGCATTCTTAATAGATTCGATCATAGTAATTGATGCTCCAGCAATCGTACCGTTTGCATCAAAACAGCGGCCATCTCGGATATAAATGGTTTTTCCTACGAATGTGAAGGTTTCCAATTCTGGTGGAGCCCCTGCTGCAGCAAGAGAGTCAGTCACAATACAAAGTTTGTCACCTTTGATTTTTTTATCAATGCGAACATTGCCGTAATTGATATGCACACCATCCACGATAATACCGGTGTAAACATCAGAATCTAGTACTGCACCTACTACGCCCATAGCACGTCCAGAACTAATTGGCGACATTGCATTATGCAAGTGAGTCGCAAAAGTTGCGCCTTTGTGGAATGCGGATTTAGCGACTTCATAAGTCGCATTAGAATGGCCTACAGAGACAATAATGCCCGCTTTCACAAAATCAGGCGTATAGTTAATAGTTGGGTTTTCTGCGGCAATGGTAATTTTTGTAATGACATCACCATTTTCACAGAGGAAATCTTTCATTTCAGGCGTAATTTCACGAATATATTCGGGACGGTGTACACCTTTTTTCTCAACACTGATAAACGGCCCTTCAATATGTAAACCAAGTGCTTGGTTTTTATGCTTGTTTAAATATTCACGCATAATTTTCACCGCACTTTTTATGTTTTCATCTGGTGCCGTGATAAAAGTAGGAAGGAAACTGGTACAACCTGATTTCAAGTTAGTTTCCTGCATAATTTCCAAGGTTTCAACGCTAGTTTGGTCGTTAAACATCACGCCACCGCAGCCATTTAATTGAAGATCAATAAAACCCGCCGTTAAATTATTACCTTGTAAATCAATGGTTTTGATGCCTGTTTCTAATTCAGCTTGTGGAACTACCGCTTCAATAATTTCACCGTTAATAATTACCGCAAAATCACGTAAAACATCATATTTTGTGTAAATCACACAATTTGTTAATGCATATCTCATTTTTTGTCCTTAAATAAAATAATCAGAAAAATGACCGCTCTTTTGAGCGGCAGGATCTTATAACACGCTATGAATGGCGCGTTGTTCTAATTCAGTAAAATATTTAACTGTTTTTACTTTCAATTCTTGCTGTGCAGGTTCATCACAAACTAACACAAAATGGCGATGTAATTGAAGTGCACTCACTGTCCACATATGGTTCACACCACCTTCGACTGCTGCTTGAACGGCAAGCGCCTTATGATGGCCAGTTGCAAGGATCATCACTTCTTCTGCATCTAATAATGTGCCTACACCAATAGTCAAAGCATATTTAGGCACTTTATTCACATCATTATCAAAGAAACGTGAATTTGCGATCAGCGTGTCTTGAGTTAACGTTTTAATACGAGTGCGAGAGCTCAATGATGACGCTGGTTCATTAAAGGCGATATGGCCATCATTTCCTACTCCGCCCATAAATAAATTAATTTTTCCGTAAGATTTAATTTTTTCTTCATAACGGCGACATTCTGCATCATGATCATCCGTGTTGCCATTAAGAATATTGATATTTTCTGGCTGAATATCGATATGATTGAAAAAATTGTTATACATAAAACTATGATAACTTTCAGGGTGTTCCTCTGGTAAACCTACATATTCGTCCATATTGAATGTTACCACATGCTTAAAGCTCACCTCGCCCGCTTTACAAAGTGCAATTAATTCTTGGTAAGTTTTTAATGGTGTGCCACCAGTTGGTAAACCGAGAACAAATGGACGTTCAGCCGTAGGATTAAAATGATTGATACGATCAACAATATGGCGTGCAGCCCAACGACTCACCTGTTGTTCGTTGTGTAGAGGAATAAGGCGCATACTATACTTCCTTTATTTTCAATACCGTAGATAAACAAACCAACGGTTAAACATAATGGTTCCCCACTACGAAATAGAAAAACTGAGAAGCAGGAAACGAGAATTGCTACCCCAAGAGGGATAAATTATGAGTAACCTGGGGAAATCAATCCCCTAGGTTCTCACGATATTCCATTAATTATAAAAATTTCGCTTTCAACTCTTTTGCTTTAGCAAGCTGAGCATCCGTTGCTTTTGCTGTCATTGGCTCACGGCAATAACCCGCATCCACACCTTCTAATTTAAGCAATTCTTTGATGGTTAAATATAAACCATTCGCTAAAATGCCTTCGATTAAATCGTTGGTTACATGTTGAATTTCTAACGCTTCGGCTAATTTACCCGCTTTGGTCAATTCAAAAATTTGACGAGCACGAACGCCGTTTACGTTGAAAGTTGAACCGATTGCACCATCCACACCAAGTGCGGCCGCAGGTAACATCATTTCATCGAAACCAGCCCAAATTAAGTGGTTTGGATAAGCTTTTTTCAAACGTTCTAATAAATAGAAGTCACCAGCTGTGAATTTTACCCCTAATACTTTCGGGTTTTTGTAAAGTTCACCAAATTGTTCAATTCCCATATTCACGCCAGTTAAGAACGGAATAGAATACACGATCATATTATTGCCTGTTTCTGCAATAATGGTGTCGTAATAATGTTTGATTTCAGGGAAACTAAATTTATAGTAGAACGGAGTAACTGCAGATAAGCTATCGTAGCCTAATTCTGTTGCATATTTACCTAATTCAACTGCTTCTTTTAAGTTTACGCTACCCACTTGAGCAATTAGCGCGATTTGATCTTTTGCTTCATCTTTTGCAATACGGAAGATTTCTTTTTTCTCTTCAGTTGAAAGCATAAAGTTTTCGCCTGTTGAACCACCCACATATAAACCATCAACTTTCATTTTGTCGATATTGTGGCGGATAATTTGACGTAAACCTTTTTCATTAATTGTGCCATCTTCATAAAATGACACTAATAATGCACTGAAAATACCTTTTAAATCACGCATAAGTTTTCTCCTATTTTATACGTTGTTCAAGAATCACATTAAGAGTTTTTTGCTTGGTCTGAGCTGCAAGTTCTTCTTCGCCCTGCACTAACAAAGCATAAATTAAATCTAATACAAAAAGCTGTGCAATTTTGGTACCAATAGAGTCACCTTGTAGCTTCCCTTGTTTATTACCATTTACCAAAACATAATCAGCATATTCTGTAACGGGGGAACGCAAACTGTGAGTTAATGCCACTGTCGTTGCACCATTTTGTTTAGCAATTTTGAGTGTATGCGCCGTTTCGGCGGAATATCCTGAATGGCTTAAACCAATTGCCACATCAGAAGGCGTAAGTAATGCCGCCTGCATATACATAAAATGATTATTGCCTGTTGCATCCACTTGGAAACCGATACGCATCAATTTATTTTTTGCATCTTCAGCGGTCACACCAGATGATCCCACGCCGAATAAAAAGATACAACGTGCTTTTTTAATAGCTTTAACCACTTGTTCAAGCTGTTTCAAATCTAATAAATTAACCGTTTCTTCCATTACATTAGAAACTGCCGCTTGCAACTTTTGTGCAATCGTTAAAGAATCATCGCTCGGCATAATTTCTGTTTCGAGCACTGTTTCATCATTGTTATCTTTCGTGGCAAGCTCAATGGAAAGTTCTAATTTAAAATCGCTAAAGCCTTTAAAACCAATAGTTCGACAAAAACGGACGAGCGTAGCTTCTCCAACTTCCAAATGCTTAGCAATTTCAGAAAGGGGGCATTGAGACACTAAATCAGGCGAACGTAAAATCGTATCAGCAATTTTTTTCTCTGACTTGGTTAGACTATGGTAAAGCGAACTAATGGTATTTAACACATTTCCGAATTTAGCCATAAATTGTTCCTTTTGGTTTATCAAGCAGAACATCTTTCACCCAATAAGCTGCGCCGACTAATCCTGCATCTTGACCAAATTTAGCAGATTCAATGTCACAGCTATATACAGCAGGCATATCCTGTAAGAAACGTTTGACTAATGGTAAATAACCTTCAGCCAACCCGACACTACCACCTATAACAACTTTTTGCACATCCAATCCAATCACTAAATCCGCCACTAAATTGGCAATGGCTTTGGCTGAACGCTCTATAAGTGCGGTAGCTTTTTCATCATTTTTTCTAAAACGTTCAAAAACTTCTCTTGGCTCACAAGGATCGTACCATTGGGAAGACACTGCTTCAATTGCACGCCCTGCAGCAACGGCTTCTACACAACCACGACGACCACAACCGCACATTGGACCATTTGGATCCGCTAATGTATGCCCGATATGTCCTGCGATTCCCTTTGGACCAGTTTGTAATTGTTGGTTTAATATGACACCACCACCCACGCCAGTAGAAACAGTAATAAAAACAAAGTTTGATACTTTTTCTGAATCTTGGAGTTGGTATTCCGCATAGGTTGCGGCTTGCGCATCATTTAATAAGCCAATTGGTTTATCCGTGTGTTTAGCAATACTTTCTTTTAGTGGAAATTGATTCAAACCACCTAAATTTTTAGGATTAAGTGCGGTTAAAACACCATCATTTATAATACCGGTTGAAGCCACCGCCACATAATCAAATTGCCCTGCATAATGAGTAAGAAGTTGTTCTAATACTTGATGCATTCCTTCTACCACATTTTCACGCGGTGTATGAATTTGTTGGCGTTGTTCAACTTCGCCATTTTTTACGATAGCCGCCGCGATTTTTGTACCGCCAATGTCTAGAGCTAAACAACGCATAACTTATCCTTATAGTATGAAGTATTTTCTCACACGTCTTACGACTATCTTGCAGATTTCACAGAATTAGCAAACCAACTCACGATATGCTCAAGGCGAGTTAGTGCTGAACCAACAGTGACGCAATCTGCGCCAATTTCAATGGCCACTTTTGCCAATTTAGGCGTGTTATAGCGACCTTCTGCCATCACAAAACAACCCGCTGCTTTTAAATCTTTCACTAATTGATAATCAGGCTCTTCGGGAACTGGACCACCTGTATAACCGGACATTGTGCTCCCCACAATATCAAAACCGAGTTTTTGACAATACAAGCCTTCTTCTAAATTAGAGCAATCTGCCATAGCCAAGCAGCCCATTTCATGGATTTTTTTCACCGCACTTTCAATATCAACTGGACGAGGGCGGCTAGTGCCATCTACCGCAATAATATCTGCCCCTGCATTGGCAAGATCTTCAATATCTTGCAGAAATGGCGTAATACGAATCGGACTATCAGGTAAGTCACGTTTTACAATACCGATAATTGGAATGTTTACGAAAGGACGTGTCGCTTTAAGGTTATCTACACCTTCAATACGTAAACCTGATGCGCCACCAGCAACGGAAGCTTGAGCCATGGCAGAAACAATTTCAGGTTTATCCATTGGACCATCATCAACGGGTTGGCAAGAAGCAATGAGACCGTATTGAATTTGAGAAAGCACATCTTGATGAGATAATTTCGACATAATATCACTCCTAAATATAACTGAGCCTGCATTTTCGTCAGTGCTCAGCATTATATAAAAACATAACTCCATTTTAAAATTTTTTTTGAAGTATTTTTTTGCCAATGTGATCTACCTCTCAATTTTGAAATAAAACTTCAAAGAGCAGTTCAAAAAGTATTTTTTTACTTTAGAATAGCGCCCGAGTCGTTTTTTTGATGTCTAAAACATCGAGCATTCACTTTCAATCCAAGCCAATTATGGCTTATATCAACATAGGTTCACACAGGAGCGAACATTATGAAATTTACTAAACTTTTCCTTGCAACTGCTATCACATTAGGCGTTTCTTCAGCCGTTTTTGCCGCAGATTATGACTTAAAATTTGGTATGAATGCAGGTACTTCATCTAATGAGTACAAAGCAGCTGAAATGTTTGCGAAAGAAGTAAAAGAAAAATCACATGGTAAAATTGAAGTTTCACTTTATCCGAGTTCACAACTTGGTGACGACCGTGCAATGTTAAAACAATTAAAAGACGGTTCTCTTGACTTCACTTTTGCTGAATCAGCTCGTTTCCAATTATTCTATCCTGAAGCAGCAGTGTTCGCGTTACCATATGTCATCACCGACTACAACGTTGCACAAAAAGCATTACAAGAAACCGCATTTGGTAAAGATTTAGTTCAAAAAATGAATAAAGAGCTTGGCATCACGCTACTTTCTCAGGCCTATAATGGGACTCGCCAAACAACTTCAAATAGAGCAATCAATAGCATTGCGGATATGAAAGGTTTAAAACTTCGTGTACCCAATGCCGCAACTAACTTAGCATACGCAAAATATGTAGGTGCATCGCCAACACCTATGGCATTCTCTGAGGTATATCTTGCACTTCAAACTAACTCTGTCGATGGTCAAGAAAACCCATTAGCGACCGTACAAGCACAAAAATTCTATGAAGTGCAAAAATTCTTAGCGATGACTAACCACATCTTGAATGACCAACTTTATTTAGTGAGTAACGAAACTTATAAAGAATTACCGGAAGATCTTCAAAAAGTAGTCAAAGACGCCGCTGAAAATGCAGCAAAATACCACACTAAATTATTCGTAGATGGCGAAAAAGATTTGGTGAAATTCTTTGAAAAACAAGGTGTAAAAGTAACCCATCCAGATTTAGCGCCATTCAAAGATGCGATGAAACCATTCTATGCTGAGTTTGTGAAACAAACTGGTGAGAAAGGTGAAAAAGCATTAAAAGAAATCCAAGCGATTAAATAATCCCCTATTATATGCGCCAACAATTTGGTTGGCGTACTCATTTTCGTTCTCCACAATCTCTCGGAGTGAAGTATGAAATTTTTTAACAAACTTGAAGAATGGATTGGCGGTGCGCTATTCCTTGCCATCTTCGGTATTCTTGTTGCTCAAATCCTATTCCGCCAAGCTTTCCAATCACCATTAATTTGGAGTGAGGAACTCGCTAAATTATTGTTTGTATATGTAGGTATGCTCGGTATTAGTGTGGCTATCCGCAAACAAGAACACGTTTACATCGACTTCTTAACCAATTTAATGCCTGCTTCTGTCAAAAAAGTAACAAACTCTTTTGTACAGTTAATGATTTTCCTTGGCATTATTTTCTTTATCCATTTTGGTATTAAAACGTTCCTTGGTGCAGATTTCCCTATTGACGCATTAGGCGGAATTTCAGAGAAATGGATTTATGCTTCTCTGCCGATCATTTCTATCCTAATGTTAGTGCGCTTCTTCCAAGCTCAAGCAGACAATTTTAAAGAAGATAAAAGCTATTTACCGGCGACGTTCTTCATTATAAGTGCGGTCATTTTATTAGGCATTTTATTTACGTTCCCAGAGTGGTACAAAGTATTGCGCATCACAGAATATGTGAAATTTGGTTCTAACTCTGTATACGTTGCCCTAATATTCTGGCTGGTTATTATGTTCCTCGGTGTGCCAGTAGGTTGGTCATTATTTATTACCACATTACTTTATTTCTCAATGACCAGATGGAACGTAGTAAACGCAGCGGCTGAAAAACTGACCATGAGTTTAGATAGTTTCTCATTACTTGCTGTGCCGTTCTATATTCTAACGGGTATTTTAATGAATACTGGCGGTATCACAGAACGTATCTTTAACTTCGCAAAAGCCTTACTCGGTCACTACACTGGTGGTATGGGGCATGTAAATATTGGCGCAAGTTTATTGTTCTCAGGTATGTCAGGTTCTGCACTTGCTGATGCGGGTGGCTTAGGTCAGTTAGAAATCAAGGCTATGCGCGATGCAGGCTATGATGATGATATTTGTGGTGGTATCACTGCAGCATCTTGTATCATCGGTCCATTAGTTCCACCAAGTATCGCCATGATTATTTACGGTGTAATTGCCAACGAATCTATTGCGAAACTCTTCGTTGCAGGTTTTGTACCAGGCGTACTTGTAACGATTGCCTTGATGATCATGAACTACTACGTATCTAAAAAACGTGGTTATCCAAGAACACCAAAAGCAACTCGTGAAGAACTTTGCACATCATTCAAAAGAGCGTTCTGGGCAATTTTAACCCCATTACTCATCATCGGTGGTATCTTCTCTGGCTTATTTAGCCCAACAGAATCTGCCGTTGTTGCTGCAACTTACTCCGTCATCATTGGTAAATTCGTTTATAAAGAATTAACAATGAAAATGCTCTTTAATAGCTGCATTGAAGCTATGGCAATTACTGGTGTGGTTGCATTAATGATTATGACCGTGACCTTCTTCGGAGATATGATCGCACGTGAACAAGTTGCAATGCGTATAGCAGATATATTCGTTGCCGTAGCTGATTCTCCACTTATGGTATTAGTCATGATCAATGCCCTCTTGCTCTTCTTGGGTATGTTCATTGATGCATTAGCATTGCAATTCTTAGTGTTACCAATGTTAATTCCAATCGCAATGCAATTTAATATCGACTTAGTATTCTTCGGTGTAATGACTACATTGAATATGATGATCGGTATCTTAACACCACCAATGGGTATGGCTCTCTTTGTGGTGGCGCGTGTGGGTAATATGTCAGTATCCACTGTAACAAAAGGTGTATTGCCGTTCTTAATACCGATATTCTTAACATTAGTATTAATTACGATTTTCCCACAAATCATTACTTTTGTGCCAAATCTATTGATGTCTTAACACTAAAGTGCGGTTAAAAAAAGCAAGGCTTTTATAACCGCACTTTTTTTATAAAATAAATCCTATTCAATGCGGTTTTATGAATAGCAAACCATAAACATAACTTAATAAATGAGGTTTATTATGAAATTGACAAAAACAGCATTATGCGCCGCACTTTTTGCAACTGTTGCATTTTCAGCTAACGCACAAGTCTATCCAGATTTACCAGTAGGCATCAAAAGCGGAACTGGCGCACTCATCGGTGATACCGTATATGTAGGCTTAGGTTCGGGTGGCAATAAATTCTATTCTTTAGACTTAAAAGATCCTGCTGCACAATGGAAAGAAATTGCAGCATTCCCTGGTGGTGAACGTAATCAACCTGTTGCAGCAGCCGTAGATGGAAAACTTTATGTATTCGGTGGTTTGCAAAAAAATGAAAAGGGCGAACTTCAACTTGTTAATGATGCTTACAGCTACAATCCAGCTGATAATACTTGGGTGAAACTTCCTACTCGCTCTCCGCGTGGTTTAGTCGGTTCAAGCAGCGCATCTCACGGTGATAAAGTTTATATTTTAGGTGGTTCTAACCTCTCTATATTTAATGGTTTCTTCCAAGACACCGTGGCAGCGGGTGAAGATAAAGCGAAAAAAGATGAAATCGCAGCAGCTTATTTCGATCAACGTCCAGAAGATTATTTCTTCACAACAGAATTATTGAGCTATGAACCATCAACCAATAAATGGCGCAATGAAGGTCGTATTCCATTCTCTGGTCGTGCAGGTGCGGCATTCACCATTCAAGGTAATGACTTAGTGGTTGTCAATGGTGAAGTGAAACCTGGCCTTCGCACCGCAGAAACTCACCAAGGCAAATTCACTGCTAAAGGTGTGCAATGGAAAAACTTACCTGACTTACCTGCGCCAAAAGGTAAATCACAAGATGGTTTAGCTGGCGCACTCGCAGGATATAGCCATGGCCATTATTTAGTGACTGGTGGCGCAAACTTCCCTGGTTCAATTAAACAATTCAAGGAAGGCAAACTCCATGCGCATAAAGGTTTAACCAAAACATGGCATAACGAAGTTTATACTTTAAATAATGGTAAATGGAGTATCGTTGGTGAATTACCAATGAATATTGGCTATGGTTTCTCTGTGTCTTACAACAATAAAGTATTGCTCATCGGTGGTGAAACTGACGGTGGTAAAGCGTTAACCAGCGTTAAAGCCATTAGCTACGATGGTAAAAAATTGACCGTTGAATAATTTGGCATAGAATAATGTATAAGGCTTGAGGCAAAGAATGGGCTCAAGCCTTTTGATTTCATCAAAATATAAAAATTAAGGAGATTATATGAGTGTACTTAGTTACGCACAAAAAATCGGTCAAGCCTTAATGGTGCCTGTGGCAGCCTTACCTGCTGCGGCATTATTAATGGGTATTGGCTATTGGATCGACCCAGATGGTTGGGGGGCAAACAGTCAATTAGCAGCATTATTAATTAAATCTGGTGCAGCAATTATTGATAACATGGGCTTACTCTTCGCTGTGGGCGTCGCGTTTGGTCTTGCAAAAGACAAACACGGTTCCGCCGCACTTTCAGGCCTTGTTGGTTTCTATGTAGTAACCACCCTACTTTCCCCTGCAGGTGTAGCACAATTACAACACATTGATATTAGTGAAGTGCCTGCCGCATTCAAAAAAATCAATAACCAATTTATCGGGATTTTAATTGGTGTGATTTCAGCTGAACTTTACAACCGTTTCTATCAAGTTGAATTACCAAAGGCACTTTCGTTCTTTAGCGGAAAACGCCTCGTCCCAATTTTGGTTTCTTTCGTGATGATCGCTGTATCATTTGCCTTACTCTATATTTGGCCGCATATTTTTAACGCGCTCGTTTCATTTGGTGAATCCATCAAAGATTTAGGTGCAGTCGGTGCGGGGATCTACGGTTTCTTCAACCGCTTATTAATTCCTGTTGGCTTACACCATGCCTTAAACTCTGTATTCTGGTTTGACGTAGCAGGTATCAATGATATTCCAAACTTCTTAGGCGGTGCTAAATCCATTGCCGAAGGCACTGCAACTGTAGGGGTAACTGGTATGTATCAAGCTGGTTTCTTCCCAGTGATGATGTTTGGTTTACCAGGTGCTGCTCTTGCGATTTATCACTGCGCAAAACCAAATCAAAAAGTACAAGTGGCCTCAATTATGCTTGCGGGTGCACTAGCTTCTTTCTTTACAGGGATCACCGAACCGCTTGAATTCTCATTCATGTTCGTTGCACCGATACTTTATGTATTGCATGCATTATTAACGGGTATCTCTGTATTCATTGCAGCCACAATGCACTGGATTGCTGGCTTCGGCTTTAGTGCTGGTTTAGTGGATATGGTACTTTCTAGCCGCAACCCACTTGCCGTTAGCTGGTATATGTTACTTGTACAAGGTATTGTATTCTTTGCTATCTATTATTTTGTGTTCCGTTTTGCAATTAATACCTTTAATCTCAAAACGCTAGGACGTGAAGATAAAGCAGAAACAGCTGCAGCCCCAACACAAAGTAACCAATCTCGCGAAGAAAGAGCGGTGAAATTTATCGCTGCTTTAGGTGGTTCAGAAAACTTCAAAACTGTGGATGCTTGCATCACTCGTTTACGCTTAACTTTAGTTGACCATCACAATATTAATGAAGATCAACTTAAAGCGCTTGGTTCAAAAGGTAATGTAAAATTAGGCAATGATGGATTGCAAGTCATTTTAGGGCCTGAAGCTGAACTTGTAGCAGAAGCAATTAAAGCAAAATTAAAATAAATTTTGACCGCACTTTACATGCCGTCTATCACTAGGCGGCATTTTTATTAATGAGATTTAGCGATGTTATTTATTCCACCACCACTACTCTGTTTATTAATTGGCACTGTAATGTATTTTTTGCCAAAAGTAGCGAGTTATTCTGTCTATTTTGCAGTTATTGCCTTTGTCATTACGCTTTCATTTTTGATTGCTGGAGGCAGTGTGCTTCAATTTTTTATCCGCAAAACGACCATTAATCCTCATGACTTTAAACACACAACACAATTAGTTTCTACAGGCATATTTCAATTTAGCCGTAATCCAATGTATTTAAGCTTGCTGTTAATGTTAATTGCTTGGTCTCTTTGGTTGGGTAATAGTTTAGCTTGGTTAGGCGTGCTTGCCTTTATACTAGTTATGAATCGCTTTCAAATAGCCCGAGAAGAAACCTATTTGGAAAGTAAATTTGGCGATGAATATCGTCGTTACAAACAAAAAGTAAGACGCTGGCTATAAAAAAAACACCTTCACAAGGAAGGTGTTTTTATCAATTTTAAATCTATTTCTTCGGAGCTTGCATAAAGCGGAAGAAATCACTATCTGGTTTTAAAATCATCATATTGTCAGAGTTTGCAAAACTTGCTTCATAGGCTTTTAAGCTACGTACAAAAGTAAAGAATTGTGGTTCTTGAGCAAAAGCATCTGAATATAATTTTGCCGCCGCTGCATCGCCTGAGCCTCGTAATTCTTGTGCAGTTTTATTTGCATTAGCAAGAATCAAGGTCACTTTACGATCTACATCTGCTTGGATAAATGCTGCTTTTTCTTTACCTTGAGAACGGTGTTCACGCGCGACTGCATCACGTTCTGCACGCATTCGTTGATAAATTGAAGAAGATACTTCGTCCGGTAAATTAATTTGTTTTACACGTACATCAATTACTTCAATACCCAATTCCGCCGTACTATCTTGCCCTGAATTTAAAGCTTTTTTTGCCCCTTCCATTAATTCACCACGCGTACCAGAAACGATATCTTTAATGGTTCTTGTACCAATTTCAGAACGCAAACGGTCATTTACTTTACGGCTTAACAAGCTTGAAGCTTGAGTATAATCGCCACCACCAGTAGATGTGTAGAATCGACCAAAATCACTAATCTTCCATTTCACATAAGAATCTACTAGCAAGTCTTTTTTCTCAACAGTAACAAAACGTGTTGCTGATCCATCTAAGGTGCGAATACGCGCATCTAAAACTTTAATGCTATCAATCAAAGGCACTTTAAAATGTAAGCCTGGTTCATAGACAACCACTTTGTTATCTGCATCACGTTGTACTTTGTTGAATCGCAACATAATACCGCGTGTACCTTCCGTCACGACCACGACACTGGAATACACCACTGCCGCAATGACAAAAATAGCTGGTAATAAAAATTTACGCATTAGTTAAATCTCCCTTGGCGAATCGGCTCAACAGTGCTTGGTAGTTGGCTTGAAGAATGATTAATGCGCTCTGGCTGAGATAAAACAGGCGCAGATTCTACCGCTCTTTCTGTTACGGCTGGCGCTTTAGCTGATACTTTTTTACCCATAATTTGTTCTAAGGGTAACACAGTTAAATTGTTACCATTATTGCCATCAAGCATCACTTTTGGCGTATTTGCCATGACTTTTTCCATGGTTTGAATATATAAACGCTCACGCAGTAAATCTGGCGCAGCTTTAAATTCAGGCAATAAACGCTGCAAACGTTCCACTTCGCCTCGAGCATCTAACACAATACGATCTTTATAAGCTGTCGCTTCTTCAATAATACGTTGTGCATCACCACGCGCAATCGGCTCTTTCTCTCGGGCATAGGCTTCCGCTTCACGAATAAAACGTTGTTCATCTTCCTGAGCTTTAATCGCATCATCAAACGCATCTTTTACTTCTTCAGGTGGGCGCGCAGATTGGAAGTTCACATCAATAACCTCAAGTCCCATATCATAGGATTTGATAATGTCATTTAATGCTTTCCACGTATCTTCACGAACAACCGCACGGCCTGTTGTTAAAATATCATTCATTGACATATGGCCGATCACATAACGCAATGCACTGTCAGTCGCTTGACCTAAACTATCATCCGCATTCGTCACACTAAAACGATATTTAGCAGGATCTTGCACTCGATATTGCACAGTCATTTCTACACGAACCATATTTTCATCTTTAGTCAGCATTGAACCCTGTGTGCGAAGTTCTTTAACTTGCTCTACATTCACCGGCAATACTTTATCTACAAATGTTGGTTTCCAGTTCAAACCAGGTTGAACAATAGAATGCAATTCACCAAAACGAAGCACCACACCACGCTCAGCCTCTTTAATAGTGTAGAAACCACTTACGCCCCAAATAATCGCACCAATCGCCACAGCAAGCGGCACCACTTTTCCAAAATTAAATGGCGTACTGTTTTGAAAACTACCATTATTTTGACCGCTCTTTTTATTTCCACCACCTAATTTTCTGAGAAGGTTATTAAAAATCTCCTCAATATCTGGCGGAGATTGTTCTTGATTCCCACGATTTTGATTGTTATTCCATCCATTATTATTGGATGAATTTCCCGGCTGTTGGTCGTTGTTTTGCCCTGGTTTACTCCAAGGATCGCGATCTGAACCGTTCTGTGACATTTCATTCTCCATTTGTCAAAAAATTGTTAAGAGTTTAGCTAAATAAATGGGGCGCGTCTATGAAAATGCAAGGCTTTTTAGGCAATAAAAAATCCTTGATTTTACACAAGGATTTTCTTGATTAATTCACCTCATAAAGAACGCATTTTTGAAGTTCTTTTATCTGTAAACTTTCACCACTCCACTCATAAAAGTGCGGTAATTTTTCTTGATGATTGACAAAAGCGGCTAAATAAACAGGGAGTTCATCAGTAAACGACAACTGGCCTTGCGGACAATAATCTGAAAAAATTTTTTGTTGTTCAGGAAAATGACGAACATTGGATAATTTTACGATCCCAAATCCTTGAGATTTCAATACAGCTTCGCGCAAACACCAACAACGATAAAAAGCCTTCAAAGAATCCTGCTGATGATGAAACCAATCAATTTCTTCTTTTGGTGCAATATGTTCCATCAACGCCGTAAAATTTCTTATTTTAGGAAATTCAATATCAATTCCCACCGCACTTTTTTCTTCATTTCTAATATCTAATATTACTGCAACCCAATCACCAGAATGGCTAATATTAAAATCTATTCGCTCATCAATAAAATAAGGTCTGCCACTTTCGGTACGTTGAATTTGAGATAAAAGTGAGGTAGATTTTCCTGCTATTTTTAGAAGTTGGAAAAGTAATAAGTGAGCAAGCTGACGACACTGATGACGCTGAAAAACACGCGAGCTATCCGTTTCAGTTTGATATAGATTTTCTGGAATCAGTGCATAGGGTAAGGATTCCAAAGAAAAAGGTTGATTTATATTGCCGTAGGCGATGTAGGTTGTCATAAAAATAAAAGCACCATTCAAAGGTGCTTTTATATTAAAAGGATTTAGTTTATGTGTAAATTAGCGAATCACTAATTCCGCCACAGAAACACCGACTAAGCAAGCAACAACAACCCCAATTAAACCTGGCACCATGAAACTGTGGTTAAAATAATATTTACCAATTTTTGTTGTACCCGTTACGTCAAAGTTTACTGTTGCAATGTCTGATGGATAATTTGGGATGAAGAAATAGGCATAAGTTGCTGGCATCAAACCAACCAAGATTGGTGCTGGAATACCTAAACCAATACCAACTGGTAATAACATTACAGCTGTTGCTGCTTGGCTGTTAATTACGACAGAAACTGCAAATAATGCCAATGCAAATGTCCAAGGATAAGCTTGAACCATATCAGTAATCGCGGCTTTAAACTCTGGCATTGCATATTGGAAGTAAGTATCGCTCATCCAAGCAATACCATAAATCGCAATAGCAGCCACCATACCAGACTTAAATACCACGCCATTTGGCACGATTTGAGGATTTGTTTTCGTTGCAAGTAAAATCACACCACCAAAGCAAAGCATCATCATTTGGATGATTAGCGACATGGAAATTGCTTTTCCGCTACCGATAGTACGAATTTCAGGAATCATCGCAATCGCAACAATCACAACTAATGCTAATAAGAACAAATAAACTGATTTTTTAGCACCTTGTGGAAGGGCTTCATTCAATGTTGTGCTTGTGGTATTTAAAATACGTTCGCTCCATACGGGATCTTGTAAACGACGTTGATATTCAGGATCTTGTTCTAACTCTTTACCACGACGCATACTATATAAAGAAAGCGCTATCGTACCCGCTAAAGTCGCAGGAACAGTCACACAAATAATATCTAACAAACTAATATGCTCAAAACCAGGCATTGCAGTAATTTTACCTAAATAGAAGACAACAGCTGCAGAGAGTGGGCTAGATGTGATTGCTAATTGAGATGCCACCGAAGACGCTGCCATTGGGCGCTCTGGACGGATTTTATTTTTCAATGCAACATCGCCGATGATTGGCATGATTGTGTAAACTGAGTGACCAGTACCAAGCATAAATGTTAATAAATACACGACCAATGGGCCTAGTAACGTTACACGTTTTGGATTTTTACGGAGAATGCGTTCAGCAATTTGTAACATAAATTTCAAACCGCCTGCAGCTTCAAGTACGGATGCACAAGTCACTACTGCAAGAATGATGAGCATTACATCAATCGGTGCTTTCCCTACTGGCATACGGAATACGAAAACTTCGATAGCAAGACCGATACCAGACACAACACCTAATCCGATACCACCGTAACGGCTTCCCATATAAAGCATTAATAATAGGAATAAAAATTCTAAATAAAGCATAAGTACCTCAAAAATAAAAAAACTGTAAAAATAATACCCTTTTTGAGGCATAAAACTAAATCTTTTTTAAATTTTAGAGCAAGAATTTTATTAAAAGGTAATTCAGATCAATTTTACAATGCAGGAATAAGAGAAAAGTGCGGTGATTTGAGAAAGAAATTTTTGAAAAAAATTAGGCGACTTAAAAAGTCGCCCAACTTGAAATTATTGATTGTTTTGCACGTAGTCAATCGCAGATTGAACAGTTGTGATTTTTTCAGCTTCTTCATCTGGAATTTCGATATCGAATTCTTCTTCTAAAGCCATTACTAATTCAACTGTGTCTAAAGAGTCCGCACCTAAATCTTCAACGAAAGAAGCTTCAGATTTAACATCTTCTTCTTTAACACCTAATTGTTCAACGATGATTTTTTTCACGCGTTCTTCAATACTCATTTGTTTTTCCTATTTTGTTGGTTTTAACTCATAAAAGAGCGGTTAGTGTATGTATTTTTTATCAACTTGCAACTATTTTATAGGCTGGTCGCACCACGAAATAGACAATAAAAAAACATACACCGAGAAAAAAGCTGCATAGCACGTCTGATTCTATCACTATCTATCACACTTTACCACATTCTATAGTCTGAATTTTACTGGCTGTTCTAGATAACGACTAAAAACAGGAAAGGTGATTATCAATGAATATTTTCTGCTCAATACCTAATAATATTTTGTGACTCACTTCAAACTTTCAGTAAAAAGTAAGCCCGTTCTATTTTTTTTATCATCTTTTAAGCGTATTATCTCCAGAGAAGTATTGGAGAAAAAGATGTCTGACATTCAACAATTTAGTCAAGAAGATATGGAAATTGTGGCGGAAAAAACGCTATATAAAGGCTTTTTCACGCTAAAACAAATTCAATTTAAACATAAGCTATTTGCTGGTGGTGAAAGCGAGATTGTCACGCGAGAGTTACTCATTAAAGGTGCTGCTTCTGCAGTTATTGCCTATGATCCTAAAGCTGATTCTGTCGTTTTAGTTGAACAAGTACGTATTGGTGCAGCTTATCACCCTGAACGCATGCGTTCACCTTGGTTGCTCGAATTAATTGCGGGCATGGTGGAGAAAGATGAAAAACCAGAGGAAGTCGCTTTACGTGAAAGCAAAGAAGAAGCAGGAATAACCGTAAAAAATTTGACTCATTGCTTAAGTGTTTGGGATAGCCCAGGTGGCACGGTAGAAAGGCTTCATTTATTTGTTGGAAAGGTAGATAGCTCACAAGCAAAAGGCATTCACGGCTTGGCTGATGAGAATGAAGACATTCGCGTACATGTTGTAAAGCGCGAGCAAGCGTATCAATGGATGTGCGAGGGGAAAATTGATAACGGCATTGCGGTCATTGGATTGCAGTGGCTTCAATTAAATTATGCTCAATTACAAAAACGTTGGTTACGTAATTAGGTGGCATCGATGAAAAATACCTTTGTCTATCAAACAGAGAAATCTATCATAAAATTATTACAAATTACTGATCCGCATTTATTCAAAGAAAAAGAAACTGCCCTTTTGGGTGTAAATACACAAGCAAGCTTTACTCAAGTATTAAAAGAAATCCAACAAGAAAATAATACTTTTGATATTATCCTTGCTACTGGTGATCTGGTTCAAGATGGGAGTGATGAGGGATACCGCCGTTTTGTAGAAATGGTGACGCCTCTAAATAAACCTATTTTTTGGATACCAGGTAACCATGATTTTCAACCTAAAATGGTAGAACACCTAAACAAAACACCAATAGAAAGTGCAAAGCATCTTTTATTGGGTAAATATTGGCAAGCATTATTATTGGATAGTCAAGTTTATGGTGTTCCTCATGGTCAGCTCAGCCAACACCAATTAAATTTATTAGAAGAAAAACTTGCACAACATCCTAATCGCTATACGTTGGTAGTTCTACATCACCACTTATTACCAACAAATTCTGCTTGGCTTGATCAACATAACTTGCGCAATTCACATGAACTGGCAGAAGTACTTGGGAAATTTAGCAATGTAAAAGGTATTTTGTATGGGCATATTCATCAAGAAGTTAATGCTCTTTGGAATGGCTACCAAGTAATGGCAACACCTGCCACAAGTATCCAGTTTAAACCGGATAGCCATCATTTTACACTGGATAATCTACAACCTGGTTGGCGTGAAATTGAGCTACATGAAAATGGTTCAATTTACACTCAAGTAAAGCGGATCCAAGAAGCTCAATTTTTACCTAATATGCAAGAAGAAGGCTACTAATACATAAAACGACAGAATAAACTCTGTCGTTTTTAATTATTTGCATAGCCTTGCTCTGGTAAAGGAATATCATCCAAATAAGCCACGCCATTTTGAAGCTTTAAACGATTTTCCATAAACCATTTCACCACGATCGGATAAATACGATATTCCTGTTCACGAGTACGAGCTTCAATAACTTCCACCGTATCATTATCAAAAATAGGCACCTTGGCTTGTAATATAATTGCACCATTATCAACTTCCTCATTGACAAAATGTACTGTCGTACCGTGCTCTCTATCGCCTGCGTCTAAAGCTTTTTGATAAGTATTCAAGCCCGGATATTTAGGTAAAAGTGAAGGATGAATATTAATAATCTTTCCCTCAAAACGTTGTATAAACTCAGGTGTCAGGATTTTCATATAACCAGCCAGCACAATTAAATCAACATCAAATTTATCCAACTCATCAGCAATAGATTGATCCATTGCCAAATTGCTCTCAAAATTATTGCGTAAAAAAACACGTGAAAAAATACCCGCACTTTTAGCCCGAATTAAACCAAAAATATTTGCTTTATTGCTTATAACACAAACAATTTCCGCGGGTATTTGCTGTGTTTGGCAAGCATCAATTATCGCTTGTAAATTATTACCTTGACCAGAAATTAGAACAGCGATTTTTTTCATAATATTATCGATAAAATAGTATAAAGTTTCAGTTTTAATATCTAAAACATAAGGGCAGATATAAAATCTGCCCCTAAACCCGAATAATAATATGCTATAAGATCACAACCTTTTCATCATTTTCTTTAGCATCTTCTATGTGTCCAATTAACCACGCATCCTCACCAGCTTGTTTTAATATCGCCAATGCTGTATCAATTTGATCTTGAGGTAAAGCTATTACCATTCCAACACCACAATTAAAAGTGCGGTACATTTCATAGGTATCAATATTGCCATTTTCTTGTAACCATTTAAAGATTGCAGGCCATTGCCAACTTTTTTCGCTGATGACCGCTTTAGCATTTTTGGGCAAAACACGAGGAATATTTTCCCAAAAGCCTCCACCAGTTAAATGCGCAATAGCATGAACATTGACTTGTTTAACTAAAGCTAATACTGATTTCACATAGATTTTGGTTGGAGCAAGTAAATGTTCAATCAATGGCTTTCCTTCAAGCAGCGCTGTCGCTGGATTAACATCTGCAACCTCAATAACTTTACGTACCAAAGAATACCCATTGGAATGTGGTCCACTAGAGCCTAATGCAATTAAAGCATCTCCATGACGTACTTGACTACCATCAATTATTTCAGATCTTTCCACTACACCTACGCAGAAGCCAGCCAAATCATAATCACCTTCGTGATACATACCAGGCATTTCAGCTGTTTCACCACCCACTAAAGCACAACCAGCCTCTACACAACCATCTGCAATACCTTTCACTACATCTGTAGCTATATTTACTTCAAGTTTACCCGTGGCATAATAATCTAAGAAAAACAGCGGTTCGGCACCTTGCACAACTAAATCATTCACACACATAGCAACTAAATCTACACCAATCGTATCGTGTTTTTTTAAATCAATTGCTAAACGCAACTTCGTACCAACTCCATCTGTGCCAGAAACTAAAATAGGTTCTTTATATTTACTTGGAATTGAACATAGGGCACCGAACCCACCTAATCCACCAATAACTTCTGGCCGCGTTGTGCGTTTTACTTCCGGTTTAATTCGGTCAACCAAGGTATTGCCAGCATTAATATCTACACCGGCATCTTTATAGCTTAATGATGGTTTACTCACTATTTTTTCCTATTGAAATATTGGAGAAATAAAATCTAAACTGATTTTAACAGGTTAAGCAAACGTTTGCGATAAAATTTTTATGCTTCAATAATAAAAAATCTGCACCTCAAAAGTTTCCTAAGTTAAGGCTCTTGAGGTGCAGATAGCTATGAGTATTGAATAATGAAAAATTAATCTAGAATGTATAATTTACATTAAAGCGAATATCACGACCAGGTTCAGGCAATGTTGACACACCAGCACGTTGGCTGTGGCTTCGATAATATTTGTTATTTATTTTGCGTATTAAATCAAAATCTCTTTGCGTTTTTGTGATCTAAGTTGGCTACACATAAAAAAGCCCTGCATAAACAGGGCTTGAATCATTTTTTCTTACTTAGAAAGTATATTTTACTGTTGCATAATAAGCGCGACCTTGCTCATTGTAAGTGCTTGCTCCATTATTTTTACGATAAATACGTTTATCAAATAAGTTGCTCACACCAATACGCACACTAATCGTATCTTTCCAGTTATAGCCTGCACTTACCCCCCAAACGGCATAACTACCGATTTCAGTTGAGTTAGCTAATGCTGCCGCATTTTCCATTCTAATCTCTTTTACTTTACGACCAGTTTGTTTGCCATATTGTGTATAAGTCAGCATTGCGTCAAAACCGGCTGTAATCTGATAGCTCAAGCTAGAATTTAACGTATATTTCGGCACAATAGAAAGCGGATTGCCCGTATCTTTATTTTTGGTTTTGTGCATATAAGTGAAGTTATTAACCCAAGATAATTTATTCTCGATTAATGGTAAGGTTAAATTTCCCTCTAGACCTTCAACAAGTGCTCGATTCGCATTACTCCATTGGTATACTTCATTTTTATTGGATGTCACACCAATAAGCTTATCTGATGGCACAATTTTGTTACGGTAATCGTTACGGAAATATGTAATAGATGCAAGATAACCGTCTTTATTGTATTCCACTCCAATCTCTTTATTCCAGCTAGTTTCTGGTTTCAAATCTTCATTACCTTGGAAATAACATGCATAATCACCTGCGGTTGGGCAACCTTGACCACGTGTATAAAGTAAGTAGTTTGGATTAGTTTGATAAAGATTTGGTGCTTTATAAGCTCTAGCAATTCCACCTTTTACATTCACATTATCTGTGACAGCATACAGGAAATTAAGCCCACCACTCACATTCGATCCCGAATAACTATTATGATCATAACGAGCTGAAGGTGTTAAAATAAGCTTATCAGTCACCGAAACATTATCTTCTAGGAAAATAGCCCATTCGGTCTGGCTAGAATAACCACCGCGATTTTTTGTAATACCTGGGAATGATTCTGTTGGGTCTTTTTTTACTATTCTGTTTCTTTTCCCATTAGCATCCGTCACAAAAATCACTTGTTCTCCAAGATTTTGTGTCATTGACTGCTTATCATCTAAGGTGCTATGTGTACCTTCAAATCCCAAGGTAACCATGTGTTCTACACCAAGTGTAAGTGGAATATAGAATTCTGAACTAAAACGCGTATTTTTTAAAATTGAGTCAGTAAAACCTGTAGTGCTGGTATAACTTCCTTCTGGACCACCGGCTAATCCTTCAGGTAATCGGCTATTTTTAGTCTTATCAAATGCAATGTAAGTTTTGTTATCAAAATGATCAAACTTACCTTCATAAGTTAACGCATAATTTTGTCGGTATAAACGAGCAGTTTCCGCCTTTGAGCTAGCAAGTTGTCTGGTATAAGGTGCTTTAATACTATTGTAAAGATCAGTCGCACTATTTTGTGTATCACCGTTATAAATATTACCTTGGCGACTAAAGCCAGAATCCAAGGTTAATTTATTTTTCTCATTGATATTCCACACTAAACGGCCATTAATGTCTTTATTACGTACACCTTCACGACCAGCAATCGCAGGATTGCCATTAATACCGACTTCATCCGCTTGAGTTTTATTCCAGTTACCATATAAACGGAATTGCAATACGTCTTTAATTAACGCTCCGCTTAGATTAAAACCGACACGGTTCGTTGCGCCTTCATCGCTGTCTTCTGGTTGGTTGGTGTAATAACTTAAGCTACCGTGTAAATCATTGGTAACAGGTTTAGTGATGATATTAACTACCCCACCCATTGCACCTGAGCCATAGCGTGCTGCTGAAGGACCACGTAATACTTCAATTTTTTCAATCGCTTCAACCGGCACCCAGTTGCTGTCGCCACGAGAATTACGTTCACCACGTACACCATAACGCTCTGCATTACGAGAGGTAACAGGTTTCCCGTCCACTAAAATCAATGTATTTTCAGGTCCCATACCACGAATATCAATTTGACGTTTATTACCACGTTGTCCGGTGGAAGAATTACCCGTTAAATTCACACCAGGCATGGTACGTAATACTTCAGAAACATCATTTGTCGCAGGGCGTTTCTCTAAATCTTTTGCAGTAACAAGAGAAGAACCAAGTGATTGTTTTACCTGATTCTCAGCAGTAATTTTAATTTCATCTAAAGATTCGGTCTGATTTGCATAGCTAACAGTTGCAATAAAAACAGATAAAGGCAGTAATGCAAATTTAGTTTTTTTCATATTATTTCCTTAAGCAGATAATTGATAAAAATTATCGTTTTTTTTTGTATTTTCTGTCAAGTAATAAATTTCATAGAAAAAATGAAAATTTTTGTCATGCTATTTCGCTGATACTATCTTGCAATCCCAATAAATCTGCGTATTATCTACCGCCTCATTTGAACATCTCGGGTTCCCTCACCCCGATTCTTAGGTTAAAAAGGTATAAAATGAAATTAAATACACCAATCTTTAATGCACAACAAAAATATCGAGCCGTTATTTGGCTGAGTTTTTTTCATATTCTGATCATTGCAGCTAGCAATTATTTTGTGCAGGTTCCTTTCGAAATAACGTTAAAATTAACCGCACTTGGTGCAGCCAATGATTTTTCTTTTCATAGCACCTGGGGAACCCTCACTTTTCCTTTTATATTTTTAGCAACAGATCTCACAGTGCGCGTATTTGGTGCAAAAGATGCGCGGAAAATTATTTTCGTTGTTATGTTTCCGGCATTAATTGTCAGTTATGTTGTCTCTGTTTTATTTTCCGAAAGCCAATTCCAAGGCTTTAACGCATTAGCCCAATTTAATATATTTGTATTTCGCATCGCAATTGCCAGCTTTGCCGCTTATGTCGTTGGACAATTATTAGATGTCATCGTATTCAACCGTTTACGCCAATTAAAAACATGGTGGATAGCACCAACTAGCTCAATGACATTTGGCTCCATGGCTGATACGTTCGTCTTCTTCAGCGTTGCATTCTATGAAAGTGCCGATCCATTTATGGCTGAACACTGGGCTCAACTTGGTTTTGTCGATTATTTATTTAAGCTATTTGTCGGTATTATGCTATTTGTGCCAGCTTATGGCATTGTGCTAAATATGATCTTGCGAAAACTGCAAAAACTTACCGCTGCGCACCTTTAATGTAGCAATATGCACATGATCTTTTATAACAACAAAAAGGAACAATAATGACACAACATTCTCTTTCTCTTCGAGAAAAAATTGAACAAAGCCCGATGAGCGGTTATCAATGGTTAATTGTCGTGATGGCTGCCATTATGAACTTATTAGATGGCTTTGATGTCCTCGCACTTGCCTTTACTGCAACGGCCATTCGTGGCGAATTTAGTCTATCTGGCATAGAGTTAGGTTATTTATTAAGTGCGGGTTTATTTGGCATGACGGCGGGATCACTTTTCCTTGCTCCACTAGCAGATAAAATCGGTCGCCGCCCATTACTTTTAATTGCGGTATTTTTATCAGCTGTTGGTATGTTAGGTTCAGCATTTATTGCCCAATATGAAATGCTCGGTTTCTGGCGAGTCATTACAGGCCTTGGTGTAGGTGGAATTTTAGTTGGAACCAATGTGATTACCAGTGAATATTCATCAAAAAAATGGCGTAGTTTTGCCATTAGTGTATACGCTGCTGGTTTTGGTATTGGTGCCGTATTGGGTGGAATGTTTTCCGTTATGCTACAAAGTGAGTATGGCTGGCGCTCCGTCTTTTTAGCAGGAGCGATTTTAACCGCCTTATGCTTTCTTATTTTGCTTATTTGGTTACCTGAATCAATTGATTTCTTAACGAACAAGCAGCCTAGAAATGCAGAAATACGCTTAAATATGATAGCCCAAAAAATTGGTTTAGGTGAAGGATGGGTATTACCATCTAAAATAGAAAAAACAAAAACTAAATTACCTATTACTCAGTTATTCAGTGAAAAATACTTGCGTTCAACCTTATTAATTTGGACTTCGTTTTTTGCCATTATGTTCAGCTTCTATTTTGTCAGCTCATGGACACCTGCCCTACTAAAAGAGGCTGGAATGACCACCGAACAAAGTGTTAGTGTAGGCATGATGATCTCACTAGGCGGAACCTGTGGCGCATTAATTTATGGCTTACTTGCAAGTCGTTGGACGGCCCGTTCTGTATTAATTTTATTTACCCTATTATCTTCTGCATCGGTGATGTTATTTATTGGTTCAGCCTCTATTTTATGGTTAGCAATGGTATTCGGCATTCTTGTTGGCGCATTAATGAATGGATGTATTAGCGGATTATATACATTAAATCCACTCACCTATGATGCTGATATTCGTGGTACTGGTGTAGGTTGGTCGATCGGTGTTGGGCGTATTGGCGCAATTTTAGCCCCTACTGTTGCAGGTAAACTTTTAGATAGTGGTTGGGAAAAACAAAATTTATATATTGGTGTTGGATTTGTCCTCTTAATTTCCACTATTGCCCTCTTCTCTTTAAAACGTCGCCATTAATCAAATCTCCCGCTCACTTGAGCGGGTTTTCTTTGATATAACAGTCTTTACCAATACAGACTATCCTTTCAAAACATTCTCTTTTTCGCTACAATACGCCACTATTTTTTACATCATCAAATAAAAATGTCAGAAATAAAACTTATTGTTGGTTTAGGAAATCCTGGCGATAAATATACCGATACACGCCACAATGCGGGCGAATGGCTTATTGAACGCTTGGCACGTCGTTTTAACGTTTCGCTAAATCCAGAAAGTAAATTCTTCGGAAAAACTGCCCGCACTTTAGTGAATGGAAAAGAAGTGCGCCTTTTAGTACCGACAACTTTTATGAATTTAAGCGGTAAAGCGGTTGGGGCATTGGCAAGTTTTTACCGTATTAAACCTGAAGAAATTTTAGTGATTCATGATGAATTAGATTTACCGCCAGGCACAGCAAAACTCAAACAAGGTGGCGGGCACGGTGGACACAACGGCTTAAAAGATATTGTGGCTCAACTAGGCAATAACAATGATTTCTACCGTTTACGTATTGGCATTGGGCATCCTGGCCATCGTGATTTAGTGGCAGGTTACGTCTTAAATAAACCCTCACCAGCAGATCGCGATGCACTTGAAAAAGTGCTAGATGAAGCGACTGATTGTATAGAAATGATTTTCAAAGATGGAATGGTCAAAGCGACCAACCGTTTAAACAGTTTTAAAATTTAAAAGTGCGGTTACTTTTACAACCGTTTTACTCAAAATAAGGAAAAATTATGGGATTCAAATGTGGTATTGTGGGATTGCCAAATGTCGGCAAATCTACTCTTTTTAACGCGCTCACTAAAGCTGGTATTGAAGCCGCAAACTATCCATTCTGTACTATCGAACCAAATACTGGTGTCGTGCCAATGCCAGATCCGCGTTTAGATGCATTGGCAGAAATCGTTAAGCCTGAACGCGTATTGCCTACCACGATGGAATTTGTGGACATCGCAGGCTTAGTTGCGGGAGCAAGTAAAGGTGAAGGCTTAGGTAACAAATTCCTCGCTAATATTCGTGAAACCGATGCGATCGGTCACGTCGTTCGTTGCTTTGAAAATGACGATATTGTGCACGTTGCGGGGAAAATTGACCCACAAGATGACATTGATACCATCAATACCGAATTAGCCTTAGCAGACTTAGACAGCTGTGAACGTGCGATCCAACGTTTACAAAAACGTGCAAAAGGTGGCGATAAAGAGGCTAAATTTGAACTTTCTGTTATGGAAAAAATCCTCCCTGTACTTGAAAATGCGGGAATGATTCGCTCTGTTGGATTAGACAAAGAAGAATTGCAAGCAATTAAGAGTTACAACTTCTTAACTTTAAAACCAACAATGTATATCGCAAACGTAAATGAAGATGGTTTTGAAAATAACCCATATTTAGATCGCGTTCGTGAAATTGCTGCAAAAGAAGGTGCAGTTGTTGTTCCTGTATGTGCGGCAATTGAATCTGAAATTGCGGAACTTGATGATGAAGAAAAAGTCGAATTTTTACAAGATTTAGGCATTGAAGAACCAGGATTGAACCGCGTAATTCGTGCGGGTTACGCACTTTTAAATCTTCAAACTTATTTCACTGCTGGCGTAAAAGAAGTACGAGCTTGGACTGTTTCAGTTGGTGCAACCGCACCAAAAGCAGCAGCAGTAATCCACACCGACTTTGAAAAAGGCTTTATCCGAGCAGAAGTTATCGCTTACGAAGACTTTATCCAATTCAACGGCGAAAACGGTGCAAAAGAAGCAGGTAAATGGCGCTTAGAAGGTAAAGAGTACGTCGTACAAGATGGCGATGTGATGCATTTCCGTTTTAACGTGTAAGCCGTCAATATCACTCTATTAAAAATTTATATGGTCGATAAACAAAATTATCGACCATTTTATTTAATTCTAATATCTTTTAATACTAGCCTGTAAAGCTAGATAACCATCCCAAATTTATACCCACTTGAGCAATTATATTTAATAATCCAAACAAAATAATAAAGCCAATCATCATACTTCCCCCATAGACTTTATAATCTGCCATTGGAAATTTTTTACGACTTGCACGAACCAATAAGGCAGGCACAATAGCGGCCCAAATCGTTGCAGCAAGCCCAGCATAACCAATCGCAATCACAAATCCATAGGGAAATTGGAGGCTTAACAACAAAGGCGGAATAAATGTCACTATCGTTGTTTTTGTTCGTCCGAGAAAGCTATCATCAAACTTTAATAAATCAGCAATATAATCAAATAACCCTAATGTTACCCCTAAAAATGAACTTGCAATCGCCATATAAGCAAAAAAATTCAGAATAATCGCGATATAATCAGTTTCAATATATTTATGTAACGCTTCCAGTAAAGCAGACACATCACCGCCTTTTTCTATTACTGGTGCAAATTCTGTACGCGGTAAATTACCTTGAATCGCTAATTGCCATAAAATATAAATAACGAGAGCTAAACTGGTTCCAATAAAAATTGCTCTCATTACTCGCTGAGCATCTCGATTATAATATTTCACTAAGCTTGGTACATTGCCATGAAATCCAAAAGAGACTAAACACACAGGAAGTGCGGTCAATATATAAGGTAAATATTGCTGTTCACCAGAGCTTACGGTATTCAATAACACCTCTGTTTTTACCGAACTAAGCAATCCCGTCGTTGAAAGAAAAAAAGCAACAACCATTCCCGCAATTAAAACCGTCGTAAATCGATCTACGGCTTTTGTAGAAAACCAAACGAATACAGCCAAAACAACACAAAAAATTAAGGAACCTGAAGTACGCCCAATTTCTACCGCACTTTCTGGTGATCTCAAAAATTGATTTAATAAACTTTGCGTAATACCACCACCAGAAGTTATATAGGCATAAGTTAAAATATAAAGAACAAAAGCAACCGATAAGCCATTTATAAGATTCCATCCCTTGCCTAGCAAATCTTTCACAATCGTATCAAAGCTTGCGCCCGTCGGATAATGCAAGTTAGCCTCTAGAATCATTAATCCTGACGTAGTCATACAAAACCAGGTATAAATCAAAGCTAAAATGGAACCAATAAACCATACACCAGCTGTTGAAGTTGGATTGGCTAACATACCTGCACCAATTGCTGTTCCGGCAATAATCATCGCTCCACCAAGCAAAGAAGGATGTTTTTTTTGTGTCATAATCTTTTCTCAAAATAAAAATTCGCACTATTATAGTAGTGCAATGATAAAACGCAATATTTTATCTCTCGTAAAATGGTTACAATATCCCTATAATCAATCTATATTGTTTACTAGATATTTTTATAAGATTATTCAATATGCTTAAAGACTATAAAAAGCCGTTTTTTATCCTTCTCAACTCTTTTGTTCTTGCTGCTTGCGTAAGTTCAGCTGAAGTTAACCAACAATCAGAACACAACTACACTCAAGAAATTAATAAAATGAAAGTAAGAGGTAAAATAGACTATAGCTCCACAACAGCAAAACGTATTCACTCAATCTTTGAAAAAATGGTGCCTTATGCGGATCGTGAAAATCACACTAATCTGCCTTTCAAATGGCAAATAAATGTTATTAAATCGGATCAACTCAATGCATGGGCAATGCCTGGTGGAAAAATGGCATTCTATACAGGATTAGTGGATCGTTTAAAACTTACTAATGATGAAATCGCGACTGTTATGGGACATGAAATGGCACATGCATTAAAAGAACATGGTAAATCTCAAACAAATTTTGGAATAGTCACCAATATTGCTGCACAGCTTACTCATGTAGCTCTTTCAACAACCATTGGAGAAGAGGCTAGCGGATTGGCTGTCGGATTAGTAAAAGATTACGCTTTAGATAAACCTTATTCACGTAGTGCAGAAACAGAAGCAGATGAAGTTGGATTAATGTTAATGGCTAAATCAGGTTTTAATCCTCAGGCTGCGCCAGGGCTATGGGATAAAATGAAAACGGCATCTGACCATACAGGTGGTGTATTGGCAGCACTGTCATCAACGCATCCTACTGATGAGTCTCGACAAGAAAATTTGAGACGTTTATTGCCGAAAGCGATTGAACTTTATAAAAGTTCTAAGTAGATAGAATAGACTAATCAAATTCTATTATTAACCCTGAAATATAAAAAAACAGGCACAATATGCGCCTGCTCAAGATAAAATAAAAGATTATTCTAAACGTTTTGCTACTTCTAACCAATCAGCTTTAAACTCACGTTGCATATTGTTAATAGCATCAATGATATCATGATGAACAAGTCGTTCATTTTGAATTCCCACGCAATAACCACCTTTGCCTTGAAGTAACAAATCAACGGCATATGCGCCCATACGAGATGCAAGTATTCTATCAAATGCACAAGGTGAACCACCACGCTGAATGTGACCTAATACGGTTGCACGAGTTTCATGCCCTACACGCGCTTCGATTTCTTTCGCAAGAGAATGCACATCAGTTAATAGTTCTGTAATCGCAATAATTGCGTGACGTTTACCACGGATAATACTACGTTCTATTTGTTGAATAAGTTCTTCTCGATTAAATTCAACTTCTGACGCCACAATATATTCACATCCGCCCGCAATCCCCGCAGAAATTGTTAAGTCACTACAATGGCGTCCCATAATCTCTACAATTGAAATACGTTGATGAGAACTTGATGTATCACGTAAGCGGTCGATAGCATCAACAGCTGTTTGCAAAGCAGTTTGATAACCAATTGTATAATCAGTACCCGCTACATCATTATCAATCGTACCAGGCAAACCAACACAAGGAAAACCATGCTCTTCTGTTAATAATTTTGCCCCCATATAAGATCCATCACCACCAATAACAACTAATGCATCAATATCATGAGAACGCAAAATTTCCGCACATTTTGCTCTTACAGTAGAATCTTTAAATTCAGGAAAACGGGCGGAACCTAAAAACGTACCGCCTCGATTAATAATATCAGAAACACTATAACGGTTTAGTTGTTTAATTTTATTATTAAATAAACCTTGATAACCATCATATATTCCAAACACTTCCAAGCCTTCGGCAAGTGCTGAACGAACAACCCCTCTGATTGCTGCATTCATACCTGGCGCATCGCCTCCACTTGTTAATACTGCAATTTTTTTAATCATAATTTTCTACTTCTAATCTCAATTGAAAATGCTGTTAAGATTACACCATTTGAGGTATCTACTCTAGTGAAATCTTACAAGATTTTGATTATGTGTAACACTTATATTAATGCTTACAATCCCATAACCATTCTAGATCTTGCAAATGCTTAATCTCTTTTTCGACAATATATTTTTGGATATATTTACGTACTTTTTCATCAGAAAAACGAGCTGAAAGATAAGGTTGTTGTACTTTTTGAGCATATTGAAACTGCACAAAACCACACTGAGGCAAATCACGGCCCCTCATCATATTTACCTGCCAAGAGGGATTTTCTTTTGTTGGTGAATACACAACATACCCCTCTAGTTCAGTCGCATTAGGAGATTTGTCAGGAACAATATCAAAATGAAAATGCTTTACCCCCGTATTGCGATAAATACGCTCACGTAACGCAATACGCGATGTTATTGAACGCGGAGGATGATTACGATCAAAAAGCACTTCTATTTGTGACTGCCAATTTTCTAAGGTATCTGGCTTCGCAACATAAACATATCGAGCTATCGTATCTAAATCTTGACTACCCGCAAGTACATAATTTTTTCCATTATGCTCAATTTGGGTAGGAATATTAAGTTGTGTTAATTTAGTTGCACAGCCTGAAAGTAAAAGTGCGGTCAATATGATAAAAATTTTATTCATTGATATCTCGCTTAAATACAAATTCGGTTTCAGTTGATGATGTTGAATCAAACCAATAACCACCTAAATCAAATTCTTTTAATTGTTCAATTTCGGTTAAACGATTTTGAATAAGATAACGGCACATTAAGCCTCGAGCTTTTTTAGCATAAAAGCTAATTACTTTGTATTTGCCATTTTTATTGTCTAAGAAAACAGGCTTAATAATTTGGGCATTAAGATGGTTTTCTTTAACCGATTTATAATATTCATCTGAGGCTAAATTTATCAGAATATTATCACCTTGTTCATCAATAGCTTGTTGAACCGCTTGGGTAATCACATTTCCCCAAAAGGCGTACAGATCTTTTCCTTTTGGATTGACTAATTTTGTGCCCATTTCTAATCGGTAAGGTTGCATTAAATCAAGCGGTTTTAAAAGTCCATAAAGGCCAGAAAGCATACGTAAATGGGATTGTGCAAAGGCAACATCATCCTCAGAAAGTGAATCAGCATCTAAACCAGTATAAACATCTCCTTTAAATGCAAATAATGCAGCACGGGAATTGTTTTCATTGTGAATTTTTGTCCATTCAGCAAAGCGTGCAACATTTAGACCGGCTAACTTATCGCTGATAGACATAAGTGATGAAAGATCTTGCGGAGAAAGTTTACGACAAACTTCAATAAGCTGTTCGCTGTAATCAGTAAAGTGCGGTTGAGAAACAGAAAAATTTTTTACCGCACTTTCAAAATCAAGAGTTTTAGCGGGAGAAATAATAGCTAACATAGTCATCCTTTTATCAGAGATAATCCTCGGTATTTTAGCATAAGTTAATAGTCTGAGGCAGACAATGATTTGGTCTTTTTTGAAACTATCACAAACACCAAGGTTCATTTTATAACCAACTCTACAACATAAAAAAATAAATGCTAGTCAAGCTAATAAAATTGGGCTAGTATAATCCCATAAGAATTACCTGGGGTGTTCGTCAGTGGGCTATGTCCCTGAGCCGATACTTTAAATCTTATAAATTGGTTTCCTATCGTTGGTGTGTAGGCTTAACCTTTGACTCGTTCATTGGGCTAAGAAACCTGAAAACGGTATCAACTGATTTCCTTGAACCGTCGGGTTCAAGGACTACTGCCCGCAGCGGCACTCTGGGTCCTATCTTCTCCTTTCATTTCTATGAATATTCAAAAACGCCAGCAAATCCGCTCTGAAATTCGAAAAATACGAGCAAATTTAACCGCACTTCAACAGCAACAAGCTGAACAATCAGTGACTCAACAGGCGTTAAATCTTATCGATCAACGACAAGCCAAAAATATTGCATTATATTTTTCTTTTGATGGTGAAATTTCGACAAAAACCTTAGTACAATCCCTTTGGATACAAAACAAAAATGTGTATTTGCCTGTTTTACATCCTTTTACTCAACATCATTTATTGTTTTTACACTATTTACCTAATACGCCAATGAAACAAAATCAGTTTGGTATTTGGGAGCCGAAGCTGAATGTTCAAAATGTTTTACCATTAAATGAACTGGATATTTTATTCACGCCATTAGTGGCTTTTGATAAACAGGGAAATCGCCTTGGCATGGGCGGTGGGTTTTATGATCGCACGTTACAGAATTGGCAAGATAAATCTTTTATTCCGGTAGGTTTAGCACATCAATGTCAGCAAGTAGAAAATCTTCCCACTGAGCATTGGGATGTCCCACTATTCGATATTTTGGTGGGTTGAAACCTATCATCAAATTTTTATTGATAGATAAAATCAAAAATATTTCAATTTTTCTCTTGAAATCCCTTTAAACGATCTTACTTAATTTAGGCAAACGGCGAAAGCCAAAACCAAATTGAGGAAAGTGTATGAACATTGAAAAATTTACAACAAAGTTCCAAGAAGCTTTAAGCGAAGCACAATCACTTGCTATCGGAAAAGATAATCAATTTATTGAACCCGTGCATTTATTGACCGCACTTTTAAATCAACAGGGCGGCTCAATTGCACCAATTTTAACTGCAAGTGGCGTAAATGTAACTTTATTGCGTAATGAGTTAAAGACTGAACTAAATAAATTGCCGCAAGTGATTGGCAATGGCGGTGATGTACAACTTTCACGCCAGCTCATTAATTTACTCAATCTATGCGATAAATTTGCACAACAAAACCAAGATAAATTTATTTCAAGCGAATTATTTTTGCTTGCAGCTTTAGAAGAACGAGGAGCGCTCAGCGATATTTTGAAAAAGTGCGGTGCGAAAAAAGAACAAATTTCGCAAGCCATCCAGCAAATTAGAGGGGGACAAAACGTGAATGATCAAAATGCAGAAGAAAGCAGACAAGCATTAGAAAAATATACGATTGATTTAACTGCTCGTGCAGAAAGTGGCAAGCTTGATCCTGTGATTGGGCGTGATGAAGAAATCCGTCGAGCGATTCAAGTATTACAACGTCGTACCAAAAACAACCCTGTGTTAATTGGTGAACCGGGTGTAGGTAAAACCGCTATCGTGGAAGGTTTGGCACAACGCATTGTAAATGGTGAAGTTCCAGAAGGTTTGAAAAATAAACGCGTACTTTCATTAGATATGGGGGCGTTGATTGCTGGTGCGAAATATCGTGGTGAATTTGAAGAGCGTTTAAAAGCGGTTCTCAATGAACTTTCGAAAGAAGAAGGTCGCGTTATCCTCTTTATTGATGAAATTCATACTATGGTCGGCGCGGGTAAAACCGATGGTGCGATGGATGCGGGTAACTTATTAAAACCAAGTTTAGCGCGTGGTGAATTACATTGTGTGGGTGCAACAACGTTAGACGAATATCGTCAATATATCGAAAAAGATGCCGCACTTGAGCGTCGTTTCCAAAAAGTCTTTGTGGACGAACCAAGTGTAGAAGATACTATTGCGATCTTACGTGGTTTGAAAGAACGTTATGAAATTCACCACCATGTAGATATTACTGACCCTGCGATTGTCGCTGCAGCAACGCTTTCACACCGTTATATTTCTGATCGTCAGTTACCTGATAAAGCCATTGATTTGATCGATGAAGCGGCGTCTAGCATTCGTATGGAAATAGATTCTAAACCTGAACCGCTTGATCGTCTTGAACGTCGTATTATCCAACTAAAATTGGAACAACAGGCGTTACAAAAAGAAGAAGACGAAGCAAGTCGCAAACGTTTAGAAATGTTAGAGAAAGAATTGACCGAAAAAGAACGTGAATATGCTGAACTTGAAGAAGTGTGGAAATCTGAAAAAGCAACGCTTTCTGGCTCTCAACATATTAAACAAGAATTAGATACTGCAAAAACCGAACTAGAACAAGCTCGTCGTGCGGGTGATTTAGCTAAAATGTCTGAGTTGCAATATGGCCGCATCCCTGCTCTTGAAAAGCAACTCGAGCAAGCTGAAACCAGTGAAGGAAAAGAAATGACGCTTTTACGCTATCGCGTCACGGATGAAGAAATCGCAGAAGTGCTTTCTAAAGCTACAGGCATTCCAGTATCAAAAATGATGGAAGGCGAGAAAGAAAAACTCTTGCGCATGGAAGATGAACTACATAAACGAGTGATTGGCCAAGAAGAAGCAGTTGATGCCGTCGCAAACGCGATTCGTCGTAGTCGTGCTGGTCTTTCCGATCCTAACCGCCCAATTGGTTCTTTCTTGTTCCTCGGTCCGACAGGTGTAGGTAAAACAGAGCTTTGCAAAACTTTGGCTAAATTCTTGTTTGATAGTGAAGATGCCATGGTGCGCATTGATATGTCTGAGTTTATGGAAAAACACAGTGTCTCTCGCTTAGTCGGGGCACCTCCAGGTTATGTTGGTTATGAAGAAGGTGGTTATTTAACTGAAGCTGTTCGCCGTCGTCCGTATTCAGTGATCTTGTTAGATGAAGTAGAAAAAGCCCATACGGATGTATTCAATATCTTGTTACAAGTATTGGATGATGGCCGTTTAACTGATGGGCAAGGTCGTACCGTGGACTTCCGTAATACCGTGGTGATCATGACCTCTAACTTAGGTTCTGATTTAATCCAAGGTAACAAAGAGGAAAGCTATAGCGAAATGAAGTCCTTAGTGATGTCGGTTGTTAGCCAACATTTCCGTCCGGAATTTATCAACCGTATTGATGAGACAGTGGTATTCCATCCGCTTGGTAAAGAGAATATTCGTGCGATTGCAAATATTCAATTAGAGCGCTTAGCAAAACGTATGGAAACTCGCGGCTATGAATTGGTGTTTACTGACGCTTTATTAGATTTCATTGGTGAAGTGGGTTACGACCCAATTTATGGTGCACGTCCATTGAAACGTGCAATTCAACAAGAAATTGAAAATGGTTTAGCTCAGGAAATATTATCAGGTCACTTATTGCCAGGACAAGTCATTGTTGATTATATAGATAACAAAGTCCAAACAAGACAATAACCAATTAAAAGAAGCCATTTAGTTAATACTAAATGGCTTTATCATAAGTACAACCAAATTTCGATTTATTTTAATATAAACATCGGCGTATCACTGATTGGATCACGGTGAATAATGACGTCCAAATCAAACACTTCTTTTAACAAATCCTCTGTCATCACTTCATCCGGGGCTCCCTGTGCCATTACAGCACCTCTTTTCATCACAATTAAATAATCGCAATAACGACAAGCTTGATTAAGATCATGCAATACAGTAATCACTGTTTTTCCATTCTGCTGCATTTGTCGCATCATGCCCATGAGTTCAGCTTGGCGGTTTAAATCCAGATAAGTGGTAGGCTCATCGAGTAGCACTAATTCAGCATCTTGCGCAAGAGTCATGGCTAAGAAGACGCGTTGTTGCTGACCACCAGATAAATCAGAAACCAACTGTTCGGCAAGTTCGGCAGTTTGTGTTTGATCCATCGCCCAAGTGACCAATTCTTCATCTTTTTGGCTGAGTTTGCCCCAGAGATTTAAGTAAGGCGAACGCCCGTAGGCGATCAATTCTCGCACTTTAATCCCTTCTGGTACCAGGTGTTGCTGCGGGAGAAAAGCCAATTCTTGGGCATATTCTTTAGGGCTTTTTTGCCAAATATCCTGACCTTTATGGGTGATTGAACCTTGCTTCGGTTTGAGCAAGCGAGCCACCGCTTTTAATGTGGTGGACTTACAGCAACCATTTGGGCCGATTAATGCAATCACTTTATTTTTCGGGAATTTTAGCGACAGATTTTTAACCACGAGTTTATCTTGATAACCCAAAGATAAATTATTGATTTCAATGCTCATTATTTAGTTCTCATCAATAAGTAGAAGAAATATGGCGCACCGATAATTGCAGTCAGAATACCCGCTGGGAGTTCAGTTGGTGGGTCAATTACCCGCGCCAAAATATCCGAAAGTTGTAATAAGAGGGCGCCAATAATCAAGGCTGCCGGTAATAGGGTGCGATGTCTGCCACCGACTAAACGGCGAGCAAGATGCGGAGCAACTAAGCCTAAAAAGGCAATCGGACCACAAATTGCCACGGCTGTAGTAGAAAGGGCTACCGCTAGCACTAAAACGCTAATTTGCACTTTATTTACGGTCACCCCCAAGGTGGAAGCTTTGTTTTCACCTAAACCAAGGGTATCGAGATCGCGACAGAAAATAAATGGCAAGGGTAGCAACACTACTAACCATGGTAATACCACATTTAAATAAGACCAGCTGCGCCCCCACAGGCTTCCTGTGAGCCATAACATTGCCGTATTGATCTCGACTGGATTAGTAAGCATCAGATAATGACTAATGGCTGCCCATAACGCGGATAGTGCGACCCCAATAATTGCCATTTTGATAGGGCGGAAGTTAAAACCGCACACGACCCATAAAATGACAAAAGAGAGTACACCGCCTAAAAAGGCAAAAATTGGCATCCAGTAAAATGCTAAGTTTGGCAAGAACATCAATACCGAAACGGCAACCAACCCTGCCGCATTGTTAATCCCTAAAATATCGGGAGAGGCAAGTGGATTGCGCACCACACTTTGTACTAATACACCAGAAATTGCTAAGGCTCCGCCTAATAAAATGGCTAACACAGCACGGGGGAGGCGATATTCCATCAAGGTAAAATAGTTTTTATCATCAGGCTGAAAGGCCACCCAAATTTCCTCAAAGGAAAGCGTATAAGTGCCAAGGCGAATACTCAATCCAAAGAGTAGTACCATCAGACTGAGCGTGACGACATAAAAGCCGATAACACGAAAAGATACATGAGAGGTTCGCATTAGTGTCTTCCTCTGGCAAATAATACAAAAACTGGGGCACCGATTAAGGCAAGCACCGCACCGGCAGGCACTTCACTAGGGAAGTTGACCGCGCGGGCAATGGTATCTGCAGCGAGCATTAAAATTGCGCCGAGTAGCATCGCCATGGGGAGCGATTTTCGCAAGTCATAACCAATCCAATAGCGGGCAAGATGGGGCACTAGTAAGCCAATAAAGGCCACGGGGCCGGCAACACTTACGCTTGAACCTACAATCAATAACGCCATGATGTTAGCATACCAACGTAAACGGAAGAGATTGATGCCTAGTGAACGAGCGGATTCATCGCTTAAATTGAGTAAATTTAAACGGCTGGCAAAAAACAGGCAGAAAAGTGCGGTCAAAATAAAGAACGGAAATAATGTCAATAATTCATTCCAACGGGCATGTGCAATGCCACCAGCTAGCCAGCTCATAATACCGAAGGCATGATCTTCCGCGATAATCAGCACCAATTTCGTGAGCGCGGCACAAAGTAGTGATACGGCAATCCCCGCTAAAATCACCCGGCTACGATCCCCGCTGTTGTCTTTCCATCCGTTGCTGATCAGCATCACCACAAGCCAACTCAGACCGCCACCGATACTAGCCACTAAAGCAATGCTATAACCAGAAAGAATTAAGGGGCTAAACGCACTGGCGGTCACCATGGAAAGACTGGCTCCTGAGTTCACGCTGAGTAATGTAGGGGAGGCTAGTGGATTGCGCGTAATGGTTTGTAACAACGCACCTGCCACCGCAAGATTGGCACCTAAAATCATGCCAACTAATGCGCGCGGTAAGCGTAAATCGGTTACCGTAATTTTGGCAATTTCATCGCCATCGGGGAGGAGCGCTTGTAAAGCTGCAAGCGGTCGAATTTCGATAGGATAATACAAAAACAGGCTTCCCCATAATAGTAAAGCCAGAATGATAAGGGGAAGTCCCCAACGGAAAGTGGACTTCATCATTATTTTTGTTTCACGAAACCTTCAATTTGTTTTGCCATAATTTTGCTCGCTTCTAAGCCACGACCGCGAGCCCACATGTCGGCATCAACGCTGTAAACATGGTTTGCTTTTACGGCAGGAATGGTTTTCCAAAGTGGCTCAGCTTCCCATTTGCGCGCGATACTTTCATCACGATAATGGGCGATGAACAAGTATTCCGGTTTTTCCATTACTAATTGTTCAAGGTTGATTTCTACGAAAGCTTGATCACTATTGAGTTTAGTTGGGGCAAAACCTAATGTCGTTAAAAAACTACCCACATAGCCATTGTCATTTTGGATATTAAATTTATCTTCTCGGGAAGTACCAAATGAGGCTTTTTTGCCTTGCACACCTAAATTTTTTGCGATGTTGGCAATGTAATCATTATGTTCATTGATCTTCGCTTTCATTTCAGCACTTTTACCCACTAAATCACCAATTTTTTGCGCAGTTTCAAGATTTTCTTGATAACTTTCATGACGAGAATCGAACATCACTGTTGGCGCAATTTTTTTCAATTCTTCAAACACCGCTGTGTGACGGGAAGGATCAGCAATAATTAAATCGGGTTTGAGAGAAGCAATCACTTCAAGACTAGGTTGAGAACGCGTACCAACGGATTGCCATGCAGCAATTTTTTCGCGTACTTGCGGCAAAATACGCTCAACTTTATTATCGTCAGCCACTCCCACAGGACTTACCCCCACTTGTGCTAGGGCATCTACGAAAGAATACTCTAATGCCACCACTCTGGTTGGGGTTTTATCAAGGGTAAACTCACCATTAGCATCTTTTACCGTTACTGCACCGGCGAAAGTAGATGCCATTAACAATACAGAAGTGAGAGTTGTTTTTAATAATTTTTTCATGACATGTCCTCCAGTAATAAAAACGAGGTAATTATACACAAAAAAAATGAATTGATAATGATTTTCTTTTGATTGAATCCTAAAATTACTGAATTCTTGCTATATAGCATTTTGTTATTTCTAATAACATCTAAATATTAATTACTAAGAGGCTACTTTAAAACAGAAATAGCGCGTTAAATACGTGTTATTTTAGACCGCTAACATAGCTCTAGAAGTTTGATCTAATAGACATATCAAACAAGAAAATGCCTATGCTTAAAAATACTGCCCCTCCTCTATATGAACTCAAGATGATAAGTCTTTAGCAATTGGTTCAACAAGACCATCTTGTTCACAAAGTAGCGAGATCCATTGATTTTGAATTTATCCATGATGAGGGCGCTCATCTTTATTGTCAGGATAACGGTCATCCAGCTGTTGACCCTATTTGATAGTTTAAAATAATACTGTTGGGCTATCTCTTTGGTATTAAAAGTGAACGGCAATGGATAAGCCAATGTGGTTTACCACTGGTTTTAGGGATGTCCTTAACAAAAAAGTGATTGACACCAGCACACTTAGCCAAAATAATCTTCGTCGTTTTAATGGTGCGGATGTATTTGAGCATATTTTTTACTTGTATCGTATGGAAAGCAATTGAAAAAGGCTTGATGGGGGCAAGTATCCGTTTACAGACAGTACCCATTTAAAGCTAGCGCTAATAAGAGCGAAAAACATAATAAAAAGTATAAGGTACAAGTCAGTCAGTATATTGATATGCTCACCCAAGATGTGGTGAAAATACGAAAAAAGGAAAGAAGCCGTTAAAAGCGAGTGAAAAAGTGGCAGAAATCAAAGACATCAAGGCAAGCATAGGATTATTTTAAATACCTTTGCCTCGGGCAGGTAATATCAATGACAACTAACCCTATATTGCTCACCTTAATTCCTCGACATAACGCTTTCAGCTCCTCCCAAAAAAGCCGTCAGGCTTGATGCTGACTATTTTACCGCCCCTATCACAGAAAGCTTGGCTCGCCGAGAGGTTATTAGTGTATTTGATTATCATCGCCCGAGCAAAATCAAAAAACCGAAAGGCTGATTACCTGACACACTTATCAAGCTACGATAGAAAACGTCGATACAGTTAAGTCATCGGAGCAAGGGAAAAACTCTACGAAACTGACTGCTTGAATGGCAATCTAAAGTGAAATGTAATAGAAAGAGACAAAACCCACCTTTATACCAGATGGTCTATAAAGTGGGTTTGCCTGAGGTATAAAATCGAGTGTTAAATACACGCTATTTTTAAATTTTATTTTTTAGGTAACGCATCAGTCGAAGCATTAAATTTTACATTTGATGAAGTGTAAGCCTCAAAGTGCGGATGTTTTTTCATAAATTTAATGAAACTTTCCGCATCAGGCAAGTATGTATCAACGCCTTCATATTTTGGATCATTAAATAATTTACCAAAAGTTTTGTAACCATCTTTACCGCTAGCTACATAAGCATTGGTACCAACAAGATAACGTTTATTATCATCAATTGGTTCCCATTGTTGGGTTTGTTTATTCAAGACTTCCACACTCACTAAGCGTTTACCTTCCGCATTTGGTGTTTCATTCGCTTCGTAACGAATACCTGCTCCATAAGGGAATGCCCCTGTAGAACCATCAACTAAAGCAAATTGCATCGCATCTTCAAGCACTTGTTTCACTAACGAACCTTCCATTTTATAGGTATATAACGTATTACCGAAAGGCAAGAAAGTATAAGCATCATTAAAAGTCACATTGCCCGGTAAAATATCCGCACGCACACCACCTGCATTTTGAATGGTTAAATCCACTGTTTTGAGTTCGTTATACATTGTTTCTGCAATAAAACGCGTTGCGATAGAACCTTCTGGATTTGAGCCTGCTTTATTTGGGATACGGTTTGCTGAACCACCCGGCATTGCAGAACCAGTGATAACACCAACAATTTCTTGTGCTAAACGATCTTTTTCACTTTTATATTTTGAAATAAGCATGTCTGTTTTTGCATCATGATCATCAAGTGAAATACTCTTCATTGATTTTAAAGTATCAAGTGCTTTTTTACGTTCATCGCCAGTTAATTCAGTCCATTTACCCTCCGCATTTTTCACTTGAAGTTTATGAGAACTCATTAACACGTGAGGAATTTTACGAGTAATAGACGCAATACCTTCAGGACTGAATTTAACACCTAAATCCCCCACAACAGCAGAATAAGCCCAACCCTCCATTACAAACACCGGTTCGCCATTCGGATTTTTAAATTCAAGCGGATATTCATAGATTACTGGTAATTTTAAACCACGTAATTCATCATTTCCGTATAAATAATGCGAATCGCCAGTAACGATCACATCAATATCATTAACTTTTTGCGCGATTTCGATATTTTTTTCACTACCTGCGTGTGAAAGTAGGATGATTTTATTAATACCTTGTTGTTTTAGCGCATTTGCCATAATTTGTGCGGTAGCAATTTCATCATAGAACTTCACATCTTTACCTGGTGAAGAGGAATTAACCGTTTTATTCACGGTGTCTAAACCGATAATAGCAATTTTTTCTCCATCCACAGTGAAAATATCGTAAGGTTTCCATTTGTTATATAAAATTGAATTTTTATCAGGAATAACATTAGCTGAAAGTACTGGGATTTTTAATGGCTCGAGTAGTTTTAATAAACCTTCATTACCCGCATCAAATTCATGATTACCCAAAGTAAAATAATCAAAATTACCTGCATTCATGACAGCCGCATCAGCGGAACCACCAAAAAGGGTGAAATACAGCGTACCAGTAATCGCATCACCAGCATGTAGCACCAATGGATTTTTATACTTTTTGCGTAACTCATAAAGTTTTCCATTCACAGCAGAAAAACCACCAATATCCACTTTTGTTTGTTGACCATTTAAATTAATTCTCGCTTCGTGCGGTTCCAAGTAAGAATGATGGTCATTAATATGCAAGATACTTAACTCCACAGCTTTATGTGCTTGCGGCACTTCTTTAGCAAAGGTTGTGCCTGAGCAAAGCATTGCTAATGCACTAACTGCAAAGGTAACTGATTTTTTAGATAAAAACATAATGGCTCCTTATGAGTAAACGGATTAATTTAAGCCTTCAAGCATTGCTTGGAAAGTCTTATAACGAATAGTATAGTTATTGTGTTGAAGATTTTCACGCGCTTGATCTAAATACGAAAAATCATCAACCTCCACCCCTTTAAATTGGCGAGCAAACATCATATTAGCTAGAGCGAGGCGGGGCTTAATTTCAGAAGATGGGGTTATCAAACTCACTCGATTCTCAGTAATAGAAAAAGTTGTTTGATTAGGAAAATCTTGATGTATCTGTTCAATAATTTTTTGAAATATGCCTTTAGCATCCAAAGACAATAATATGATTTGATCTGGTTTGGCTCCCCGTTCTAGCAAAGCCTGAACAAATTGCTCCGAATTATCTGTTTGACGAATATAAATTTTTGCCTGCTCATTCGCCAAAAAAGACACTAGCAAGTTTTTCTTCATTTCCTGAATTAAATTAGCATCGCCAGTATTTATCGGTTCAAAGTATAAATAATCAAGAAATTTAGGGGTGAGATTTTTATCTGTTTTAAAAATGCGAGTGAGGATTTTTTCGCTTATTTGGATCTGATTATCTAGGAATTGAGGAGGTAAAGAAAAAAGCGCGGTGAGTTTTTTCTGTAAAATCGAAACTTGTTGCTTTTCTTGTTTGGCTAAAGCGATTGAAAATTGTTGCTTTAAAGCTTCAGGTGACTCAGCAGATACTGATTGTTGAGAAGACGAAGGAGGACTCGCTACCACAGATTGTTGAATGCCAATACATGACGCTAATCCAAGTAACACTGAATGAAAACCGATTTTCATAATAAACCTCATTTAACTGATATTTTATCAATGTGAAATACCGCTTAACGCGTAAACTTGACCTAAAACTGCTTGAGAGTTTCTTAGATTATACGTAAAACAAAATTGTATGTGAATGATAATATTTACCTTTTCAAGAGAAAATAACGTACCTATTATAATGGTCATCCAAAACTTGCAATTTTGTTCAAAAAGTATAAAATCTTTAAGCTTTTTGTCTATATATACAGAGAAAAAAGTAAGCTATATTCTTAAATCGCTTTCGAGTTTGGGAATATTCTTTTAGTAATTAAACATTTAGAGGAAGGTTATGGTAACCATTCGTTTATCTCGTGGCGGAGCTAAAAAACGCCCATTTTATCAAATCGTAGTAGCTGACAGCCGTTCACCACGTGACGGTCGTTTCATTGAGCGTGTAGGTTTCTTCAACCCAATCGCACAAGGTAACGCAGAACGTGTTCGTATCGACCTAGACCGTGTTAACCACTGGGTTGGTCAAGGTGCATCACTTTCTGATCGTGTTGCGAGCTTGGTAAAAGAAGCTCAAAAAGCAGCATAATTTTGCTTTTTGATTTAGTTCTTAAACTAAGATAGGTGAGAAATATGGAACAACAACGTATTGAAGTTGTGGGCAAATTAGGCTCAACCTACGGTATCCGTGGGTGGTTACGTATTTATTCATCAACAGAACAAGCTGAAAGCATTTTTGAGTATCAGCCTTGGTTTTTAAAAATCAAAGGTGAGTGGCAGCCAACAGAATTAGAAAACTGGCGTCATCATAACCACGAAATCATCGTGAAATTAAAAGGCGTTGATGATCGTGAAGTCGCACAAATTTTAGCAAATGTTGAAATTGGTGTGGATTTATCTGTTTTCCCAGAACTAGAAGAGGGTGATTATTACTGGCACGATTTAATTGGTTGCTCAGTCGTAAACCTAGAAGGTTATACAATGGGAACGGTAACAGAAATGATGGAAACCGGTTCTAATGACGTGTTAGTAGTTAAAGCCAATACGAAAGATGCTTTTGGAAAACAAGAGCGGTTAATTCCGTTTTTGTATGAACAAGTAGTTAAAAGAGTCGATCTCACCACGAAAACAATTGAAGTGGATTGGGACGCTGGTTTCTAATCTCAAGTATGCACAAACGTAATGTAGTAGGCTTTTTATGTGGATAGGGGTGATTTCATTATTCCCCGAAATGTTTAAAGCGATTACGGAATTTGGGGTTACAGCTAGAGCTGTAAAACATAATCTTCTGCAAGTGGAATGTTGGAATCCAAGAGATTTTACATTCGACAAGCATAAAACCGTGGATGATCGCCCTTATGGTGGTGGCCCGGGAATGCTGATGATGGTGCAACCTTTACGGGATGCGATTCATGCTGCGAAAGCAGCTGCAGGAGAAGGCGCAAAGGTGATTTACCTTTCGCCACAAGGACGTAAACTCGATCAAGGCGGCGTAACCGAGCTTGCTCAAAATCAGAAATTGATTTTGTTATGTGGACGTTACGAAGGTATTGATGAGCGATTGATTCAAACTGAAATCGATGAAGAATGGTCAATCGGCGATTACGTTCTGACCGGTGGGGAGTTGCCGGCAATGACATTAATTGATGCTGTTGCGCGTTTTATTCCCGGTGTACTAGGCAAGCAAGCCTCCGCAGAAGAAGATTCTTTTGCAGATGGTTTATTAGATTGCCCGCATTACACCAGACCGGAAGTGTTAGAAGGATTAACTGTACCACCCGTGCTGATGTCGGGACACCACGAAGAAATTCGGAAATGGCGATTAAAACAATCGCTAAAAAGAACGTGGCTCCGACGCCCTGAGCTCTTAGAGGGCCTAGCTCTGACTGACGAACAACGTAAACTGTTAAAAGAGGCGCAAGCCGAGCATAGCAGTTAGTTTCAGTTACATCTAGGATCAATAAAGGATCAAACAATGTCTAACATTATCAAACAACTTGAACAAGAACAATTAAAACAAAACGTACCTAGCTTCCGCCCTGGTGATACTTTAGAAGTTAAAGTATGGGTAGTTGAAGGTAGCAAACGTCGTTTGCAAGCATTCGAAGGCGTGGTTATTGCAATTCGTAACCGTGGCTTGCACTCAGCATTTACTTTACGTAAAGTATCTAACGGCGTAGGCGTTGAGCGTGTATTCCAAACTCACTCTCCAGCTGTAGATTCTATCGCTGTTAAACGTAAAGGTGCAGTACGTAAAGCTAAACTTTACTACTTACGTGAACGTTCAGGTAAATCTGCTCGTATTAAAGAGCGTTTGGGCGAATAATTTCGCAAAGAAAAAGGCTTGGAATTCCAAGCCTTTTTTGTTAGGTTATTTAATCCGTTCTTCGATAATCCCGCCGCCCAAACAAACCTCACCAAGGTAAAATACGGCAGATTGCCCTGGTGTGACGGCTGATTGAGGTTCATCGAAAATCACTCGAATAGTTTCATCATCAATCGGTTCAATCACACAAGAAATATCTTGTTGGCGATAACGTGTTTTCACCGTGCAACGTAATAACTCTCGAATTGGTTCACGATCAACCCAATGTAATTGGCTAGCAATCAAACCTTTTGAAAATAAACGAGGATGGTCATGCCCCTGAGCGACAATAAGTTCATTATTTTCCACATCCTTATCTACCACATACCAAGCCTCATCACCCGCATTTTTCAAACCACCAATGCCTAATCCTTTGCGCTGTCCCAACGTGTGATACATCAAACCATCATGGCGACCAATAATTTCACCATCAACAGTACGAATATCGCCAGGTTGAGCAGGTAAGTAACGAGCTAAGAAATCCTTAAATTTACGCTCACCAATAAAACAAATACCTGTAGAGTCTTTTTTCTTCGCTGTAATTAAACCAAGATCTTCAGCAATAGCGCGAACAATGGGCTTCTCGATTTCACCAACGGGGAATAAACTTTGCCCTACTTGTTTATGGCTTAAGGTATAAAGAAAATAACTTTGATCTTTATTGGCGTCTAGACCACGTAATAATTTTACATTTTCATCATCACCAGCTCTACGTACATAATGTCCTGTTGCAATGTAATGGGCACCAAGATCTTCAGCTGCATATTCTAAAAATGCTTTAAATTTAATTTCTTTATTACACAAAATATCTGGGTTCGGCGTGCGCCCTGCTTTATATTCAGTCAGAAAATGCTCAAAGACATTATCCCAATATTCTGCCGCAAAATTAATTTTATGTAGTTTAATACCCAACTTATCACATACAGCCTGAGCATCTGCAAGATCAGCTGCTGCAGTGCAGTAATCCGTATCATCATCTTCTTCCCAGTTTTTCATAAACAGGCCTTCCACCTGATAGCCTTGCTGTTGAAGAATAAAAGCTGACACAGAAGAATCCACTCCGCCAGACATACCACAAATCACTTTTTTTGTCGCATTTCTCGCAAGCTGCTCTTGCGTCAGTTGAGGAAAGTGTTGATTATAAGTATTTGAAATTAACATAGTTCTCCCGTAACTTCGGTTAAGGCGAAGCACATTGGTCATTGAATGAGAAAACGGCAAAATAATTTTGCCGTTAATTTTATTTTGCACATAAAGTGCGGTCATTTTTGAGCAAGTTATTTCACTTCATAAAATTGCGAATCATCATCTTTTTTCGCAAATTTTTGCTCATATTCAGCTTTCGCTTGTTCATCGCCCGCATCTAATTTTGATTGAAGCGTGTCACACGGTTTATCACAATCGCAAGCTTTGGCAATACCAAGGGCAGATAAACCACCGCAGCTGCCTTTTAAACTTTGTTTTTTGATAATAAATCCGATAGACATCAACAATATAATTGCGACAAAAGCGATTAAAGTAAAAAATAAAGTTTGCATAACTATTCTTTTGTTTCTGTTAATTTTTTGAAAGCAGAGGATGATTTTGTGATAAAACCATTATCTGTTTTAATGATTAAGTAAACGGCAATATTATTTTTCTCTGCCACTTCTAACGCCTTGTCTTCACCCAGCACAAATAAACCTGTTGATAAGCCATCTGCAGTCATTGAGGTTGGCGCAAGGACCGTAATTGAGGCTAAATGATGCTGAATTGGGTAACCTGTTTTCGGATCAATTTCATGAGCAAAGCGTTTACCATTTTCTTCAAAGTAAATACGATAATCGCCAGAACTTGCCATTCCCATGTTGTCTAATCCAATTACAGCTTCAACCGCTCTTTCACCTGTTGTAGTTGGTTTTTCGATTGCGATCTGCCAAGGTTTGCCTTCAATATTTTTTCCTTTCGCACGAATTTCACCACCGATTTCAACCATATAATTCTGAGTATTTAGTTGTTCTAACTTTTCAGCCACCTGATCAACGCCAAAGCCTTTAGCAATCGAGGACAAATCGACATAAACTTGAGGAAGTGCTTTGCTTAATGTCGGTTTTGCACCACTCATATCGAGGGCAATTTTATCAATACCAACCCAAGCTTGGCGTTCAGCTAATTGTTCTGGCGTAGGTTGTTTTTCTGGGCGTTTTTCAGGACCAAATCCCCATAAATTCACAACAGGACCAACAGTTACATCCAATGCACCTTCAGTCACTTTGTTTAAACGAATCGCTTCAGCTAATACTTTGGCAAAATCTGCTGAAATTTCAATCGGTGTATTCACTTGGGTATTTTGATTGAAACGGCTCAGTTCCGAATCTTTTTTGTAAGTGGACATTTTCGCGTTTACATCTTTTAAGATTGCTTCAATTTCTTCATGCGTCTTTTCAGATGTTGCTTTCATTGAGCCTTCATCAAGGTATTTAACATGATAAGTTGTTCCCATTGTTTTACCACTTAATGAGATAACTTTTGTTTCTTTTTGACAGGCTGCAAGACTTAATGCCATTGCTACCGCCATGATACCGCTTATTAATTTTTTCATCTGGATTTCCTACATCTGTGAATTACTGGCAAACTCAACAAAACTTACCTGTAATCATAGAAAATTTTCTAAAAATACCTTAAATTTTGACCGCACTTCATCACAAAGTGCGGTCAGTTTTTATGATGAATTGATTAACTAAAATCAGCCACCAAAGTCATCTAATAAAATGTTTTCATCTTCAACACCAAGATCTTTCAACATTTTAATTACAGCTGCATTCATCACCGGAGGTCCACACATATAGTATTCACAATCTTCTGGTGCTTCATGATTTTTCAAGTAGTTTTCATAAAGCACATTGTGAATAAAGCCTGTATAGCCGGTCCAATTATCTTCAGGCAATGCGTCCGATAATGCAACATGCCATACAAAGTTTGGATTTTCAGCTTGTAATTGGTCAAAGTCTTCTTGATAGAAGATTTCACGTTTAGAACGTGCACCATACCAGAACGACATTTTACGTTTAGAATGAAGACGTTTTAACTGGTCAAAAATATGAGAACGCATTGGAGCCATACCCGCACCACCACCGATAAATACCATTTCAGCATCAGTTTCTTTCGCAAAGAATTCACCAAATGGACCAGAAATAGTGACTTTATCACCCGCTTTTAATGACCAAATGTATGAAGACATTTGACCTGGAGGTGCATCAGGTTGACGCGGAGGAGGCGTTGCAATACGAACGTTAAGCATAATAATGCCTTTCTCTTCTGGGTATGAAGCCATTGAGTAAGCACGGATAATATGCTCGTCAACTTTAGAGACATAACGCCATAAATCATATTTATCCCAGTCTTCGTGGTATTCTTCAGGAATATCGAAATCTTTATAGTTCACCACGTGTGGATCAGCTTCGATTTGGATATATCCACCCGCGCGGAATGGCACTTCCTCGCCTTCAGGAATAGCCAATTTAAGCTCCTTGATAAAGGTTGCTTTGTTATCGTTAGAAATAACAGTACATTCCCATTTTTTCACGCCGAAGATTTCTTCTGGAAGTTCAACTTCCATATTACCTTTCACGTTAACTTGACAAGCTAGACGATAACCTTCTTTTGCTTCACGTTTGTTAATGTGAGAAAGTTCGGTTGGAAGAATTTCTCCGCCACCATTTTTCACTTTTACCACACATTGACCACAAGAGCCGCCGCCACCACAAGCAGAAGACACGAAAATACCTTTACTCGCTAGAGCACCTAATAATTTGCCACCTGCAGGTAATGTAATCGCTTTCTCTGGATCGTTATTGATACCAATAGTAATATCACCAGAATCGACTAGTTTTGACTTGGCAAACAAGATAATCGCAACGAGTACTAAAATAATAGCGGTAAATGCTGCAACACCTAATAATAAAATTGAAGATTCGCTCATTTATGCCTCCTTATAATTGAATACCAGAGAATGACATAAAGCCAAGCGCCATCAATCCAGCAGAAATAAAGGTTATTCCTAATCCTTTCAAGCCTGCTGGTACATCAGCATATTTCATTTTTTCAGTTAAACCTGCAAGCGCAACAATTGCTAACATCCACCCCAAGCCTGCACCAATACCGTACACGGCAGATTCTGCGAAGGTATATTCACGTTGAATCGCAAAGGATACGCCACCAAAGATCGCACAGTTTACGGCAATAAGCGGAAGGAAAATCCCCAATGCGTTATACAGTGCTGGGAAGAATTTATCGAGCGTCATTTCAAGAATTTGAACGATACCCGCGATAATACCGATAAACGTAATAAAGCTTAAGAAGGATAAATCTACCCCTTCAACTAAGGCGCCATCTTTTAACACATGTTCAAATACAAATTGGTTCGCTGGCACAGAAATGCCAAGCACAACTGTTACTGCAACCCCTAAGCCGAATGCGGTTGACACTTTTTTTGATACAGCAAGGAAAGTACACATCCCTAAGAAGAAAGAAAGCGCCATATTTTCAATGAAGATCGCCTTCACAAATAGGCTAATATAATGTTCCATTGATTATTTCTCCTGTTGCTCAGGTTTCCACGTTCTTAAACCCCAAATGATGAAGCCGATAATAAAGAACGCACTTGGTGCAAGAAGGAACAAGCCGTTTGGTTGATACCAACCACCGTCTTGAATGGTTTGGAATACTGGAAAGCCAAGTAAACGACCAGAACCGATTAACTCACGTAACGTTGCAACAATTAATAAAATTGCACCGTAACCTAAACCGTTACCGATACCATCAACAAAGCTCTCAAGTGGACGAGATTTCATCGCAAAAGCTTCTGCCCGGCCCATCACGATACAGTTAGTAATAATCAAGCCTACAAATACCGAGAGCTGCTTAGATAAACCATAAGCAAAAGCTTTCAATACTTGGTCAACTAAGATTACCAAAGAAGCGATAATTGCCAGTTGTACAATGATACGAATACTATTTGGAATGTAATGACGAATCATTGAAATAAACATACTGGAAAAACCAGTTACTAAACTTACCGCAATGGCCATAACGATCGCGGTTTGTAATTGAGTTGTGACCGCTAATGCAGAACAAATACCCAAAATTTGCAGCGCAATCGGGTTATTTTTTACGATCGGATCAAGCAAAAGTGCTTTTAAATTGCTTTTTGCATCAGCCATTATCTTGCCCCCGCTTTAAATTTTGCTAAGAATGGACCAAAACCGTTTTGACTAAACCAATAATCAAAGGAACCTTGCACACCATTTGAGGTTAAAGTTGCACCTGATAAAGCATCAACACCGTATTCTTTGTTAGAAGAAGCATTTTTAGCAATACGAATAGCCACACGTTGATCATCATCAAACAGTTTTTTATCTACGAAAAGTGCTTGCCAACGCGGATTGGCAATTTCACCACCAAGACCTGCTGTTTCACCTTGATCATAGTAAGTAATGCCTTTGATGGTATTGGCATCTGGGGCAACCGCAACAAAACCGTACATTGTTGACCATAAACCGCGACCGTACATCGGCAATATGACTTGATTGACTTGACCTTGTTCATCTTTTACAAGATAAACTCGCGCTTGATTGGCACGCACTTTAATTCCGGCTTTATCTTGTTCCACCGGAATGGCTTGACTAAGTGCGGTCGATTTTACTGCTGTTTTTGGATCAAATTTTTCTACATCCTCTTTTGATGCTTGAACAAAATCACCACTTTGCAAATCCACTAAACGTGGTTCAATAAACTTGTTATAAGTGTCTTTAATGACGGAAGCATTATCTTCTTTCATTAAGCCAGCAACCGTTAAAATATTACGTTGAACGTCCAGTGCTTTTTGCTCATCTTGTTTCGATTTCAATGCCACCGCGGCACCGGAAACAATGATAGAACACACTAAACTTAGCAATACAACAACGGTAACTGTACCACCAACGCTGTCTTTATTAAACTTAGCCATTTGTTCTTGCTCTCCGACGTTTGATATTTGCTTGAACAACGATGTAGTCGAAAATCGGTGCAAATAAGTTTGCAAATAAAATCGCTAACATCATTCCCTCCGGATAAGCTGGGTTTACAGTACGAATTAATACAGCCATTACACCAATTAATGCACCGTACCACCACTTACCTGCATTGGTAAAGGATGCTGAAACAGGGTCTGTTGCCATAAATACCATACCTAATGCAAATCCACCTAAAACAAGGTGCCAATGCCAAGGCATTGAGAACATTGGGTTAGTATCAGAACCCACTAAATTGAATAGAGTTGAAGTTGCAATCATACCAATCATCACACCAGCAATGATGCGCCATGCAGCAATACGAGTGAACACAATCACTGCGCCACCGATTAAAATTGCAAGCGTAGAAACTTCACCCATTGAACCAGGTAAGTTACCAACAAAAGCATCCATCCAAGTGATTGGAGCGCCAGTGGCTGTATGTTGTAATGCTCCCTGACCACCTTGTGACCATTGTGAAAGTGCGGTTGCACCAGAGAAACCATCAGCAGCAGTCCAAACAGTATCACCTGAAATTTGAGCTGGATAGGCGAAGAACAAGAAAGCTCGGCCTGCAAGTGCAGGGTTCATGAAGTTACGACCAACGCCACCAAAAATTTCTTTTGCAACAACGATACCAAAAGTAATACCTAATGCGGCTTGCCATAATGGCAATGTTGGTGGAACGATTAACGCAAATAAAATGGTTGAAACGAACATCCCCTCATTTACTTCATGACCTCGCACCACTGAGAACAACAATTCCCAAATTGTACAAACGGTAAAAACCACTAAGTAAATTGGTAAGAAGAAGATCGCTCCCAGCGCCATTTTCGAGCCCCAAGTTGCATTGGCAGTTAAATCTAAACCTAATGAACTTGCAAGTGCATAGTGCCAATCGTTAGCAATTAGTTGATCTAAATTGCCTAATTGATTTAAGGCTGGAATCGCTTGGTTACCCACATTGTACATCCCGTAGAAAATCGCAGGGAACAACGCAAGGAAAACCGTAATCATCATACGTTTTGAGTCTAACGCATCACGAACGTGAGTATTTTTGTGCGTTACCGTACCTGGTGTATAAAGCAAGGTATAAATCGATTCAAAGATCGGATAAAGCTTGCTGTATTTACCACCTGGTAAAAACGCGGGTTCCATTTTTTCAAAAAGATTTTTTAAACCCATTTTTAACCTTCCTTCTCAATCTTATCTAATACTTGACGCAAGATTGAACCGTATTCATATTTGCCCGGGCAAACGAAAGAACATAACGCTAAGTCTTCTTCATCTAATTCAAGACAACCTAACGCTTGCGCACCATCGGTATCACCCACGATTAAATCACGTAATAATAATGTCGGTAAAATATCCAACGGCATAACACGCTCATAGCTACCAATTGGAACCATTGCACGCTCACCACCATTTTCAGCCGTAGTGAAGTTGAATAATTTCTTACCGAAGTGACCTAACACTGTACGAGTAATTGAATATTTATTTGATTGAGGTGTAATCCAGCCTAGGAATTCTTTCTCATTACCTTCAGCGATTACCGAGACTTGCAATGCATAGCGACTTAAATAGTCATGCGCACCTTTTGCAGTTTGTCCACAAAGCACTGAACCAGAAATTACGCGATTTTCACCCGCACTTAATTCATTTTGGGTTAATTGAGAGAGATTAGCACCAATTACAGTGCGAATTAAACGAGGCTCTTTCACTTGCGGACCAGCAAGAGAAATTACACGTTCAACATAAAGCTCACCTGTTGTAAATAATTTACCCACTGCAATCACATCTTGATAATTGATGTGCCATACAGTTTTATTTACACCAACAGGATCAATAAAATGAATATGAGTACCAACAAGACCAGCTGGGTGGACGCCACCAAAATCATGAATCTGTAAATTTTCAAGATCAACAGTTGGGATATTGGTATCACCTGCTTTACACAAGTGTAACGGTTTTGAAGGGAATAAACGACTTAATACTGTTAAACCATTCGTGAAATCTTGCCAAAATTCTTTTAGCACGATTGCAGGATCTGCGGCTAATGGATTGGTATCCATTGCATTCACGAAAATTGAGGCTGGTTCACTATCAATCGCAGGTACTTTGCTAAATGGACGAGTACGTAATGCAGTCCATAAACCTGATTCAACAAGGTTTTGTTTTACTTGTTCAGAAGAAAGCGTATTCAATTGTTCTGTACTATATTTTGCGAAAGTGATTTGCTCATTTCCTTCCACATTAATTACGACAGATTGTAATACACGCTTCTCACCACGATTGATTACAGTGATAGTACCACTTGCAGGGGCTGTAAAAATCACACCAGGATTTTTCTTGTCTTCAAAAAGCACTTGGCCTTTCTTTACAACATCGCCTTCGCGCACCTTCATCGAAGGACGCATCCCCACATACTCCTCACCTAGAATCGCAACTTGATTCACAACATTTCCGTTGTGGATTACTTGTGCTGGTTTTCCCGCAATTGGGAGATCCAAGCCTTTCTTAATTGTAATCATACTGTTTGCACTACTTTTCAAGGTTAAAAATACAATTGCAAATAAGCAAGTTAAATGCAATCTCGTGTTTGAGCGTGACAAAGCACCTTTAGAAAGACATCAATGCCACAAAAATAAAAAACTCAAATCGGTTAACTTCACGATAAACATGCTTATCGAGAAATTGAATTTGGATAAAATTAAACGCCTTATTCTAGCGAAAATCTGCTTTTTTCGCTACTTAAACGCCTACTTTTTTGTAAAAACCTTTTGCGATATATCAAAAAAATGTTACATCTTCATAACATAAAAAATTAATGTCCAACGCCTGCGCATTTCGTTGAAGCGGGAATTTTCTCATTTAACTCTCCCCATTCCTCTGCAGTAAACAAGTGCAACGCTAACGCATGAATACCGCCATTAAGCTCATCTGCAAGCAATTGATAAACACGTTGATGACGCTGTACTTTACGCATTCCTTCAAAAACATTACTCACAATCACACATTTAAAATGAGATTCCTCGCCACGACCAGAACTATGTAAGTGGCTTTCATTTTCTACACTAAAAAAGTGCGGTTGAAATTCTAGTTGAATTTTTTGTTCGATAGTTTGTTGAACAGACATCATAAATCTCCACAAAATCACAATGAAACGCTATACATTAGCAATGAAGTTTGCAAGAATAACACAGTTTTAACTGGCTCATTGGGGAAATTATGACATTATCAAACAAAATCAAAACATTATCAGCAGTAAGTATTGCAGCCGCCACGCTGTTCCTTGCTGGCTGCCAAGCACAATCAAATACATTAACGTTCACACCACCAGCACCGAATGCCACAATGAACATTAATCAAAATGCGATTGTGTATGTAACAACGAAAGATAGCCGCACAACGCAAGATATCGCGAGCTATACCAAGCGTGGAGAACTCATTAAATTAAATTCATCACCGAGTGTTACACAATTATTCCAACAAGTGATGCAACAAAATCTTATTAGTAAAGGTTTCAGAATTGGGCAATCCAATGGATCAAATGCGTGGGTAACTGTGGATGTGCGTGAATTTGCTACGCAAGTAGAACAAGGTAATCTTCGTTATAAACTTAATACCAAAATTCAAGCAACTGTTTATGTTCAAGGCGCGAAAGGCTCATATAACAAAGCATTTAATGCTACTCGTTCACAAGAAGGCGCATTAAACGCGGATAATGACGAAATTCAAAAAGTTCTGTCTCAAACATTTAACGATATTGTGAATAACATTTATCAAGATCAAGAAGTATCCGCTGCGATTAATCAATATACAAACTAATTATAAGGGCAATTTTGCCCTTTTTTATTAAGATTAAAACTTGACGAACACCGCTTTCAAGCGTAACATTCGCCCGATTTTTTAACGAGAAGGACACACACTTTGGACAGTCATAGTCGATACCGAATATCGCTCTAGACGCCCGCCTTTTATTATCGGCGCGCGTTCGCCGGTAAATTTACCGTTGTTTCGGCATCTCTTAACGAAAACTTTGCGATTTTTCACCGCACTTTCGTTTCTTCTTTAATTTGTTCACTGTTAGCTGTTCATAATCCTATAAGGAGTATGAAATGATCAACGCGTTTGCTATCAATGATTCCCGCTTGGTTCGCATTGACGAAGACCAAACTGATCTCAATACTGCCATTTGGCTTGATTTACTTGAGCCGACAGGCGAAGAACGTGAAATGCTACAAGAAGGCTTAGGCCAGAGCTTAGCATCTTTTCTAGAATTGGAAGATATCGAAGCTTCCGCCCGTTTCTTTGAAGACGAAGATGGTTTACACCTTCACTCATTTTTTTATTGCGAAGATGAAGACAATTATGCTGATTTAGCGAGCGTCGCTTTTACTATTCGTGATGGTCGTTTATTTACGTTGCGTGATCGCGAGCTACCAGCATTCCGTTTATATCGTATGCGTTCACGTAGCCAGCGTTTGTTAGAATGTAATTCCTATGAAGTTTTACTGGATTTATTTGAAACGAAAATTGAGCAATTAGCGGACGTGATTGAAAACGTTTATGCAGATTTGGAAGAGTTGAGTCGCGTTATTTTAAACGGAAAACAAGATGAAGCCTTTGATGAAGCATTAAATACGCTCACGGAACAAGAAGATACGAGCTCAAAAGTTCGTTTGTGCTTGATGGATACCCAACGAGCATTAGGTTTCTTGGTTCGCAAAACGCGCTTACCAACAAACCAGTTAGAACAAGCACGAGAAATATTACGAGATATTGAATCTTTACAGCCTCATAATGAATCATTGTTCCAAAAAGTAAACTTTTTAATGCAAGCTGCAATGGGTTACATCAATATTGAACAGAACAAAATTATGAAATTCTTCTCAGTTGTTTCTGTGATGTTCCTTCCTGCAACATTAGTTGCATCCACTTATGGTATGAACTTTGATTTTATGCCTGAATTACATTTTAAATATGGTTATCCAATGGCAATTGGATTAATGATCGCCGCAGCATTGACACCATATATTTATTTTAGAAGAAAAGGATGGTTATGATGGAATTATCCCAAACCGCATTATTTATTGGATCAATTATTAATCTTTATGCACTTGTCTTAATCTTACGAGCTTGGTTACAGTTTGCTCGAGTGGATTATTACAACCCTGTTTCAACATTTGCAGTAAAAATGACTGATCCAGTATTAAAACCTCTGCGTAAAATTGCGCCTACTGTGAAAAATATCGATACTTCTGCTTTACTGCTAATATTTATTATCGGTATGTTGAAAGGTATTATTTATTTTGGTTTATCAGTAAATGTACTCTTAGTATTGGGTGTGTTAACTGTATTGAAAAGCATTGGTTTAGCAATTTTTTATGTGCTTTTTATTGGCGCTGTTTTAAGTTGGTTTAATCGTGGCAATAGCCCTGTGATTTATGCATTTTATCAACTTTCAGAACCACTTTTAAGACCTATCCGTCGATTCTTGCCAACATTTGGCATGATTGATTTTTCCCCTATGGTCGTCGTATTTATCTTATTATTCTTAAATAACCTAATGCTTGATATGTTAGGTGGACTTTGGATAATTGCTGGTTAAACAATTACTCAAAAATTATTTATATTAATTAGGTTAAGTATTTTTATACTTAACCTAATTTCTCTTAAAGCAACCAAATTCAAAATTTAAGGTGATAACCTTTCACGGATCCAATTGCCATTTCCTTTTCTATAATAAATCCGATCATGTAAACGACTTAGACGACCTTGCCAAAACTCAACTATTTCTGGACGAATTAAATAACCTCCCCAATGCATCGGCCGTGGTACATGAAATGGATATCTAGCGGCAATTAATGCTGCTTTGCTTAATAAAAATTTATAGCCCGAAATAACCGTACTTTGCTCACTTGCCCAAGCCCCTATCTGACTGGTATAAGGACGACTAGCAAAATACGCATCTGATTGTTCTGTAGGAATTTTTTCCGCTTTCCCTTCAATTCGAACTTGACGTTCTAACTCAGGCCAGAAAAAAGTAATTGCCACATTGGGATTATTGGCTATATTTTGTCCTTTATGACTATGATAATTCGTAAAAAAGACAAAACCCTCTGAATTAACCTCTTTCAACAAGACGACTCGACTACTAGGTCTCCCCTCTTTATCTACTGTCGAGATATTCATTGCTGTCGGTTCGCAAACCTGGCTATTAATAGCCTCATTCATCCACAATTCAAATTGCGAAATCGGATTATCTTGACAATTTTGTTGTGATAACACACGTTTTCTATATTCTTCACGAATATGATGTAAATCCATTTTCCCTCCGTCAAAATAAAAGCCTTAGTATAAAACTAAGGCTTTAAAATATTACTTACTTATTATCAACACTCACACCATAGAATGAATCATAGCCAAATGGGCTTTGTACATAGCCCTTTACGCGTGGACTAAGTGGTGCAAAACCAACAGAATGCGCCACTGGAATCCAAGGTGCTTGATTATGAACGATAACTTGTGCTTGTTTATAAAGTGCGGTGCGTTCTTCCTTATTTGTTAATCCGATTGCTTTATCTAGTAATGCATCAAATTCTGGATTTTTAAAACGAGCCATATTGGAATTACCCGCATTTGAACTTGCCAATAATGGAGATAAGAAGTTATCAGGATCACCATTATCACCAGACCAACCAAAGATACCCGCAGTTAACTCACCCGCTTTCGCACGTTTTTGGTAATCCGCCCATTCATAGGTAACTGGGTTAGTTTTTACACCAACTTTTGCCCAGTCAGCCATGATAAGTTCAGCCATACGTTTGGGATTTGGGTTAGAAGATCGTACAACAGGTTGAATCCAAAAATCTGTTGTAAAACCATTTGGGTAACCTGCTTCTGCTAAAAGTTGTTTTGCTTTTTCTGGATCGTACGGATAATCTTGAACTTCATCGTTGTAACTCCAAATTGTTGGAGGAAGTGGATTTTTAGCTGGTGTACCTGCGCCTTGGTAAACCGCTTCAATAATCGCTTTTTTATCTACTGCATAGTTCAGTGCTTGACGAACCTTGACATTATCAAACGGTGCTTTTTCGGTATTGAATGCAATATACGCCACGTTCAAACCTTTTTGTTCCAAAAGTTGTACTTTTGGATCTGTTTTCATTTTGGCTAAATCCGCTACATTCGGGAATAAAATTAAATCACAAGAGCCCGCCTGTAATTTTGCATAACGTGTTGTCGCATCTGGCACAATATTGATAACTAAACGATCCAATGGTGTTCTACCCTTCCAATAGTTTTCATTTGCTACATATTGAGCAGCTTGATCCGTTTTGTAATCAACAAAAACAAATGGCCCAGTTCCCACTGGGCGATTATCAATTGTTTCAGGCTTACCAGCTTTCAACATTGCATCCGCATATTCTGCGGAATAAATAGAAATAAAATCCATACCTAAACTTGCCAAGAAAGTCGCATCTTTTTTGTTCAAGGTAATACGAATTGTGTTGTCATCTACTTTCTCCACTGATTTTAACAATTCAGGGAATTTCATTGCTTTGAAATATGGATAGGTCCCTTTAGATACATTGTGATATGGATGATTTGGATCTAACTGACGTTGGAATGAGAATAGAACATCATCCGCATTAAAATCACGTGTTGGGGTAAATTCTTTTGTTGTATGGAATTTAACACCTTTTCTTAAATGGAATATATAAGTTAAACCATCATCGCTAATTTCCCAGCTTTCAGCTAAGGCTGGTTCAATATCTGTTGAGCCTTTTTTAAATTCAACTAAGCGGTTATACACTTGTTGTGAGCTTGCATTATAAGATGTTCCCTCCATCACAAGTGCAGGGCTAAATCCTAAAGGTGCTTTTGCTGTACAGTAAACGAAAGTGTTGTTAGATGCTGATTTAGTTTCAGCTTGTGCGGTCGGTTTATTTGCTGAACCTGATTGATCACAGGCGGCTAATACAAGCGTTACAGCCGCAAGAGTTAGTGTAGCTTTTAGCTTCATGATAGTTCCTCACTTTGTTGGCAGAGATTTATTCGATCCTTGTCATATAACCAAGATGCTAGATAAATCCTATCTAAAATAAATGTTTAATAAGATATAAGCAAATGTCGCTTTTTTTAAATAAAAAAATTCCATGGATTATAACAAATTAATCTAAGGATTCTTCCGTAAATGATCGCCATCATTTTTATGTAATTTCATAAGCGACCAAACTAAGGCGATTGCAAAAAGCGATGAGGTTAAAAACGTATAGCTAAAAGCCCGTTGTAAACCATCACTTTCGCTAAAGAAATGTCTATAGAGATTTAAAATTATCGATGAAATAGCAATACCAAATCCAATCCCAACTTGCTGCACAATACTTAATACTGTAGAACCTGTGCCAGCCTGTTGTTTTGAAAGATCCCCCACAGTCAGAGTATTGATTGAAGTAAAAATCATCGACATACAGGCACCGTACCACATAAGATTACAAATAATCCAAGTCAGAGAACTTTGTTTATCTAACCAAGCCATTGAAATCACAGAGCCAGCCATCAAAAGTGCGGATGAAATTAGCGTTGTTTTATAGCCCCAACGATTTAAAATTCGTCCGATTAATATTTTTAAAATCACAGAAATTAGCGCAATCGGTGCTAATAGCCAGCCTGACATTTCAGCACTGTAACCGAAAGATAATTGGAACATCAAAGGCAATAAAAAGGGAACACCAGATGCAGATAATCGGATAAAAATATTGGCAATAATGCCTAATCTAAATGTACGAGCTCGGAAAAGGGATAAAGGTAAAATGGCATCTTCATTGTTTTTAGCATAACTACAATACGCCACAAGTAACAGAACACCAACAACTAACACGCTATAGGTTGTAATTACACTATGCTGACTTTCGCCGAGTAAATCCAAACCAAGTGTGATGCCAACTAACCCTAATGCAAAGAGTAAAAAACCAGTCCAATCCAGTTTCTCTGACTCGCCTTTGATATTGTTCATCACGCTGCCTGATGCCAAAATTCCTAGTGCACCAATTGGAATATTAATTAAAAAAATCCAGTGCCAACTAGCGTGAATGACTAACCATCCACCTAAAATAGGCCCTAGAATTGGTCCGATCAAACCTGCAGTTGCCATTAAATTCCAAGCATTAACTAATTGTTGTTTGGGAACAGCTTGAATAATAGCTAAACGCGCCACTGGCATCATAAAGGCACCACCTATCCCCTGAATCACTCTGGCTAAGATTAAACTTTCTAAATTAGGAGCTACAGCACAAGCGATAGAACCTAAAATAAAAGTCAACACAGCTGCGCGAAAAACGGTCAATGTCCCAAATTTTGTTGCCGCCCAAGCGGTAAGAGGAATAAATAACGCAACGGCTAAAGAATAAGCAATAATCGCCATTTGCATTTCAAAGGCGGGTTTATGTAAATCGGAGGATATCGCCGGTAAGGCGGTATTAAGAATAGTGGCATCTAGGCTCTGCATAAAAAGCGCCATTGCAGCGACCCAAGCTAAACCGCGATAGGCATTGGATTCAGTCATCGTGCTCCGTGAAAATGGTGCAACCAATTTTCAATAAAATCGGCAATTTGCGGAATGCGGTTAATATCCAACAAAGTGCGGTCAATTTCAAGGGGATAATTCGTCGCAACCGCCACGACATATTCGTCAATTTCAGGCAAAGGTTTTGTCATTTCTTGACGGTGAAGCAAAATCTTTGGAATAGGCTCTTGTTTAAAGCCCTCCACCAACACTAAATCCGTTAAAGTTCGGTCAAATTGTTTTGCTAAATAATCCAATGAAACAGGTTTTGGTATTTCCGTCATGATCGCCCAGCGTTCATCATTCGCTAAAATGACTTGAGAAGAACCCGCCTCTTTCATGCGCCAACTATCTTTTCCTTCTTTATCAACTTGCATATTATGATGGCTATGTTTAATCACCGAAACGCGAATGTGACGAGCGATAAGTTCTGGGATAAGTTTTTCTAATAATGTTGTTTTACCACTACCGCTATAACCGGTAATCCCTAACAAAGGTATTGCTCTATTCATCATGTAATCCTTAAATTCTAATTACTCGAGTTTTAACCAAGTGGAATAAACTCCAATATAAAAAGCCTTATTGTATTCAATAAGGCTTTTTACTATTCACTATAACTTTTCAAATTACTTAATTTTGCTAAACCAAGCTCACAGCTTTTCAATTGAGTAGCAAGTTCCATTTGTAGAATTTGTTGTTTACTCTGGTTAAGTTTACTTTTAATTTTATTTACCTGAATATGTGTACCAGGCTGTCTCTCGGCCTGATTTATTAAACTTTCTGTTTCTTTAAACAACTGTTCACATTGCTGTGGAACCGAGTTAGGCACAGCTAAAACAGTAGGTGATATGACAGAGAAAAATGCAGTCAAAATAAGGAATGTTTTTTTCATTTTTAGATCCTTTCTTCTCTTTATCCTAGAAAATTTCAAAACTGAAGATAGTAAGAAAATAACAAAATACAATCAATATGTCCAGACTTAAACGGATTTTACTATGCTAATTAATAATAGAATCTAAACTAGAGCTATATTTTTTTGAAAAAGTCACAAATTTGATATAGATCAATTTTACAAACTTTAACAAATAATAGGTATTTCATAACTTACATCAAAAATATGAACCAGATAACGTTTTTTAGTATTTTTTATCCTTACGTTTAGTAGTAAAATAGCCACCAATTTGGGTTATCTTTGTAGTAATTTTCTATTTTTCATCGTTGTGTAGTGATTATGTAGATAAACCAATTTAGGCTTAACTAATTAAGTTGAGTGATTAGGGGTTATTTAAGGCTCTGCCTTTTTAATCATTGTTGGAACTAATGTTGTTTATACAGAGGAGTTGAGAATGTTGGACGTCGTTGACCTTTCTCGCTTGCAGTTTGCTTTAACTGCGTTGTATCACTTCATTTTCGTGCCGCTGACATTAGGTTTGTCATTCGTCCTTGTGATTATGGAAACCATCTATGTGGCGACAGGCAAAGAAGTTTATAAAGATATGACAAGATTCTGGGGGAAGTTATTTGGTATTAACTTTGCCCTTGGGGTGACCACAGGTATCATTATGGAATTCCAATTCGGTACTAACTGGTCTTATTATTCTCATTATGTAGGTGATATTTTTGGTGCGCCATTAGCGATTGAAGCGTTACTAGCCTTTTTCTTAGAATCAACTTTTGTGGGGTTATTCTTCTTTGGTTGGGATCGTTTAACTAAAGGTAAACACTTACTTGCTACATATTGCGTAGCTTTCGGTTCGAACTTATCTGCAATGTGGATTTTAGTTGCTAATGGTTGGATGCAGTCTCCAGCTGGCTCAGAATTTAATTTTGAGACAGTACGTATGGAAATGACGAGCTTTTTAGATCTTTGGTTAAATCCTGTTGCTCAAAGTAAATTCTTGCACACGTTAACAGCAGGTTATTCGACTGGTGCAATGTTTGTATTAGGTATTAGTGCATTCTATTTATTAAAAGGTCGTGATATTGGTTTTGCCAAACGTTCATTCTCTGTTGCTGCAACCTTTGGTTTTATCGCGGCATCGGCTGTGTTAATTATGGGGGATGAATCAGGTTACGACATTGGTAAAGCACAACCAGTGAAATTGGCTGCAATGGAAGCTGAGTTTGAAACTCATCCTGCGCCAGCGCCATTTCATCCAGTTGCAATTCCAAATACTGCAGAAATGAAAAATGATTTTGCGATTGAGATCCCATATTTGGGTGGTTTAATTGCAACGCGTTCTTTAGATACTGAAATTGTTGGTTTGAAAGATATTCAAGCGAAAAATGAAGGTCGTGTTCGTAACGGTATGGTCGCTTACGATTTATTCACGCAATTAAAAGCAGAGAAAAAATCAGCAGGCCACGTAAATCCAGAAACTAAAGCAAAATTTGATGAAGTAAAAGGTGATTTAGGTTTTGGTTTATTATTAAAACGTTACACAGATAAAGTTGTAGATGCAACAGATGAACAAATTAAACAAGCTGCTCGCGATACTATTCCAAACGTAGGTCCTAACTTCTGGGCATTCCGTGGGATGTTAGCAGCCGGTGGTTTAATTATTTTACTGACCTTCGGCGCATTTGTTCAAAATTTACGTAACAAAGTCACTTCTTCTCGCTTATTGCTTAAAGCATTGCTTTGGTGTATCCCATTGCCAATCTTAGCAATTGAATTTGGTTGGTTCTTAGCTGAGTCTGGTCGTCAACCTTGGGCAATCTATGAAGTTTTACCTGTTGGGGTATCAGCGTCTCAGTTAAGTACTGGCGATTTATGGTTCTCTATTGGTTTAATTTGTGCGCTTTATCTTGCGTTCATTATTGTTGAGATGTATTTGATGTTTAAATATGCGCGTTTGGGTCCAAGTGCGTTAAAAACCGGCAAATACTACTTTGAACAATCATCTAAATAAGCAGGAGATGAATTATGATTGATTATGAATTTCTACGTTTTATTTGGTGGGTGTTAGTTATTGTATTGTTGATCGGTTTTTCTGTTACCGACGGATTTGATATGGGCGTGACCGCACTTTTACCTGTAACAGGCAAAAAAGAAGTGGAGCGCCGTATTATGATCAACTCTATTGCCCCCCATTGGGATGGTAACCAAGTTTGGTTATTAACTGCAGGCGGCGCAGTATTTGCGGCATGGCCAATTGTATATGCCGTTTCATTCTCAGGTTTCTACATCGCTTTAGTATTGGTTTTAGCTGCATTATTCTTGCGCCCATTGGGTTTTGAATATCGTGCAAAGATTGATAACCCGACTTGGCGTTCTGTTTGGGATTGGGGACTATTCGCAGGTGGTTTTGTACCATCATTAGTATTTGGGGTGGCTTTTGGTAATTTATTACAAGGCGTTCCATTCCATTTCAACGAATTGACTCAAGTAACTTATACTGGTTCATTCTTTGAATTATTAAATCCATTTGCATTATTGTGTGGTGTTATTAGCTTATCAATGCTTGTGACTCACGGTGCGAACTGGTTACAAATGAAAACAACCGAAGAATTGCGTGATCGCGCTCGTTCAGTGAGCCAAATCGGTGCTATTGTGACTTTAATTGCATTCGTATTAGCTGGAGCATGGTTATACTTTAAAGAGGGTTATGTAGTAACGAGTGTTGTGGATCACTACGCGCCATCTTCTCCAATGAATAAAGAAGTTGCTGTTGAAACTGGTGCGTGGTTTAGAAATTTCAATGAAATGCCAATTCTTTGGATTTTCCCTGCATTAGCAGTAGTTGCTGCATTATTAAATGCGGCATTTTCTAAAGCTAATCGTTGTGGTTTCGCATTCTTTTTCTCTGCATTAACAATGGCTGGTGTAATTATTACTGCTGCAGTATCTATGTTCCCATTTGTGATGCCTTCAAGCTCAAATCCTGAACAAAGTTTGTTAATGTGGGATGCGACATCGAGTGAATTAACATTAACATTGATGTTCTTCTTAGCACTTATTTTTGTCACCATATCGTTGTGTTACACAATTTGGTCCTATACAAAAATGTTCGGTCGTTTAGACGCAAACTTCATTGACGAAAATAAACACTCATTATACTAAGGAGATTAATATGTTATATATAATTTGGGTAGTGGGTGTGTTATTAGCTATATTTGCTAGTGCAAAATTAACTATTGGCAAAGAAAAAGCAGGAAAATTTGACGAGTAATATGATTCATTCACTCTATCAATTAATTAATAAGGGTTCGTTTCGAACCCTTTCATTTATTTTAGCGCTAGGATTAACAGCCGTATTTTTCTTTAATGTTGATAATTTTTCAACATTGTTACGAAATGATTCTCCTTGGTGGATTTTGATGATCTTTTGGGGATTGATTACGGTTTGGATTCATGGAATCGGATTTGAAATTAAAAGCGTAATTTGGAAATTAATTTTCTTACCTTATATTGCTTATATCATTATATTGATTAGTTCTGTAGAGCATTTTTATTTACGAGGATGATTTTTTTCTTCGGCATATTGCTTATCTAAAAAACAGGTTCTAAAATATCCGACCTATTGCGGTGGGCAAAGCTTAATAATGTCAGAAAAAACCTTCTATCTTCCCGTTCGAGTGTATTATGAAGATACTGATGCTGGTGGCGTTGTGTATCATGCTCGTTATTTGCATTTTTTTGAGCGAGCTAGAACAGAATATTTGCGAGCGTTAAATTTTACGCAGCAAACTTTATTACAAGAACAACAACTCGCGTTTGTTGTCAAATCGCTCGCTATTGATTATTGCGTTGCGGCAAAACTGGATGATTTACTCACGGTAGAAACAGATGTCATAGAGATAAAAGGTGCAACAATCCTTTTTGAGCAAAGACTTATACGTGATACGGTGATGTTATCAAAGGCTACAGTCAAGGTAGCCAGTGTTCATCTTGGCAATATGAAACCTGTGGCTCTTCCTAAAGAAGTAAAAGCTGCGTTTTACAACCTAAAATAAACTTTTCGGAGTGTGCAATGACTGCAGAATTGAATTTTTTAGATCTTTTTCTAAAAGCAAGTATTGTTGTTCAACTTGTAATTGTGATTTTGATTTCATTCTCAATTATTTCTTGGGCAATTATTATTCAACGTAGCCGAGTTTTAACGGCAGCTTTAAAAGAAGCGAATACTTTTGAAGACCGTTTTTGGTCTGGTGAGGATTTGAATAAGCTATATGAAGGATTATCAAATCGTCGTGATATTTTAACGGGTAGTGAACAGATTTTCTTTGTTGGTTTCAAAGAGTTTTCTCGCTTGAAACAAGTGAATCCTGATGCGCCTGAGGCGATTATTAAAGGAACTACGCGAGCAATGAATCTTACAATGAATCGTGAAGTTGAAAGCCTTGAAAGTCGCGTACCATTTTTGGCTACAGTAGCTTCTGTTAGCCCTTATATTGGTTTATTCGGAACTGTTTGGGGTATCATGCACGCTTTTATGGCATTAAGTGGTGCTAAACAAGCAACTTTACAAATGGTTGCTCCTGGTATCGCTGAGGCTTTGATTGCTACTGCAATCGGTTTGTTTGCTGCGATTCCGGCTGTAATGGCTTATAACCGTTTAAGTTTACGCGTGAATGCTATCGAACAGAATTATGGTAACTTTATTGATGAATTTACGACGATTTTACATCGCCAAGCTTTCGGCAAAGCACCACACTAAAATATAGAAAAAATACACCGCACTCTTTCGTTAAGTGCGGTGAAAAATAAGAGAGATTTGAATTATGGCTCGTCGTCAGCGTAAAGATATTAAATCTGAAATTAATATTGTCCCGTTTTTGGATGTATTGTTAGTGCTTGTGTTGATCTTTATGGCAACAGCACCAATTATTAGCCAAAGCGTACAAGTGGAATTGCCGGATTCAGTGCAAAGTCAAAATGTATCTAATGAAGATAAAGTGCCGGTAATTCTTGAGGTTTCAGGGATTGGACAATATGCGATTTCTATTGGCGGAGAACGTCAAGAAGGGTTAACGGAAGAAATGGTGACACAGTTATCTCGACAAGAATTTGATAAAGATAATAACACACTATTTTTAGTGGGTGGAGCTAAGGAAGTTCCCTATGAAGAAGTGATTAAAGCACTTAATCTGCTCCACCTTGCTGGAATTAAATCTGTTGGTTTAATGACAAACCCAATTTAACTAAGTAGGTAACCGTGCAAAATAATCGACAAAAAAAAGGCGCAAATGCATTTGTTATTTCTATAGTGATGCACCTTGTTTTGTTTGGATTGTTGATTGTCAGCTCTTTCTACCATACAGTTGAAATTATGGGTGGTGGCGAAGGTGATGGTGATGCTATGGGCGCAGTAATGGTCGATACTGGCTCTGCAGCGCAAGAATGGGGTAGAATTCAACAACAGAAAAAAGGGCAAGCGGATAAACAGAAACGTCCAGAACCCGTTGTTGAAGAAAAACCGCCACAACCTAATCAAGAAGAGATTAAGCGTCAACAGGAAGTTCAACGACAAGAAGAGTTAAAACGTCAGCAAGAACAGCAACGTCAGCAAGAAATAAAAAAACAACAAGAGCAAGCTCGTCAAGAAGCGTTGGAAAAACAGAAACAAGCTGAAGAGGCAAAAGCAAAACAAGCTGCTGAAGCTGCAAAATTAAAAGCAGATGCAGAAGCTAAACGTTTAGCTGCAGCAGCAAAACAAGCTGAAGAAGAGGCGAAAGCTAAAGCAGCAGAACTTGCAGCACAAAAAGCAAAACAAGAGGCTGAAGCCAAGGCAAAAGCTGAAGCCGCAGCTAAAGCAAAAGCTGAGGCTAAAGCGAAAGCTGAAGCAGATGCAAAAGCTAAAGCCGCTGCCGATGCTAAAGCAAAAGCTGAAGCCGATGCAAAAGCTAAAGCCGCAGCTGATGCTAAAGCAAAAGCTGATGCAGAGGCGAAAGCTAAGGCTGCTGCCGATGCTAAAGCTAAAGCGGATGCAGCAAAACGAAAAGCGGACCAAGCCAGTTTAGATGATTTCTTAAATGGCGGAGATATTGGTGGCGGTAGTGCATCTAAAGGCGGAAATGCTAACAAAGGTGGAACTCAAGGTAGCGGTGCTGCGCTTGGTTCTGGCGATGGTGGCAAAGTAGGAGATCAATACGCTGGAGTAATTAAGAAAGAGATTCAACGTCGTTTCTTAAAAGATCCAAGTTTTGCAGGAAAAGTTTGTCGTATTAAAATTCAATTGAGTCGAGATGGAACAATCTTGGGATATCAAAAAATTTCAGGTCCTGATGATATTTGTACAGCAGCATTAAGTGCGGTGGCTAGAACAAAAAAAGTTCCAGCAGCCCCATCTGATGCTATCTATGAGAAATATAAATCGCCAATTATTGATTTTGATATTCGATAATTCTTTAGAAAAATTTATTGTTAAATTTTAAAGGTAACAAAATGAAATTATTAAAACGTTTAGTGAGCGTATTAGCGATTGTACTTGCTGTTGCAAACAATGCATTCGCTGATGATGAAGTTCGCATTGTAATTGATGAAGGGGTTGATGGTGCACGTCCTATAGCTGTTGTGCCGTTTGCTGGATCTGCACCAGAAGATATTAGCAAAATTGTTGCTGATGATTTACGTAACAGCGGTAAATTTAATCCTATTGCAGTATCTCAGATGCCTCAACGTCCAACTTCAGCAGCAGAGGTAAATCCTGAAGCTTGGTCTAATATTGGAATTGACGCAATTGTGGTCGGACAAGTTGTTCCATCTGGTAATGGTTATAGTATTACTTATCAATTAATTGACACCGTTGGTGCATCAGGTACGCCTGGAGCGGTATTAATGCAAAATAGCTATACAGTGACAAATAAATGGTTACGCTATGGTGCTCATACTGTTAGTGATGAAGTTTTTGAAAAATTAACTGCGATCCGTGGTGCATTTAGAACTCGTATCGCTTATGTTGTGCAAAAAAATGGTGGTTCACAGCCCTATGAAGTTCGTGTTGCAGACTACGATGGCTATAATCAATTTATCGTAAATCGTAGCTCTCAACCAATTATGTCACCAGCTTGGTCTCCAGATGGTCAACGTTTAGCTTATGTGTCTTTTGAAAATAAAAAATCACAACTTGTTGTACAAGATTTAAATTCTGGTGCTCGTAAAGTGGTAGCATCTTTCCCTGGTCATAATGGTGCACCAGCATTTTCACCGGACGGTTCACGTTTAGCGTTTGCCTCTTCGCAAGATGGACTATTAAATATTTATGTGATGAATTCTCATGGTGGTACACCAACTCAATTAACTCGTGGGGCAGGTAATAATACTGAACCATCTTGGTCACCAGATGGTAGTTCAATTCTTTTTACCTCTGATAGAGGGGGCTCACCACAAGTTTATCGCATGAGTGCGAATGGTGGTAGTGCAACGCCTGTTGGTGGTCGTGGTAGTGCACAAATTAGTGCTGATGGTAAAACCCTTGTAATGATTAATGGTAACAATAATGTAGTTAAACAAGATCTTACAACTGGAGCTTCTGAAGTACTCAGCACATCATTCTTAGGTGAAAGTCCAAGTCTTTCACCAAATGGAATTATGATTATTTATAGCTCTACACAAGGCCTAGGAAAGGTGTTACAATTGGTTTCTGCAGATGGTCGCTTTAAGGCGAGCCTTCCAGGAAGTAATGGCCAAGTAAAATTTCCAGCTTGGTCGCCATACTTAACTAAATAAAAAAACTCATTGAGGAGAAATCTAATGAACAAATTTGTTAAATCATTATTAGTTGCAGGTTCTGTAGCTGCATTAGCAGCTTGTAGCTCATCTAACAACGATGCTGCAGGCAATGGTGCTGGTCAAACTTTCGGTGGATACTCTGTTGCTGATCTTCAACAACGTTACAACACCGTATATTTCGGTTTTGACAAATACAACATCGAAGGTGAATACGTTCAAATCTTAGATGCACACGCAGCATACTTAACAGCAACACCATCAGCTAAAGTATTAGTTGAAGGTAACACCGACGAACGTGGTACTCCTGAGTACAATATTGCGTTAGGTCAACGTCGTGCTGATGCTGTTAAGGGTTACTTAGCAGGTAAAGGCGTAGAAGCAGGTAAATTAAGCACTGTATCTTACGGTGAAGAAAAACCAGCAGTTCAAGGTCACGATGAAGCTGCATACTCTAAAAACCGTCGTGCAGTGTTAGCATACTAATTTTTAGTATTCTTAATACTAACAAGGAACAGGGCCTATCAAATGATAGGCCCTGTTTTATTTTCTGATTATAATTTACTCACTCATAGAAAAAAGATAAATTTATTCTTGCATATAAAAATAAACTGGATATGATAGACGCTCTTTATTTTTATGGGTCGTTAGCTCAGTCGGTAGAGCAGCGGACTTTTAATCCGTTGGTCGAAGGTTCGAATCCTTCACGACCCACCAAATAACCACTCATATTACATCTCTAAAATCTAAATCTATACTTCTTCCATACGTCAAATTATTAGTGTCTATTTATCTTCTATAACTAAGAGTCTTATCATTAAATCCTTTCTAAAAAAAGATTATGAATTGATTATGTTTAACGGCTTCTATTTAAAATTATTTATATTATTGTTCAAACATTCTCTCTTGCTCTACTCACCCCTCTTTTTTACTGTCCACAATAATCAACAATACTTTCAAAATCCTCTTCTCTATTAATATAAAGAATTCTGGCTCCCTGTATTACTAATTAATATCAGAGTAACTATTTTGAGACTTAAGCTTGCTCTCAATTTCAATGAATTTAAGACTTATAAATAAATTTAATTAAAAAATCCCAACCTAGGTTGGGATTTAAAAATGACTAAAGATTCTACCGCACTTTATGCTTTGCTTACTTCAAAACGTTCAAATGCCAATACTTTTTTCTCTAATTTACGTAGCAATAAAGTCGCAATACCCGTAATAATTAAATAGATGCCTCCCGCAATGCCGTAAATTGTCAGTGCATCATATTCTGTACCATAAAGTTGGCGAGCATAGCCCATAATGTCCATAATTGTAATAGTGGAGGCTAATGCCGTGCCTTTAAATACCAAAATAATTTCGTTACTGTAAGACGGCAAAGCACGTTTTAAGGCATAAGGAATTAAAATTTTTAAAGTTTGTATGCGGTTTAATCCTAATGCTGCACAACTTTCCCATTGTCCTTTTGGAATGGCTTTCACTGCACCATGAAATAATTGTGTGGAGTAGGCTGCACTGTTTAGCGCTAAAGCTAATGCTGCACAGAACCAGGCATTGGATAAGAGATACCATAATGGGCTGTCAATAATCCACTGAAATTGGCCCGGCCCCGCATAAATTAAAAAGAACTGAACTAACAGTGGCGTGCCAGTGAATAAAGTAAGGTATAAATTAATCGCTCTTTTTACCCATTTATTTTCCATTGAAAGTAAAAAAGTGAGAAATAATGCCAAACAGAAGGCAATCAGTAATGATACGACTGTAAGCAACAAACTCGTTGGAATCCCTTGTGCGATCACGCTTAAATATTCTTGAAACATTATTTCACGCCCCTTTCAAAACGAGTAAAACGTAGCTCTAATTTTCGAATACCAACTTGGCTAATTAATGTTACCGCTAAATAAATTAACGCAGCAATACCGTACCAAGTAAAGGGTTGATGTGTATTGGTATTAATCAGATCCGCTTGGCGCATCAAATCGTCCACACCAATCAATGAAACCAATGCTGTATCTTTTAGTAATACAAGCCATTGATTGCTTAAACCTGGTAAGGCATGACGCCATACTTGTGGCATGACAATGTGGATGAACGTATAACTTTTGCTTAAGCCTAACGCCGCACCAGACTCCCATTGACCTTTCGGAATAGCTTGAATTGCGCCGCGTAATGTTTGTGAAGCATAAGCTGCAAAAATGAGAGAAAGCGCAAATACACCGCAGCCAAATGCCCCAAATTCAATGTATTCTCCTGTTAGCATTTCTACTAATTCAGTGGAACCAAAATATACGAGTAATACAACGAGAATTTCAGGTAAGCCACGCAATAAGGCAATGAATACTGCCGTTGGTTTTCCAACAAAACGATTTGCTTCAAGTACGGCAAAAATTAGGCTTAAAAATAACCCTAGGATTAATGAACAGACCGCAAGCCCTAAAGTCATTAGGGCTGCGGTAAACATTAAAGAAAGAAAATCAGAACTCATAGATTATTTTGTCATCCATTTATCATAGATTTTTTGGTATTCACCATTTGCTTTAATTGCAGCTAAACCTTTGTTTAATTGCTCCGCTAATTCTTTATTTGATTTATGCATTGCAATGCCTAAACCATTACCAAAATATTTTTTATTTGCTACCTTTTCGCCTACAAATTGCATTTCTGGTTCTTTGCTAATCATATCTGCAAGTACTGCGGTATCACCAAAAATCATATCAATTCTACCGCTCTTTAAGTCTAAAATTGCGCTCTGTAAGCTAGCATAAGCCTTAGTTGTATATTGTTTGGTTTCTGCTACTGTGTATTGTTGGAATGTGGTTCCATTTTGAACGCCAACATTTTTTGCACTTTCTAACGTTGCTTTTCCTTTAAGGGTTACATAGCTTGCAGTGCTATCGTAATATGCATCAGAGAATAAAACCTGTTTTGCTCTTGCATCGGTAATATCAATAGCGGAAATGGATGCATCAAAGCGTTTTGCTTTTAAATTTGGAATTAATGCATCAAAAGCTTCGCCTTTGAATTTACAGGTTGCTTGGATTTCTTTACAAATTGCATTCGCCACATCGACATCAAAACCAATAATCTCGCCTTTTTCATTTGTGGTTTCAAATGGTGGATAGCTAGGTTCCATTGCAAAAGTAAGCTCTTGTGCGCTTGCTGTTACGGATGCGCCGAATAAAATTGCAGTTAATAATGTTTTTTTCATAATAAAATCCTTATTCTCTAGTGAGAAAGATATTGTTTAAATTGTTCAGTTTTCGGGTTTTCAAAACAATCTGCCGAGCCTATTTCGACAATTTTTCCCTGTTCCATATATACTACTTTCGTTGCTACTTTTTGTGCAACATTGACTTCGTGGGTCACAATCACCTGAGTAATGCCGGTTTCTTGTAATTCTTTAATAATATCTACAACTTGTGCCGTAATTTCAGGATCCAATGCAGCCGTTGGTTCATCAAATAGTAGAACTTGTGGCTTCATCATCAGTGCGCGGGCTATTGCAACACGTTGTTGCTGACCGCCTGATAAGTGTAACGGAAAGCGATCTGCAAATTGTTCTAAACGTAAACGTTTTAACAACTCCATTGCATCTGCTTTGGCTTCATTTTCACTTACGCCACGCACTTTCATTGGCGCTTCAATTAAGTTTTCAATAACAGTTAAGTGCGGCCAAAGGTGATATTGTTGAAATACCATTCCTACATCTTGGCGTAATTGTCGGATTGCTTTGGGATTTGCCATTGCATTGGATAAATTAAAATCATTATTTGCAATACTTAATTCGCCAGATTTTGGTACTTCTAATAAATTTAATGTGCGAATCAATGTGCTTTTACCTGCGCCACTTGGGCCAAGCAATACAACGGTATCACCCTCATTAGCTTCAAGATTAATATCAAATAATGCTTGAGATGAACCGTAAAAGAAATTTAGATTTTTAACACGAATAGTCATTTCAATTTTCTCGTCTTTTAAGATGAAAAAATATTACATTTTTATGAATAATTATGCAAGTGGTGTGAATAAAAAATCCCAAAAAAATTTGGGATTTTAGAAATTCGATTGAAATCAACCGCACTTTAAGCTTCTTTAGCCATTTCAAACTCAATTAACATCATTAAAATATGAATGACTTTGATATGGATTTCTTGAATACGATCTGCATAACGGAAATGTGGTACACGGATTTCAACATCTGCTAATCCAGCCATTTTTCCGCCGTCTTTACCTGTCATCGCAATAACTTTCATGCCTTTTGCTTTTGCAGCTTCAATGGCGTTTAAAATGTTTTTTGAATTGCCAGAGGTTGATAAACCGAATAACACATCACCTTTTTGACCCACCGCTTCAACATAGCGTGAAAAGACATATTCATAACCAAAATCATTACTTACACAGCTTAAATGACTTACATCTGAAATCGCAATAGCGGGGTAGCCAGGACGATTTTCACGATAACGACCCGTTAATTCTTCTGCAAAATGCATCGCATCACAGTGCGAACCGCCATTACCACAAGAAAGCACTTTGCCTCCTTGTTTGAAGCTATTTGAAATTAATAATGCGGCTTCTTGAATTAATTTAATGTTATTTTCATCAGAAATAAATTTGTTTAACACATCTTGTGCTTCCACAAGTTCTGCTTTGATTTGCTCTAAATACATTGATTGCTCCTTGTTGGGAATAAAATCTCGATGGCATTGTATAGCAGATAAACATTCTTCGCTAGAGTAAATAAAAATTCATCTTTTCCCGATGAAGTGATGATTTTTTGCGATTTAGATCGTAATAGTGAATTTGCGTGCTTTTAGATTATTCTAGATAAACTTATTCTGAGAAAAGTGACCAGCACTTAAATTTACAAAAACATCATGAAATTTTACCGCACTTTGTTACTTTTCTTCGTGAGCTCTTTCGCTTTGGCTAACCCAGATTTAATGCTTCTTCATACCTACGATAATCAACCAATAGAAGGTTGGGTGATGTCTGAAAAATTAGATGGTGTACGCGGTTATTGGGATGGAAAGCAATTATTAACCCGGCAGGGGCAACGTTTATCACCGCCATCCTATTTCATTAAGGATTTTCCGCCTTTTGCGATTGATAGTGAATTATTTAGTGAGCGGAATCATTTTGAAGAAATTTCATCAATCACAAAATCTTTTAAAGGCGATGGTTGGGAAAAACTGAAATTGTATGTTTTTGATGTGCCTGATGCAGAAGGCAATTTATTTGATCGTTTAGCTAAATTGAAAGCGTATTTACTTGAACATCCAACAACTTACATTGAAATTATTGAACAAATCCCAGTGAGAGATAAAGCGCATTTATATGAGTTTCTTAGTCAAATCGAGTCTTTGAAGGGGGAAGGCGTCGTTGTTCGAGATCCTTATGCACCTTATGAACGAAAACGTAGCCATCGAATTTTAAAATTAAAAACGGCTCAAGATGAAGAATGTACGGTCATTGCACATCATAAAGGCAAAGGACAATTTGAAAATGTGATGGGTGCTTTAACTTGTAAAAATCATCGGGGAGAATTTAAAATTGGTTCGGGTTTTAATTTAAACGAACGAGAAAATCCTCCTCCAATTGGAACAATGATTACTTATAAATATCGAGGCCTTACGAATAGTGGAAAACCTCGATTTGCAACCTATTGGCGAGAGAAAAAATGAGCCTATTTATCAGTCTGACAAAATAAATTTAATCAATATGGAAACAAGCGATTAATTTGCCATCAATATGTTGCTCCAAGTGCGGTTGATTTTCACGGCATTTTTCTGTTGCTTTCCAACAACGAGGATTAAATGCACAGCCTTTTGGCGGATTAATCGGGCTTGGCAATTCACCCGTCAACTTTATACGTTCACGGCGCAAGTTTGGTGACAAACGTGGGGTCGCTGAAAGTAACGCTTTGGTATAAGGATGTTGAGGATTAGAGAAGATTTGTTCTTTTGTTCCTTTTTCAACACAACGACCTAGATACATCACCATCACTTCATCGGCGATATGCTCTACCACGGAAAGATCGTGCGAAATGAAAACGTAAGACAAGCCTAATTCATCTTGTAAATCCATCATTAAATTCAGTACTTGCGCACGCACGGAAACATCTAATGCAGAAACAGGTTCATCGGCAACAACAACATCGGGATCTAACATTAAACCACGAGCAATGGCGATACGCTGGCGTTGTCCGCCTGAAAACATATGAGGATAACGATCATAAAATTCAGCGCGCAACCCCACTTTTTCCATCATTGATAAAACTTTTTCTCGACGTTCTTTGGCAGAAAGTTTTGTATTGATGATCAATGGTTCTTCCAAAATTGAACCAATTTTTTTGCGTGGATTTAATGACGCATAAGGATTTTGGAAAACTATTTGAATTTTTTTACGACGTAGAGCCTTTGTTTCATGAGCATTTTCTAAAAAATTATGCCCTTTATAATACAATTCGCCTTCGCTGGGTTCTTCAATCATTGTCAATAAACGCCCTAGCGTTGATTTACCACAACCGGATTCTCCCACGACAGCTAAAGTTTTACCTCGTTCAAGCTGAAAAGAGACACCATCTAACGCTTTTACTTGCTGTGGTTTTGCAAACAAGCCTTTTTTTACAGGGTAATATTTTTTTAAGCCAATCGCATTTAATAATGGCGTATTTTCTTTTCCTTCATTCGTCATTATTAAGCTCCTTGATATTCAACAGGATTGCCTTGTTCGTTCAGCGGAGTATGGCATTTTACTTTACGCGAACCGATATGGTGCAATTGAGGTTCGACTTGGCGACAGTATTCGGTTGCATAAGGACAGCGAGGATTTAATAAGCAGCCTGTTGGGCGATCGTATTTTCCAGGTACCACACCTTGTAATGACTCTAAGCGAGATTTTCCTTCTGCGAATTCAGGTAATGAACGTAATAAGGCTTGAGTGTAAGGGTGTTTTGGCTCGCGGAAAATATCTTTTGCGGTGCCTTCTTCAACGATTTGTCCTGAATACATCACGATAATTCGATCTGCAGCTTCAGCAACAAGCGCAAGATCATGGGTAATCAAAATCAGCGACATGCATTCTTTTTTCTGCAATTCGAGTAAGAGCTCCATAATTTGTGCTTGAATGGTTACGTCCAATGCAGTAGTTGGCTCGTCAGCAATCAATAATTTAGGTCTGCAAGCAATTGCCATCGCAATCATTACACGCTGGCTCATTCCGCCAGAAAGCTGATGGGGATAAATATCAATCCGAGATTCAGGATCTGGGATACCGACCAATCTTAAAAGCTCTAAAGTGCGGTCTTTTCTTGCCTTTTTTGTACCGCCTTCATGAGTTTTTAACGCCTCCATAATTTGGAAACCGACAGTATAAGCTGGATTCAAGCTTGTCATCGGATCTTGGAAAATCATTGCTACATCAGCACCAATAAGCTGGCGTTTAGCTTTACTCTCTAAAGTGAGTAAATTTGTGTTTTCAAATTGCAAGGATTCTGCAGATACACGTCCTGGATGATCAATTAGCCCCATAATTGCGAGAGAACTCACAGATTTACCTGACCCCGATTCTCCCACAATGCCAAGCACTTCACCTTGTGCGACTTGATAGTTGATGCGATCCACTGCTTTAAATGGCGTATTTTTATCGCCAAAGTGAACAGAAAGTTCTTTTACGTCTAATAATGGCATTCTGTTTTCCTATTGTTTGAGTTTTGGATCAAGTGCATCGCGCAAGCCATCACCCATTAAGTTAAAGGCGAGAACTAAAGATAAAATAACTAAGCCAGGAATTGTAACCAACCAGTTTGCCGCTTGCATAAAACCACGTGCTTCAGAAAGCATTGCGCCAAGCTCAGGTGTTGGTGGTTTTGCACCAATGCCTAAGAAACCAAGTGTTGCAAGCTCTAAGATAGCGTTGGAAATGCCCATTGTCATTTGCACAATCAAGGGCGCTAAACAGTTTGGTAAAATCACAATAAACATGAGGCGAAGAACACCTGCGCCAGCGACTTTAGAGGAGGTGACATAATCACGATTTTTTTCATTCATCACCGCTGCTCGAGTTAAACGAACATAGCTAGGAATCGATACAACAGCGATCGCTAAAGTGGCATTGGCGAGTGATGGCTCTAAAATAGAGACGACTACAATCGTCAAGAGTAAGTTTGGAATCGCTAGCATAATATCAATTAGGCGAATAATAATTGTATCTAGCACGCCGCCATAATAACCAGAAATCAAGCCAAGGCTGGTACCAAAGGCACAAGATAGCAATACAATGACAAATCCCGCAAAGACGGAAATTCGCGTTCCGTAAATGATGCGAGAAAGGATATCTCGCCCAATGTCATCTGTGCCGAGTAAATAGGCAGGATTGCTGCCTTCATACCACGTCGGAGGCAGTAAAAGTGCGGTACGATTTTGTTCTGTTGGATCAAAAGGCGCAATATAAGGCGAGAAAATGCTGATTAAGGCAACAATCACAATAAAGGTTAAACCGATTAGCGCGCCTCGGTTTTGTTTGAAGTAAAACCAAAATTCTTGTAAGGGCGTTTTCGGCGCGAAAGTTGAATGCGTGTCAGACATAATTTCTCCTACAATTAATGACGGATACGCGGATTGACCACGCCGTAAAGTAAATCGACGGTTAAATTCACCACAATAATAATCGTCGCAATAATCAGTACAGAACCTTGTAATACTGGATAATCACGTGCTTGAATAGCATCAATAATCCATTTTCCAATTCCCGGCCATGAAAAAATGGTTTCTGTCAGTACGGCACCAGAAAGCAATTGACCAACGATTAATCCGACCACAGTGACAACAGGAATTAACGCATTACGTAATGCATGCACAATGACGATTCGAGTATAACTTAGGCCTTTTGCTTTTGCCGTGCGAATGTAATCTTCACCTAACACTTCCAACATCGCAGATCGGGTCATACGAGTAATAATAGCGAGAGGAACTGTGCCTAGGACGATTGCTGGAAGAATTAAGGATTTAACCGCATTTTCGAAGGCTCCAGGCATACCAGAAAGCCAGCTGTCAATGAGCATAAATCCTGTTGGTGTATCGATCCAAAATTCATTATCTAAACGTCCGCCTTGCGGTAAACCGAGTTGTGGTGAAACATATAAAATTAAAATCAATCCCCACCAGAAAATTGGCATAGAATAACCTGTGAGCGATGCAGCTGTAACCGTGTGAGATATCCAACTCTCTTTTTTTACTGCTGCAATCGTGCCTAAAATCACTCCGCCTAATAACGACCAAAATAACGCAAAAAATGCTAATTCAGCTGTGGCAGGGAAAAGTGTAAAGAATTCAGTAAGAACAGGTTGTTGAGTGCGGAATGATGCCCCAAAATCACCTTGTAGCACTTTAGCAATATAATGAAAATATTGTTCATGCAAAGGAAGATCTAATCCTAATTGATGCATCATTTGTTGATGTATTTCAGGTGTTAAGCCACGTTCACCCATCATTATTTCAACTGGATCGCCAGGAATAAAATGCACAAGGGCAAAAGTGATAAAAGTGATGGCAATAAAGGTTGGAATTACCATTAAGATACGCTTGAAGAAAAATTTAAACATTCAATCACTCAAATACAAAAAAAGTGCAGTTAAAATTCACCGCACTTTTCAAAGAAATTAATCGGTAGAAGTAAAACTCTCCTGGATTCTACCGCACTTTTTCCAGTTTTGCCAAATGTGCAATGAGCCATTTAATGCCTTGCGCTTGGAAGGCAATTTGGAGGCGAGTATTGTTATCTGATCCTTCGACGTTAATGACTGTGCCAAAACCGAATTTTTCATGTTTGACTTTTTGACCCATTTTCCATTCATTTTCGACCGCACTGGTATTGGACAATGAACCGACTTTTGCTAGATTCATTGCGCGCGTGACAGTTCCTCGTAAACGAATTTCTTGGATACATTCTCTCGGTAATTCGGCGATAAACCGTGATGGTAAATGGCGTTCTTCTTTTGCATATAACCGACGGCTTTCCGCATAAGAGATTGTTAGTTTTTTCTTCGCGCGAGTAATGCCGACATAAGCTAAACGACGTTCTTCTTCTAAACGTCCCGGTTCTTCAAAAGAACGGAAACTTGGGAATAAACCTTCTTCTACGCCAACCATAAATACACGAGGAAATTCTAGACCTTTCGCAGAGTGCAACGTCATCATTTCTACACAAGATTGATGTGGCGAGGCTTGTTCTTCACCCGCTTCTAAAGAGGCGTGAGTTAAAAAGGCAGTGAGTTCCGTCATATCTTCTGTATCATCAGGTTTGATGAATTCACGGGTTGCCGTGACTAATTCTTCCAAGTTTTCAATCCGCACTTCGCCTTTTTCACCTTTTTCTTGTTTATACATTTCATATAAACCTGAATGTTTAATCACGAAATCGGTTTGTGCGAAAAGCGGCATTTCTGCGGTATCAAGTTGTAGTGAATTAATTAATTCCTGGAAACGCAATAATGCTGTTGAGGCTCGCCCAGCCAACATATTTTCTTGTGTTGCGACTTGTACTGCTTGCCATAAGGTAATTTGGCGTTCGCGGGTTAAGTTGCGCAATATATCTAAAGTGCGGTCGCCAATGCCACGCGTTGGCGTATTAATTACACGCTCAAAAGCTGCATCATCTTGACGATTATTAATCAAACGAAGATAGGCTAAAGCATCTTTAATTTCTTGACGTTCGAAGAAACGCATACCGCCATAAATACGATATGGAATTTGACAACGAATTAAGGCTTCTTCAATAACACGTGATTGGCTATTACTACGATAAAGTACAGCGCAATCATCAAGTTTTCCGCCATGTTCTACCCAATCCTGAATTTGTGAGGCAACAAATTTTGCTTCGTCCAATTCATTAAAGGCGGCATAGATGCCCACAGGATCGCCTTTTTCACCCTCTGTCCATAAATTTTTACCAAGACGATCAGTATTGTTTGCAATTAATTCATTTGCGCTGTTTAGGATATTGGCGGTAGAACGATAGTTTTGTTCAAGGCGGATTGTTTCGGCTTTGAAATCTTTCAAGAATTTTTGAATATTTTCGATTTGTGCGCCACGCCAACCGTATATAGATTGATCGTCATCGCCTACTATCATGACTTTGCCCGTTTCTCCAGCAAGAATTTTAATCCACTTATATTGAATTTTATTGGTGTCTTGAAATTCATCCACCAAAATATGCTGAAAACGTTGTTGATAACGTTGCAGAATTAATGGTTTTTTCTCAAATAATTCATAGGCCCGAATTAATAATTCAGCAAAATCGACCAATCCTGCACGATCGCAAGTGTCTTGATAGATCTTATAAATTTTAATCCATTCACGCTCTTGACGATCATTAAAATATTCAATGTCGTTTGGTCGCAAGCCTTCATCTTTTTTGTTATTGATGTACCAACAAGCCTGTTTCGGCGGAAAAGCTTTCTCATCAAAATTATGTAATTTTAATAACCGTTTAATTAAACGAAGTTGATCTTCTGAATCCAAAATTTGGAAATCTTGTGGCAATCCTACATCTAAATGATGAGCTCGCAATAAACGATGGGCAATGCTGTGAAAGGTGCCAATCCACATACCAAATAATTGATGTTGTGCGTGTTTAGCAAGGGTAGCTTGAATACGATGACGCATTTCTGCTGCTGCTTTATTGGTAAACGTTACTGCCATAATGCTGCCTTCAGAAATATTTTCTACCGCAATTAACCAAGCGATACGGTGTGTCAATACACGCGTTTTGCCAGAGCCTGCACCTGCTAGCACTAAGTGATTACCAAGAGGAGCAGCTACGGCTTCGCGTTGTTTATCGTTAAGTCCGTCAAGTAATTCAGAAATATCCATAACAATTAAACTGTTCAAATTTACAGTTATTATAATCCTATTTCTCTTTTGAAACAATAAGATTTGTAGGTATATCAAAAGTAGGGTAAAACATTTTCGAATAATATTAAGCAGGATTATCTATATCCTTAAACTCAACATCAAAACCATATGCTTTAGAAAGCCATTCTCCTAATATTTTTATACCATAGCGTTCTGTTGCGTGATGACCAGCAGCAAAAAAATGAATGCCCTGTTCACGTGCAGAATGAATAGTTTGCTCAGATACCTCACCTGTAACAAATGCATCACAGCCTTGCGCAGCAGCAAGATCAATATAACCTTGTCCTCCTCCTGTACAAATTCCTACTTTTCGAATCAGGCACGGACCATTTTCAATACAAATTAATGGCTTTCTATTCAAAACTTTTTCTATTTTCTCTGCAAATTCTTCTCCCGTCATAGGGGATCGCAATTCCCCCCAAACAGGAATGCTCATCGGCGACTTTTCTAGTGGGTGTAACTGTTCAATACCAAGTAATTCTGCTAACTGGGCGTTATTTCCTAATTCAGAATGAATATCTAATGGTAAATGATAGCTATATAAATTTATATCATTCACAAGCAAACTTTTTATTCGTTTACCTTTCATTCCTCGAATACAAGGATTTTCACTTTTCCAAAAATAGCCATGATGAACAATAATAGCATCAGCATCTTGCTCAATGGCATAATTAATCAATGCTTGACTTGCTGTAACTCCTGTAATGATTTTATGAACATTTACTTTGCCTTCTACTTGCAAACCATTTGGCGCATAGTCAGTGATTTTTTCAGAATTAAGTTTTAGGTTAAGAAGTTGCTCAAGTTCAATGTTATTCATAATTAATATAAATAGGAAAAAGATAAGATATGGTACAAAATTCCAAAAAAAATGGCTAGCACAAAGGAGTGGGGGAAGTGTGCTAGCCAGGTTTGATTATGATTACTATCCTAAAACAGGAATCATTATATACTAAATTATATATCGATCAATAAAAAAATAATATTTCTTTCTATTACTCAATACCAATCAATTTATGTGTTTGTAAACTTAGCTGCCATTTAGGTTTATTTGGGCGTTGATTCAACTGACCAAGTAAAGTGATAGTCTCAAGTAAATTCATTTCCCCCGCAATTTCACAAGGTGAAAGATAGTAATTCTCTGCTTTTATTTTTTTCTCAATCAATTCACAAAATGATGATATATTACCATCCATGACAATACGTACTTCATTTGCAAATGGAATACAGCGCTTTTCATACTTATGCGCATAAAGGCTCTTAGGACTCGTCGCAATATAATCTATTTGAGCAGGAACTGTCTTTAGACCATTAGTTTCAATTGCAAGAAAATAGCCATCTGCTTTAAATTGCTCAAGTAAATATTCAATTTTTGGCACAATTGTTGGCTCACCACCAGTGATGATAATATTCTTTGATGGAAAGGACCGCACTTTTTCCAAAATCTGTGATACAGACCAGCGTTTAAAATCATTATAAGGTGTATCACACCAAGGACAGTCCAGATTACATTTACCAAATCGTACAAAAATACTTGGCATTCCCGTATTGAACCCTTCTCCTTGTAGACTTTCAAAAATCTCAACTATATTAAAGTGCGGTTCAAAATTATGATATTTTTCCACCGACACTTACTCCTGATACTCACAAAACGAAGTTGGGGTTTCCCATAAACGAATGGCTGATATAGCCAGTTGTTCATCATGTTTTAAACGATTAAAAATAAAACGAGCCATTTCTTCTGCCGTCGTTCTAAAAGGAACACCAAACGTTTTTGAGTTTAACTTTTGCAATAGCGCGGCAATTTGGCTTTCTCGCTCACTGGTTTGATCATAAATGAATGCATGATCCATCGGATCTAAAATAGTTTTTTTCACAATAGACTTTAGATCTGAAAAATCAATAACCATTGCTTTTTTTGCACCAGACTCATATAAATCACCCGAAATTTCAACTTGTAATTTATATGTGTGCCCATGTAAATTTTGACATTTCCCGTCATGCCCATCTAATAAATGTGCCATATCAAAGCTAAATTCTTTGGATATTTTAAACATTTTTTCCACCTTTCTGAGCCAAATACTCCTTCAGACCTTTATCGCGTAAAATACAACTTGGGCATTGACTACATCCTCCATCTACACCTTCATAACAAGTATGAGTATAGTTACGCACATAGTCTAGCACTCCTAACTCATCAGCAAGTTGCCAAGTCTGTGCTTTGGTGAGATACATTAATGGCGTTTTGATGTTAAATTGATAATCCATTGCAAGATTTAATGTGACATTCATAGACTTTATAAACACGTCTCGACAATCGGGATAACCACTAAAATCCGTTTCACAAACACCGGTAATAATATCCTGAATACCCTGTCCCTTGGCATAAATTGCAGCATAAAGCAAAAACAATGCGTTACGGCCGTCAACAAAAGTATTGGGTAATTTATTGTCTTTTTGTTCAATATGCACGTTCTCATCCATTAAAGCATTGTGAGTGATGGCTTTAATAACAGAAGTATCAATAAATGTTTGTTTCACACCTAAATCTTGTACAATCCATTTTGCTTTTTCTAATTCAATTGAATGACGTTGTCCATACTGAAATGTAATAGTTTCAACATTTTCTTTGCCATATTCAGCAATAGCTTGAAACAAACAGGTAGTGGAGTCTTGCCCACCAGAAAAGATAACAATCGCTTTACGATTATAATTTGGATTGGAAATATTCATATTTTACCTAGTTTTTTTATGTAGGAGGTTTGCGAACTACGAATTGAGGGCGTGCATTCTAGTGCTAAATAAGATCTTTTACAATAAAAATGGCTACCTAATTGAGTAGCCATTTAAATATTTACTTCCAAATACGATAATCTAATACTCTCTTACTTAACTCTGGATAATCACTGATATTAAATTCAGGTGTTTTTCCAGATCTAAGTTGGCGTTGATAGTCTTTCATTAATTTCCATACAATAGGAGAAAGCATTAAAATAGCCACTAAATTAATAATAGCCATAACCGCCATCACAGTATCCGCAAAACTCCAAACAACATTTCCTGATCGTACTGCACCAAAATAAACAAAAAATAGCACCATTAATCGGAATAAAAAAATAAACCAAGGTTTATTCTTAATAAAACGAATATTACTCTCCGCATAGGCATAGTTCCCAATAATGGAAGAATAAGCAAATAACAATAAAATAAAAGCAAGAAAATGCACGCCAAATTCACCGACATGATATTGTAATGCAGTTTGCGTAAGAGAAATACTTTTTAGTGTTTCATTACCATAATTATTGGAAAGCAAAATAATAATTGCCGTACAAGTACAAACAATCATGGTATCAACAAACACTCCCAGCATTTGAACTAATCCTTGACTAACTGGGTGTTTTACATGGGCTGCGGCTGCAGCATTTGGTGCCGATCCCATTCCTGCTTCGTTCGAAAATAACCCACGTTTAATCCCCATCATCATAGCTTTTGACACTAATGCTCCAAACATGCCTCCTGCTGCAGCATCAAAATTAAATGCACTTTTAATAATATTACTTAAAACACGAGGAATCATTTCTGTATGCATTCCCAAAATAATCACTGCCATAATGAGATAAAAAAGTGCCATCATTGGGACTAAGCTACTTGAAATTACTGCAATACGCTTAATTCCACCAAAAATAATAAGCGCAGTTAAAATCACTAATGCAAGACCAACGTATTCACCTTGCCAATTCCAAGCATTTTGAGTTGCTTCAACAATAGAATTAGCCTGAACAGAATTAAATGCAAAACCAAAGGTAAAAATTAATGCCACGGCAAATGAGACTGCCATGCAACGTGATTGTAATCCTTGAATAATGTAGTATGCGGGGCCACCGCGAAATGATCCATCTTTATCTTGAACTTTAAATAATTGTGCCAAGGTTGATTCAGCAAAAGCACTTGACATACCAATAAATGCAGTCACCCACATCCAGAATACAGCACCTTCTCCACCCAATGCAATAGCCGTTGCTACCCCACCAATATTGCCTACTCCTACACGGCTAGCTAATCCTGTAGCAAAGGCTTGAAATGGTGTAAGAGAATTCCCCTCGGTTGCTCTACCAAACCACATTTCTCGAATGCTTGCTGGGAAAAGGCGAAACTGTACAAATCCAGTTGTTATAGTAAAAAACAATCCGGTACCTAATAAAATAATAATAGTGATATCCCATAAAGGAGCATCAATGTGTGAAACAATCCAACTTAATGCTTGTTCCAAAATTTTAGAAAATTCAAACTCCATAAAACACCCTCAAAAAGTAAAAATCTAATTATATGAATTCAAGGTATAATTTCGATAATTTTTAATCGACTCAACAAAAAAACAGCAATAACAAAGAAAAAATCTAATAAATGAGAAATATTTTAGATGTTTTCAAAAATTAAAATTGAAGTTAACGTTTATAATTTAAAAATTGAATTAAACTATTCACCTCATCTTTCCAGTTCTTATTCATTAATTCAATCCATTTCTCAATAATAATCTTATTAGAAACCTGAGCTGCCTTTTCTAAATCTTCAGCCAACTTATGTAATTGAATGAGTCCTACCGATGCTGTGGCTCCTTTAATTTTATGAGCAAAGGATTCCGTTTCTTTTAAATTATTAACTGATAGTTTAGACAAATAGGTGGGCATTACTTGTTTAAAAATATCTAAATTAGCCAAAACTTGTGCTTTACCTAAAGTTTCAATGAGATCCAAATCAAATACTTCTGTATTATCATTTTCTTGTATTTTTACAATAGGATGAGATTCATCTGAGAAAAAGTATTGCAGACAATGCTGTAAGTCTTTAATTAAAATAGGTTTACGCAATACGCCATCCATCCCCATTTCAAGATAGTCTTTCTCACTATGCATCACATTAGCCGTGAATGCGATCATCGGTGGTAAAAAATCATAAATCCCTTCTTCATAATTTTTTCGTAAATATTGCGCAATATCAAACCCCGTCATATCTGGCAATTTAATATCAAGCAATAGTAAATCATAGGAGTTTTTTTCAAATAGCGCGATGGCTTGCTGACCATTTATCGCCACATCTACCCGATGCCCCAACTTCTCTAAAATTGTTTTTGCAACAATAACATTGAGTTCAACATCTTCAACTAAAAGAATATGTAAATGAGGAATAACTTGATGATTAATTGTGTTAATTTGCGTTTCTTCTGCCTGAATAGATAAATAGAATGTTGATCCCTTTCCTAATTCACTTTCAACTCTCAAATCCCCCTGCATCAATCTAGCAAGATTTTTAGATATTGCTAACCCAATACCACTGCCCGCACTTTGCTGACGACTCTCTTTTACTTGGTAATAAAGTTCAAAAATACGAGACTGCTCTTTTGGTGCGATCCCCATTCCTGTATCAATCACATTAAAATAATAATAATCTTTCTCCCGACTTACTTTTAATGTAATTTCCCCATGATCAGTAAATTTCACCGCATTACTAATTAAATTCCATAAAATTTGGCTTAAACGAACACGATCTAAGGTTAAATAATTAGGTAAACCTGGCTCTGTAATCAAATGAAAGGTAAGATGTTTTTGCTTTGCTAAAAAACTAGCGAAATTATAAATATCATTCAATAATGCAGGAAAATCTGTTGGTTGTAGATTTAACTCTATCCGGCTTGCATCAATTTTCTCTAAATCAATAATATCACTAAAAATATACCCTAAGCTTACCGCACTTATGTTGATCGTTTTCAAATAATTGCGTTGTTTATCATCTAATTTATCATCAAGTAAAATTTGGCTTAAACCCACAATACCATTTAATGGTGTACGCAACTCATGACTAATAGTAGCAAGTAAAGTGCTTTTATCTCTATTATGTTTTTCTAATTTTTCTAGCGCATCGGAAAGTTTTTGCTGAGCAATGATTCGCTCATTCACTTCCTTTTCTAATCGATTAACAGAACAAGATAGCTCTAAACGTGAACGTTCCAATCTTTCAACAAGCAACGTAAAAAAATAAATCACAAAAGGTGCAGTGAGCAATCCAAATGTAACTGATCGAATAATATCGCCCCAAGAGATAGTATGCACAATAAAAAAACTAAATAAAATTTGGGTACATAGTGCAAAAATAGCCAAAATCGTTACGCCTAATAAAGAAAAACGAATTCGTCCTAAACGAATGACCCAATCAACGTAACGCTGTGCAAAATGCTTTATATTTTTCATTATTAGCCCTCTTTAAAATCATCCGAACTATAAGAATCTAAATCATCCAATGTATTAAAATTCTCGAAATGCCCTTCTTCTTTCGTAAATTTTACTGAAATTCCATCATTTTCTTTCATAAACTGTAAAAGACGTCGTTCACCCGATGCTAAATAGTGTCGTAATTTTTCTTTTAGCTGAACAGATATCAAACAAAAAACGGGGTGTTCACGTTCTTCATCGCAAGCATAAGCAATTAAAGTGCGGTCATTTTTAACCGCACTTTTGAGTTTATCTAAAAGATTCATAGGGAAAAAAGGCGTATCGCAAGGTGTAAAAAGGACAAAGTCACTTTTTGTCTTTTCTAGGGCTGTTAGCATGCCGCTCAATGGACCTTGAAAATCGGGTAGTTCATCGGAAAAAACAAGAAAGCCAAATTTCGCATATTCTGTTTGACTTCGGTTAGCATTAATCGAAATATCATGAACTTGTGGTTGCAAGCGATGAATAACATGTTGAATTAAAGATTGTTTACCTAAAATCTGTAATCCCTTATCTTGCCCACCCATTCTGCGTGCTTTGCCACCAGCCAAAATTACCGCGCTTATTGTGATTGTCATATTTTAATCTATCGTTATTTCAAGTATCATTTGCCTATTTTTTACGATTAAAAAGGAAATAGCAATGAAATGTAAACGTTTAAATGAAGTTTTGGAACTTTTACAGCCTTATTGGTCTAAAGACCCAGACTTGAGCTTAATGGAAATTTTGCAAAAAATTGCCGATGAATCAGGTTTCCAAAAGCCATTAAATGAATTAACTGATGAAGTGATTATTTATCAGTTAAAAATGGATGGTACAGATAAACATGAGCCAATTCCTGGTCTCAAAAAAGATTACGAAGAAGATTTTAAAACCGCATTGCTCCGTGCTCGCGGTATCATTAAATAAGAAGGAAAGCAAATGAAAAAAGTATTACTTGCGTTAGGTTTAGGTATCAGCGCGCTTATGTCTGTAAATAGTTTTGCTGCAGATTTACAAGAAGGCAAACAATATGTTCAAGTGAGTCAACAGGCTTCACAGCAAAAAGAAGTGATTGAATTTTTTTCATTCTACTGTCCGCATTGTTACGCCTTTGAAATGGAATACAAAATTCCACAACAAGTCGCAGATGCTTTACCAAAAGACGTGAAATTTAAACAATATCATGTGAATTTCTTAGGTCGCCAGTCTGAAAACTTAACTCGTGCTTGGGCGTTAGCAATGGCATTAGGTGCTGAAAGCAAAGTAAAGGCACCATTATTTGAAGCGGCTCAAAAGGATGCCTTGAAATCAATGGATGATATTCGAGCTATTTTCTTATCAAATGGTGTAACTACCGAGCAATTTGATGGTGGCATTAATAGTTTTGCAGTAAATGGTTTAGTTAATAAACAAGTAAATGCAGCAGAACAATTTAAAGTGCATGGCGTACCTGATTTTTATGTCAATGGTAAATTCCGCGTAAACCCTGAAGGTTTAAATTACGATGATTTCGTGAAAGATTATGTGCAAACCGTAAAAGGTTTATTGCAAAAATAACGAAAAATTGGTTTAATGCCTGCCCTATTTTGTAAATATTAATGAAAGAAGAGAGAATATTATGGCTGCAAGTTTTAGCGTAACGCGTCGTTTCTTTGACGACAAAAACTACCCACGTGGTTTTTCCCGTCACGGTGATTACACAATCAAAGAATCACAGGTGCTTGAGCAATATGGCCAAGCGTTCAAAACATTGGACTTAGGGGAACGTGAGCCAGCGACTAAAGAAGAAAAAGATTTCGTCGCGTTTTGCCGTGGTGAGCGCGCAGCAGAGACTTTCTTTGAAAAAACTTGGAATAAATATCGTACTCGTATTAACACTAAAAAACGTGTTTACACCTTATCTGGTGATGTGAGTGAGGCTGCCTCTGGCGGTGAAGATTATTCCGGCGAATAAGATATGTTAAATAAGGCAGGCGGAAGTCTGCCTTTTGTTTTTGAATAGCTTGTTAAATCAGGCGTAATTCACGGCTGATAACTTTATTCTCCTATCTTTGTATGAACGATTCATCTTCATACGCCCTATGAATACTAATTTCTATGCAATTACCGATTTCTCAATACACCGAACTCCTGCAAAAAAAATACGAAAAACTGACCGTACTTTTGCGCACTTTTAATGCGCCTGATATTCAAGTTTTTGACTCTCCAACAAGTCATTATCGCATGCGTGCGGAGTTTCGTATTTGGCACGAGCAAGATGATTTTTACCACATTATGTTTGATCAGGCGACCAAACAACGTTATCGCATTGATGAATTCCCTATCGCAAGCGAACTCATTAATCGCATGATGCAAACCCTGTTGCCTTTATTAAAAACGCAAGATGTATTACACAAAAAACTGTTCCAAATTGATTATCTCAGCACCCTGAGCAACAAAATCATCGTGAGCCTGTTGTATCACAAACCACTTACTGAAGAATGGGAAAGTGCAGCAAAAAATTTGAAAGAAAAATTGACCGCACTTGGCTTTGATGTGCAGCTTATCGGACGTGCCAGCAAACAAAAAATCTGCTTAGATCAAGATTATGTGGATGAAGTTTTACCTGTGAATGGCAGAAATTATATTTATCGTCAAGTCGAGAACAGTTTTACCCAGCCAAATGCAACGGTAAACTGCAAAATGCTTGAATGGGCAATTGATTGCACTCAAAATAGTGAAGGTGATTTATTAGAGCTTTACTGCGGAAACGGTAATTTTTCTATCGCACTTGCACAAAATTTTCGTAAGGTTTTAGCAACAGAAATTGCAAAGCCTTCCGTAGCCGCCGCACAATTTAATATTGCTGAAAATAAAGTCGATAATTTACAAATTATCCGTATGTCAGCAGAAGAATTTACGCAGGCTATGAATGGGGTTCGAGCCTTTAACCGCTTGAAAGAGATTGATTTGAAAGCTTACGAATGCAATACCATTTTTGTTGATCCTCCTCGCTCTGGGCTTGATCCTGATACAGTGAAACTTGTACAAAATTACGATCGCATTTTGTATATTTCCTGTAATCCACATACGCTGTGCGATAATCTTGTTGAACTATCAAAAACGCACCGCATTGAAAAAGCGGCGTTATTTGACCAATTCCCTTATACTGACCACATGGAAAGCGGCGTATGGCTCATTCGCAAGTAGGTATTCAACTAATTTCTGAATCTCCAGAAAAAACATTAGAAAAATTGACCGCACTTTGTGCTGGACATAACATTATTCATGATGAACAAAGCCCACTTGCGCTTGTTCAAACCGATGAACGTTTAGAGCTTCGTAAATTAGATGAACCTAAACTCGGGGCGGTTTATGTTGATTTTGTAGGCGGCACAATGGCTCATCGTCGTAAATTCGGTGGTGGTCGCGGTGAAGCTGTAGCGAAAGCGGTAGGGATTAAAGGTTCGGAATTGCCAACAGTTATTGATGCAACAGCAGGTTTAGGGCGTGATGCCTTTGTGCTAGCCTCGATTGGCTGCCAAGTGCGTTTAGTAGAACGCCATCCTGTTGTTTTTTTACTTCTGCAAGATGGTTTAAATCGTGCCTATCAAGATGAGGAAATTGGCGAGATGTTGCAACAAAATTTGCGCTTGCTGAATGTTCAGCATATTAATGAACTTGATCCTAATGCTGATTATGCCGATGTGGTTTATCTCGATCCAATGTATCCGCATAAACAAAAATCTGCGTTAGTAAAAAAAGAAATGCGCGTATTCCAGCATTTAGTCGGGGCTGATTTAGATGCCGATGAATTGCTTTTACCTGCATTACAACTTGCTAAAAAACGTGTGGTCGTGAAGCGCCCTGACTATGCAGAGTTTCTTTGTGGAAAACAACCGCACTTTAGCCGTGAAACGAAAAATCATCGCTTTGATATTTATATGGGGGCATCCCAATGCTAAGAGAAAGTGCCGTTGTTATTAGCTATGAAAATGGCATTGCCAAAGTGAAATGCCAATCCCAAAGTGCCTGTGGCCAATGCGCAGCTAAAAACAGTTGTGGAACATCAAGCCTTTCCGAATTAAACGGTAAACGTGGCGAGCATATTTTTAATGTGGAAACATTAATGCCATTACGCGAAGGTCAAATTGTTGAAATAGGATTAGAAGAAAAATCAATGCTACTTTCTGCCTTATTAATGTATATCGTGCCACTTTTAACACTGGTATTAAGTACTTTAATTTCTGATTATATTAGTCACAATGAAATTCTTCGTACAATATTAATATTTTTTTCCACCGCTATTTCATTTATCGTTGTGAAAATATATAGCAGAAATTTAGCACAAAAAACGGAGTTTCATCCTACTTTATTACGCGTTCTCTCATAAATAACATTTAATCTGTTAACTTCTGCAAACCAAAATGTCGATAAGTCTGTGATGTAGCAATTCGCCCACGTGGGGTACGTTGTAAAAAACCTTGCTGAATCAAATAAGGTTCTAAAACATCCTCAATAGTATCGCGTTCTTCACCGATTGCAGCTGCAAGATTATCCAGCCCTACTGGCCCGCCGTCAAAACGCTCAATAACTGCAGACAATAATTTTCTATCTAAATAATCAAATCCGGCATCGTCTACATCCAGCATTGAAAGCGCTTGTTTTGCCACATCTACAGAAATGATGCCACCATTACGCACATCTGCATAATCACGCACACGTCGTAATAAACGGTTTGCAATTCGAGGCGTGCCTCGTGAACGACGAGCCACCTCAAAAGCAGCTTGCTGTTCTAATTCAAGATTCAAACACCCCGCACTTCTTGCAACGATAGATGTTAAATCTTCTACAGAATAGAATTCCAAACGTTGCACAATACCAAAACGATCACGCAATGGTGAAGTCAAAGAACCCGCTCTAGTCGTCGCGCCAACCAAAGTAAAAGGTGGCAAATCTAATTTAATAGAACGAGCAGCTGGCCCCTCACCAATCATAATATCCAATTGATAGTCTTCCATTGCCGGATAAAGGACTTCTTCAATAGCAGGGGAAAGTCGATGAATTTCATCAATAAATAACACATCATGCGGTTCAAGATTAGTAAGCATTGCGGCTAAATCCCCCGCTTTTTCCAATACAGGTCCTGATGTCGTACGAATATTCACGCCCATTTCATTTGCTACAATATTAGCAAGCGTTGTTTTTCCCAAACCTGGAGGGCCAAAAATCAATAAATGATCTAAGGCATCTTGACGTAGTTTGGCTGCCTTGATGAAAATATCCATTTGCTCGCGCACTTGCGGCTGCCCAACATAATCTGCTAATAATTTCGGACGAATAGCGCGATCAATAACATCTTCATCAAGCTTAGCTTGGCCGCTAATAATTCTATCTGCTTCAATCATATCTCACCTACAGAGCGGCTTTTAACGCTTCGCGTATAACTTGTTCACTAGTTAATTCTGGCTTAGCAACCCGTTTCACCATTTTTTCTGCTTCTGCAGCTTTGTAACCTAAGGCAATCAAGGCTGAAATAGCTTCATCAGATGAACTTTCTGAGTGGGATTCAATGGATGGAATTGACGGAATATGAGTACTTTCTACAAAGAAATCGCTTTGTTTTACGCCCTTAAATTTACCTTTGAGCTCAACTAACAAACGTTCAGCTGTTTTTTTGCCAACTCCTGGAATTTTAGTGAGTTTAGAGAGCTCTTCTCTCTCTATCGCATAAGCAAATTGTTCGACAGACATGGCGGATAAAATCGCTAAGGCTAATTTAGGCCCCACCCCATTTGTTTTAATTAATTCACGAAATAAAGTACGGTCTGTTTTCTGGGCAAATCCAAAGAGTAAGTGAGCATCTTCCCGAACAACAAGATGGGTGAATAAAGTAGTTTCTTGACCAATTTCTGGTAAGTCATAGAAACTCGTCATAGGCAAAAGCAATTCATAGCCTACGCCTTGCACATTAAGTAAAATTTCTGGAGGTTGTTTTTCTAAAAGAATGCCTTGTAAGCGACCAATCATAATTCTTCCGAATGATAAAAAACTTAGCGCATAGAATAAAATAAAACTGGACGAACATCCAGTTAAATTTTTAATCTAAAGCGTCCTCGGCTATATCTGGTCTTTAAAAGTGCGGTCATTTTTTCTTGCGTTTCTGTCATTTTCACAGAATTGGCAATATGTAAAGAATGTTGAATAGAATGAGCGTGTGTAATCGCGATAGCTAATGCATCCGCAGCATCGGCTTGAGGTTTATCTGACAACTTCAAAATACGAGTCACCATTTCTTGCACTTGCACTTTATCTGCGGAACCAATGCCCACAACCGTTTGTTTTACTAAACGTGCGGCATATTCAAAAACAGGTAAATTATGATTTACTGCAGCAACAATCGCCGTACCACGTGCCTGCCCGAGTTTTAAAGCTGAATCTGCGTTCTTCGCCATAAACACTTGCTCAATTGCAAACATATCAGGGTGAAATTGCGTGATGATTTCAGTTACTCCAGCATAAATGCGTTTCAAACGGGTTGGTAAATCTTCAACTTGAGTACGAATTGCGCCACTACCGAGATATTCCAAATGTCTTCCTGTTTGACGAATCACACCATAACCTGTCACACGAGAACCGGGATCAATGCCTAAAATAATACTCATAAGAATAAAAATAAACGGCTAATCTATTAATACTAGCCGTTTTATTTTTTTATTATTTGTTTGCTTTTACTGTAGCTTTTACATTAACATCGCAATTCTTTACTAGAATTTTGTCTGATTTTTCACCTTTTTCTAAAAGATTTACAGGCACTACAGAATCAAATTTATTTAACGTTAAACCACTATCTACGTTCCAAACATATTTGCCTGAAGTAAATGAAGTAAAATCTTTTTGCGCTGTATCACGAGAAAAATCTTTCGCGATAACTTTGTTACCAACCATCACCATTGCAGCTGTGGCTTCCTGATTCTCAAATTGATAAACTGCCGTAACCGTTTTTTTATTACAAGAATAAACAACAGTTTTATCTGTTACGGTTGGCATTGCACCTTGAGCTGGTTTTGATTCCATTTTTGCTGTTTCACTTGCACAAGCGGATAATACAACAAACGCAGCCATTACAGGCAATACTTTTACTAATTTCATTATTATCTCCTTAAAATTACAGCTGAGCTGCAATTTCATCACTAATTTCACCGTTATGATATACGTTTTGTACATCATCACAGTCTTCTAACATATCAATTAAACGCAACAATTTAGGCGCAGTTTCAAGATCAAGATCGACGGTAGTTGATGGAATCATTGTCACTTCAGCTTCTTGAACTTTAAAGCCAGCTGCTTCAATACCATCACGCACCGAACCTAAATCTTCCCAAGCGGTGTAGATTTCAAATGAACCATCATCTTGGGGTTGAATATCATCAGCACCTGCTTCAATTGCTGCTTCAGTTAACGCATCTTCGTCTGCTTCAGTAATTAGAATTAAACCTTTTTTACTAAACAAATAACCAACCGATCCCTCAGTCCCTAAATTACCCCCACATTTAGTGAAACTTGGGCGAACTTGTGAGATCGTACGGTTTGCGTTGTCACTTAGACACTCAACCATCACAGCAGTTCCACCTGGACCATAACCTTCATAAATTTTAGTTTCCATATTGGTGTCATCGCCACCACCTACACCACGATCAATGGCACGGTTGATAGTATCACGCGTCATATTATTGCTAAGCGCTTTATCAACTGCTGCACGTAAACGCGGGTTAGCACTCACATCGCCACCACCAATTTTAGCTGCAGTAACAAGTTCACGAATTAATTTAGTAAAAATTTTACCGCGTTGTGCATCTTGTGCTGCTTTGCGGTGTTTAATATTAGCCCACTTACTATGGCCTGCCATGTTGTTTTCCTTCTATTTTAATTTTAAGAATATATTTTCTAATTGCTTCCGCATTATTGGAAGATTTCGTCATTTGGATCGCTTGTTCAGGTGAAACCCATTGATACGCCAAATGCTCACTTAATATCGGTTCAAATTCCTGCTCAACTGCCAATAAAAACCAATGTTCATGACATTGAGTCACATTCGGTGCGTATTTATATCGGAAATGTGGAAAAATTTCAAATTCTATACTCTCTTTGCAATCAAAAAGTGCGGTGGAATTTTCTTCTATTTTTAATCCGACTTCTTCCCAAACTTCTCGAATCGCCGTTGCTCTTGGTGTTTCATTCGCTTCCAATGTACCTGTGACAGATTGCCAAAAAGTGGAATCATCTTGACGTTGAAGCATAAGAACACGATTCGAGCTTTTCGCATAAATTACCACGAGAACCGATTGATTATTTTTATATTTCAAACTTATCATTTACATGATTGAGAATGGGCGCATCATACCTTTTCTATTAAAAACTTTCAAAAAAATTACCGCACTTTAAAACTAACGTGCGGTAATTATCTTAATTATTTTAGTTTAACCAGCCAACTTGTTGGACAATAAATAATCCTGCAAAGGCGGTTAAGTAGAATAAACCGATAAGAGATAACCATAACAACCCGCCTTTTACACTGTGTTTCGCATGCTTAGTCAGAGATAAATTTAACCAAGCAAAAATTGGTGCTGAAACAAATGAGGCAATCATTGCGAATTTCAACATCGGCCCAACGGCATTATTAAAGTAGAAAATAATCGCTAAACCAGACAATGCTGCCAAAATCATACCGATATTAAGAATTCTCACTGAGCTTTCTTGTTTACTGAATAAAATACGTAAAGATTCAACATTGGTACGCGAATAACCATCAATTACCGTGATTGTTGTACCAAACATACACATGAACGCAATCACCGCAATTAACAAACGCGCCCATTCACCGATAGTACTAGCATACATATTGATAAGTTGCGCAATATATTTTCCGCCCACCATCTCTACGATTTCAGGCGAACCATATTGCACCAATGCACCAAGGGCTAAGAAAACAACGGCTAAAATGGCGGTACCGATGTAACCCACGTTGAAGTCAAATAAACCATCTTGATAAGACACTTTGGTTAAACGACGTTTTGCCACCACCCACATGGAATTAATTGCAGAGATTTCAATTGGCGCAGGCATCCAGCCCATTAAAGCAACTAAAAATGCTAATTTGCTTAATTCCCATGGAGAAGGCGCGACAAAATCAGGTGCGGCTACACCATGGATGCCGTTACGCATAAAGGCAATCACAACGGCGCTTACGGTTGTTACCGTTAAAGCAATCATGATGATTTTCGATAAACTATCTAATAGACGGTATTTCCCTAACAACAAAATGCCGGTTGTCACAAGAATCACTAATGAGCTTAACACGGGCATTGGGAGTGGAATTGGTATAATGAAGGTTAAAATTGCTGCTGTTAATAACCCTACTGCAGCAGTATTAATCACTGTCGCAAAAATGTTTAGAGCTAAGAATAACCAAAGATAGAATTTTCCTTTTTGGCGGTACCCCTCTAACAAAGTATTACCGGTATCTAGGGTATATTGAACACCGAAACGGAAGAAAGGATATTTAAATAAGTTAGCAAGAATAACAATACTTACTAATTCCCAACCATAGATCGCACCCGCTTGGGTTGATGCAATAATATGTGAACCACCGACAGCCGCTGATGCCATCACGATACCAGGACCTAAGGCTGAGAATTTACTCGCCCATGTTGATTTTTCTACTGGAGTTGAAACTTCACTCATAAAATTTTCTCTTATAAATTGACCATAAACTGAAAAAGGCCTTATTTATAATAGAATTTTATCCTTGAGTAAAGTAAACAAAATCCACTTAAAAGCACAAATGAAAAATAAAAATCTAATTATTTTATTTTTTTAGAATATAACTTCAAAACCAATAAGTTTCGCCAGTATTCATACCAAAAAACTGATATCTTTAAGTGAATAAAATTTTTTCAATAAAAAGAAAGTGCAGTCAAAATCAGTTGAATTTTTGACCGCGCTTTATCTTTAAATCACAGAACTTCTGTTTTGCTAGTCTATCTATTAAATAAGTTCAATAATGGATATCTCAAATCTACCGCATTATTAATCTCTATTTATGCGAGGATTTTGTAATTTTAAAATGCCATTCTGACAAATTAAATCAAAACACTCTTTTTGATCCATTTCTCTTCTAGCAAATTTGTCATACATTTCTAGTAATTCAACTGTTTCAATGATTAATGACTCATATTTATTTTTTGCCATATCAATTTGCTGCTGATCTACAGGAATGCGAGATTTTAAGTCTTTATCCTTTTGATGATTCATCACAAGTAACTTGTGAATATTATTCTCATCTAAATCATCAGCCCTATCTTCGATAAAGTTCGTAAAATGTAGATCTAATTGAGCAAGATTAGTTGTTTTAATATTCTGATTAACGCCTTTTATTTCCCCTATAAAAATCTTATTTTTAAATGTAAAGGTAAAGTCTTCTTTCTTCTTATCTTTAAATCCTGAAAAATCCACATCAAATATCTTACTAAAAATATCCTTGACGACATCAACCAACTCATCACCTGAAGTATAAAGAATGGATTTAAACCGAGAATTCTCACTTAATTTACCTTTTGATACTGCAATAGAATCCTTACAACTTTTTATCTGAGCTTCATTCTGTTCTATCTTTTTTAATTGCTCCGCATCATCAAAAAGCATTACTTTATTCATCCAATCAGGAGCCACTGCATTAGGGCTAGCTTTTAATCCAACCTTTTCAAGAAAAAGTTGTAATTCTTCATCAGTAAGAATATCTAATGTTGTTAAAAATAAATTATCCTTCTTACAACAAGTCACTTTATCACTATCTATGGAGCGGAGTAAAATCTCAAAATGATCTCGTTCAGGAAAATAAAAATCAGCTGAAATTCTTACCGTATCTGATAATTTTGTATCTGTTCTCTCAAAATAAAAATCCAAATCAAGTTCTTTATTTAATCTACTAAATAACGTAGATACTTGCGAAGTAATATCCTTAATAGGTGTTTGATATTCTTTATAAGTTAACCTTGTAATGAATTGAACATTTCTAGGATAAATAAATAAAAACTTAGATTTCCTACTATTTATAATCATATTATTCATAGTAAGAAAATCATTAATACAATCTATGCTACTGAAGTCATTCTTATTTTCTCCATTCGCATATATAAAGCCAGCGCGTAAATCAATTATATTTACATCAAACATATCAAATGATTTAGGCGAAGAAAATTTATTTACCTCTTCTACATAAAATTCACCATAATTTCTTCCATGTACGGTTACTAATTGAACTTTCATGCTCCCTCACTTAAAAATAAAGGCGATTATGCAATCGCCTTATATTAAATATTAAATATTATTTTTTATAACCTGAATACTCAATTCACCTAACGCCTGTGGATTCGCAAAACTTGGTGCCTCAGTCATTAAACAAGCTGCGGCTGTTGTTTTCGGGAAGGCGATTACATCACGAATATTTTCTGTGCCTGTTAAAAGCATCGTTAAACGATCTAAACCAAATGCTAAACCTGCATGTGGCGGTGTACCGAATTTTAATGCATCTAACAAGAAGCCGAATTTTTCGCGTTGTTCTTGTTCATTGATACCAAGAATTCGGAATACGGTTTGTTGCATTTTAGGATCGAAAATACGAACAGAACCACCGCCCACTTCGTAGCCATTGATGACCATATCGTAAGCATTTGCTACCGCATCGGTTGGATTCGCTTCTAATTGTTCTGGCGTAAAATCTTTTGGTGAAGTGAATGGGTGGTGCATTGCGGCAAGATTACCCTCGTCATCACGTTCAAACATTGGGAAATCGATCACCCAAAGTGGTTGCCATTCGTCTAAACGAGTTAAGCAAAGATCACGACCTAATTTCAAACGTAACGCACCCATTGCATCCGTGGTGGTTTGCCATTTGTCTGCACCGAAGAATAAGATATCGCCAGTTTGAGCTTTCACACGTTCAGCTAACGCTTTCCATACATCTTCATTTAAGAATTTCGCAATCGGGCTTTGTACGCCTTCAAGGCCAGCATTGATATCGTTTACTTTCGCCCAAGCTAAACCTTTTGCACCGTAAATGCCAACAAATTGTGTATATTCATCAATTTGTTTACGCGTGATTTCAGTACCATTTGGTACACGAATGACTGCCACACGACCGTTTGGATTGTTTGCAGGCTCATTAAATACTTTAAATTCAACATCTTTAACGATATCCGCCACATCAACTAGTTCAAGTGGGTTACGCAAATCTGGTTTATCTGAACCAAAACGAGTCATTGCTTCTTGCCAAGTCATTTGCGGGAATTTACCTAAATCCACACCAATGATATTTTGCCATAAACCATGTACCATGCGTTCCATGATCTCACGTACTTCTGGTGCAGTTAAGAAAGAGGTTTCCACATCGATTTGAGTAAATTCAGGCTGACGATCTGCACGTAAATCTTCATCACGGAAACATTTCACGATTTGATAATAACGATCAAAACCAGACATCATTAAAAGCTGTTTGAAAAGCTGTGGTGATTGTGGCAATGCATAGAATTTGCCTTTATGTACACGGCTTGGCACTAAATAGTCACGCGCACCTTCTGGTGTTGCTTTGGTAAGCATTGGGGTCTCGATATCAAGGAAACCATTGTCATCCATAAAGCGACGCACAAAGCTAGTGATTTTTGCACGAGTTTTTAAACGTTGTGCCATTTCTGGACGACGTAAATCTAAATAACGATATTTTAAACGTTGTTCTTCAGTGTTGTTTTGGTTGAAGTCTAACGGTAAAACGTCAGAAGCATTGTAGATGCGTAATTCTTTTGCTAACACTTCCACTTCGCCTGTCGCCATATTTTTATTAATTTGATTGTCAGGACGCGCGATTACTTCACCTTTAATTTGAATACAAAATTCATTACGTAAGCCTGAAGCTGCAGTTAACGCTTCTTGATATTTCGGATCAAAACAAACTTGCACGATACCATCACGATCACGCATATCAATAAAAATTAGACCGCCTAAATCACGACGGCGGTGAACCCAACCGCTTAATGTGACGTCTTGTCCGATATTGTTACGGTTTAATGCTCCGCAATAATGTGTACGCATCATATTCAATTCCTTAACTCTCTATAAAAATGGAAAAATACCGCAGAATTATACGGAAAAAGGCACGTCTTTTAAATCTTAAACGGAAATTTATTTGACCCCTTGAAAACTTTCCTTAAAATGACCGCACTTTTTAAATATTTTCTAATCTGTAGGATGTAGAAAGTTGAAAAAACACACATCCCGCACACAATGTAAACTATGAAAGATACTATTTTTTCCGCGCCTATTGAAAAACTCGGCGATTTTACCTTCGATGAAAACGTTGCTGAAGTCTTTCCAGACATGATTCAACGCTCCGTACCGGGCTATTCCAACATTATTACTGCAATCGGTATGCTGGCAAAACGTTTCGTCACTGCTGATAGTCATGTTTATGATCTTGGTTGCTCACGAGGTGCCGCCACACTTTCCGCTCGTCGAAATATTCATCAACCAAACGTAAAAATTATTGGCATCGATAATTCTCAACCTATGGTTGAACGTTGTCGCCAACATATTGCAGCGTATCATAGTGAAGTACCTGTAGAAATTCTCTGTGATGATATTCGCCACATTGAGATTAAAAATGCCTCAATGGTCATTCTCAACTTCACCTTGCAATTTTTACCGCCTGAAGATCGCATCGCATTGCTTACCAAAATCTATGAAGGTTTAAATCCAAATGGCGTGCTCGTGTTATCAGAAAAATTCCGTTTTGAAGATGAAAAGGTAAATGAGCTACTGATTGATCTCCACCACCAATTCAAACGTGCTAATGGTTATAGCGAACTTGAAGTGAGTCAGAAACGCACCGCACTTGAAAATGTGATGCGTACAGATTCTATCGAAACACACAAAGTGCGGTTAAAAAACGTAGGATTTTCACAAGTAGAACTTTGGTTCCAATGCTTTAATTTTGGCTCGATGATTGCAGTTAAATAATTCATAACAAATTTATTTAATTCAACTTTTTTATGGCATAATGCCCGCACTTTTATCAAAAAGGATTAAACCAATGCGAATTTTACACACTATGTTACGCGTGGGCGACTTAGATCGTTCAATCAAATTTTATCAAGATGTTTTAGGTATGCGTTTATTGCGTACGAGTGAAAACCCAGAATATAAATATACGCTTGCTTTTTTAGGTTACGAAGATGGCGAAAGTGCGGCAGAAATTGAATTAACATACAACTGGGGCGTAGATAAATATGAACAGGGCACTGCATATGGACATATCGCTATCGGCGTGGATGATATTTATGCGACTTGTGAAGCCGTTCGTGCAAGCGGTGGGAACGTTACTCGCGAAGCAGGACCAGTTAAAGGTGGCTCAACCGTCATTGCCTTTGTTGAAGATCCAGATGGTTATAAAATTGAATTTATCGAAAACAAAAGTACTAAATCTGGTTTAGGCAACTAAAGTGCGGTCAATTTTTATTGTATTTTTAATAACGTAGGGATTCCTACGTTATTTTATTTTTAAGAGATAGATTATGTCCGATTCTCAAGAAATCCCTTATCACAACCAATTAAGAAATCGCTTTCGTGGCTATTTCCCCGTCATTATTGATGTTGAAACTGCAGGTTTTGATGCAAAAAAAGATGCGTTACTCGAACTAGCCGCCATCACATTAAAAATGGATGAAAACGGTTATTTGCATCCTGATCAGAAATGCCATTTTCATATCGAGCCTTTTGAAGGAGCAAATATTAATCCAGAATCCTTGAAATTTAATGGCATTGATATTCACAATCCATTACGTGGCGCAGTGTCTGAACTCGATGCAATCACAGGATTATTTCAAATGGTGCGCAGAGGACAAAAAGATGCAGATTGCCAACGTTCTATTATTGTGGCGCACAATGCTGCTTTTGACCAAAGTTTTGTGATGGCTGCCGCTGAACGTACTGGTGTAAAGCGTAATCCCTTCCACCCTTTTGGAATGTTTGATACAGCAAGTTTAGCAGGCTTGATGTTTGGTCAGACTGTTCTCGTTAAAGCCTGTCTTGCTGCTAAAATCCCGTTTGATGGGAAACAAGCGCACTCTGCGCTATACGACACCGAACGAACAGCAGAATTATTCTGTTATATGGTCAATCATTTAAAAGATTTAGGTGGTTATCCCCATATCATTCCAGACTGCGAAGTAAATGACAAATAAGAATAAATTCAAGAGACAAACTCCACTTAGTCTGCCGAAAGAGAAAAATATGACAGAACAAAACGAAAAAATCATTAATTCATCAGTAAAAATGCTGACAATTGGTGAAGATGAAAGCGGCCAACGTATCGATAATTATTTATTAGCAAAACTCAAAGGTGTGCCCAAAAGTTTAATTTATCGTATTGTGCGGAAAGGTGAAGTGCGGGTAAATAAAGGCCGGATTAAGCCAGAATATAAACTTCAAACAGGTGATATCGTTCGCGTTCCGCCAGTGCGTGTGGCTGAAAAAAACGACGCATCAATTTCAAAAAATCTCAATAAAGTCGCCGCACTTGAAAACCAAATTTTGTTTGAAGATGATTGTTTGATTGTTTTAAATAAACCCTCAGGAATCGCTGTGCATGGAGGGAGTGGTTTAAATTTTGGTGTGATTGAAGCCTTACGAGCACTGCGTCCAGAGGCGCGTTTTTTAGAACTAGTTCATCGTTTGGATCGCGATACATCAGGTATTTTATTAATTGCTAAAAAACGTTCAGCATTACGTAATTTGCATGAACAACTTCGTGTCAAAACCGTTCAAAAAGATTATTTAGCGTTAGTCCGTGGACAATGGCAATCCCATGTAAAAGTTGTTCAAGCACCGCTTTTGAAAAATGAATTATCTAGCGGAGAGCGCATTGTGCGTGTCAGTGAGCAAGGTAAACCATCTGAAACCCGATTTAGCATTGAAGAACGCTATACAAATGCTACGCTCGTGAAGGCTTCACCAGTAACCGGGCGTACACATCAAATTCGTGTACATACACAATATGCTGGACATCCTATTGCATTAGATGATAAATACGGTGATAAAGATTTTGATAAACAAATAAACGAGTTGGGATTGAATCGTTTGTTCTTACATGCCTTTTCAATTCGGTTTGATCACCCTAAAAATGGCGAAACACTACGTTTCAATGCGCCACTAGATCATAAAATGAAAGCAATTTTGCAAAAGTTACGGGAAAGCAAATAGACAACATTTGTGTTTATTGCTACACTTGCGTGCGGAGACAACTCGTTTCTATCACCAAAATTTCATAATAACGACAACAAAGGATAGCAAAATGGCAAAAGGACAATCTTTACAAGATCCTTATTTAAATGCGCTTCGTCGCGAACGCATTCCTGTATCAATCTACCTTGTAAACGGAATCAAACTTCAAGGTCAAATTGAATCATTCGATCAATTCGTGATTTTATTAAAAAACACTGTAAACCAAATGGTATATAAACACGCAATTTCAACCGTTGTGCCTGCGCGCTCTGTTTCTCATCACAATAGCAGCCATCATGTAGCAACAGCTGAAGCCGTTGAAAGCGTGGAAACCCAAGCAGAATAATCATAGATCCATCAATGGATAATCAATATTTATTAAGTGCGGTTGAAAACTCTCAGGAAATTTCAACCGCACTTTCTTCATCGCAACAATTTGAAAAAACGCGTGACACCGCCATTGTAGTTCACGTTTTCTTTGCACAAGATAAAAACACTGACGATCTACAAGAGTTTTTGCTACTCGCTGATTCAGCCGATGTAGATGTATTGGATACAATTACCACCAGTCGTAGCACTCCTCAAGCTAAATACTTTGTAGGAGAGGGAAAAGCTCAAGAAATTGCAGATGCAGTGCAATCACATAATGCTGATGTAGTGCTTTTTAACCATCAATTAACGCCCGCACAAACACGTAACTTAGAAAGTTTATGTCATTGCCGAGTGGTTGATCGCACTGGCGTCATTTTAGATATTTTTGCTCAACGAGCACGCTCTCATGAGGGAAAATTACAGGTTGAACTTGCTCAACTAAAACACTTATCTACTCGATTAGTTCGTCGAAAAACAGGCTTAGATCAACAAAAAGGGGCAGTAGGATTACGTGGACCGGGTGAAACTCAATTAGAAACAGATCGTCGATTGATTAAAGTGCGCATTTCTCAATTACAAAATCGATTGGCAAAAGTGGAGAAACAGCGCAATCAAAATCGCCAAACACGCCAAAAAGCAGATATCCCGACAATTTCACTTGTTGGCTATACCAATGCAGGGAAATCAACCTTATTTAATCGTTTAACCAATGCAGAGGTTTATGCTGCAGATCAGCTTTTTGCAACATTAGATCCAACTTTACGAAAATTACAGATTCAAGATGTAGGCACGGCAATTTTAGCGGATACAGTAGGATTTGTTCGACAACTTCCGCATGATCTTGTTTCAGCCTTTAAATCGACTTTACAAGAAACGGTAGAAGCCAGCTTATTACTCCATGTGATTGATGCAGCTGACTCGCGAAAACAAGAAAATATCGATGCCGTCAATGATGTGCTAGAAGAAATTGGTGCAGGACAAGTGCCAGTTCTATTGGTATATAACAAAATTGATTTGTTGGAAAATGTTGTGCCGCATATCGAATACAATGATGAAAACCAGCCTGTTGCAGTTTATCTCTCCGCGCAAGATGAGCTGGGTATTCATTTATTGTTTGAAGCCATTAAAGTGCGGTTAAAAAACGAGATACTTTCTCTTTCTTTAATTTTACAACCACACGAAGGCAAACTTCGCCATGCTTTTTATCAACTTGATTGTGTACGCCATGAACAAGTTTCTGAACAAGGAGAATTCTTGTTAGATATACAGATTGATAAAATTATGTGGTTAAAGTTATGTAAGCAATTTTCTAGATTAGCAGATATTAAAATACAATCAGACAATGGCTAATTTATAGAAAATTATTTTCCAATTCCATATTGTTTCAATTTATTCGCAATTGCAGTATGGGAAACGCCTAAACGTTGAGCTAATTTTCTCGTGCTTGGATATTCTTCATAGAATAATTTTAGGACTTGTGCCTCATAAGAACCAATGATTTCATCTAAGGTTTTATTCTCAAATTCATCCAAAGAAATCACCGCACTTTGTGGAGGAGCAAGATTTAAACTTTCGATAGTTAAATAATTATCTTGTACCAGAGAGCAGGCACGATAAAGAGTGTTATAAAGTTCACGAACATTCCCTTTCCAATCATATTTCTGCAAATAAAGAAGAAAATCTTTATCGAAAGTTGGTTTTGCAATTTTTAATTCTTCACTGATTTCCTGTAAAAAACCTTGCGCCAGTGGCTCAATATCTGCCATACGATCGCGTAAAGCTGGAACATTAAGAGTAAGAACATTTAAACGATGAAACAAATCAGCACGAACTTTACCTTGCTCAACAAGCAAATGAAGTGGAACCTGTGATGTACAAATCACTCGTACGTTTGCGTGATGCTCCTTCTCTTCACCCACTCGACGAAAAGATCCATCCGTTAAAAAACGCAATAATTTAGCCTGCAAACTCAATGAAAGTTCAGCAATGCCATCTAGTAATACGGTTCCCTCATTCGCGTATTCAAAAAAACCTATGGTTTCACTGTCTCCGACTTTTCTACCAAACATTTCACTTTCCGCATCTTCATCAGGCAAACCCGCACAGTTTACTGCGATAAATTTTTTATCACGACGCAAACTCTGATAATGACAGGCTTTCGCCAACAAATCTTTTCCAGTTCCAGTTTCACCTTGAATTAACAAAGGCGCATCAAACACAGCAAAACGTTTCGCATTTTCTACCGCACTTTTCATAGATTCACTTTGCACAATAAAACAATCGAAAGGTTTTTGAGGATCAAATTTGAAGGTTGTCATATATCGGAAATATGAGAAAAATAATATGTGGTTATGATAATTTTTTTACAGAAAAGTGTAAATATTATTTTACACATCGGAAAATAAAAATGCGGCCAATCTTGACCGCACTTTATGTGACTATAATTTTAACATTCGCTCTGCTTCACGTGCACGAACAAGGAATTGTTTCCGTTCAGCAGTGCCCATTCCACTACTTGTGCCTGGCAATTTAATCGTCAACGGATTAACTGCTCGCCCATTAATATGAAATTCATAATGCAAATGTGGGCCTGTTGAAATGCCAGTGTTACCTGAAAGTGCTATTCTTTCCCCTTTTTTGATTTCTTGTCCTGCACGCACAAGTGGCTTGCTTAAATGCATGTAAACCGTTTGATATTCTCGACCATGTCGAACGACAATATAACGACCAGCACCACCAGCTTGATAAGCTACTTTTTCAACTACGCCATCTGCAGGGGCGATAATCGGTGTGCCTTGTGGAACAGAGAAATCCACCCCTTTATGTGGTCTTATACGTCCAGTTACCGGATGACGACGATTCGGATTAAATGGTGAAGAAACCCGCGCTTGACGTTGCAATGGATAACGAGCAAAACCTTTGCCTAGAGTCTCCCCTTGCTGGCTATAATAACGGCCATTTGTTGCTTGCACAGCATAATAACTCTTACCTTCAAATGAAAGGTGCAGCGCTTCAACATTACCTTGTCCAGTTAATTTATCACCTAAATATTCACGAGAAACTAAAATTGCAAATTTAGTTCCTTTTTTCAATTTCTGAATACTCACTTGCCATTGAAGTGCAGTTGTTAGTTGATTAATCTGGCGATTATCCAATCCTTGAACTTTCAAACTTGCGGCAAAAGTACCATTAATCTCACCTTTTAATACTTCTTTCCGCCAAACACTTTTCTTCTCAATAACTTGACGTTTAAACGTTCCATTTTCTAAACGCTCATAAACTCGCTCTTCTTTTTCTGAAACAAGCCAATTTAAGTATTCTAAATTATCATTTTTATCTAAAATCCAATAAATTTGTTGGCCTGCATTTAAATGAGCCAATTGAGAATCCGTGTCAATTAAGCGCTTTGCTGTATCATCTTCCAAACCAGAAAGTTCAAGTACATCTTTTAAAGTATCACCACTTGTAACGGTATGGCTAAATTGATCGGTGATTCGAATAGCCTGATCAGCTGCATCTAATAAACCACTTAGTGCATCTTGGGCATTTTGTGGAAGATCATCCAAATCATCTAAGAATGGTTTTACTTCTTCAACCTCATCATCATGAGCCTGTAATTCATCATCATAAGAGGTTGCTTCATCATGAGAAACTGGATGCGTTGTAATCGTCTCATCCTTAGGCGATGAGTTCAAAGATTGATATGCCACACCATCAACAACAGCTGGCATCATTTGACTGGATTCAGAATGGTGTTCAACATTATCTTTAAGCGTAAGTAAAATCCCAGTAAAAATCAGCAAAATAGCAATAAAAAAAACGCCCGCTTTAATGCGAGAACGCTTTTTCCGTCTATCTCGAGCTAATTTTACGTGTTGCACAGGATTTCCTAAAATTAAAAAGTTTTCAGCACTCAGACTGCAAATTAAAAAGAAAATTCATTTTACCTGAAAAAGTCTCAATCAAACGCCTAAATATTCATCATAAAGCATAAGTTCTTGAGGAATCGATCAAAATGCGCTATTTTGACCAGCTAATCTCAAAAGCGCGGCGATTTTATGAATATAACAGCTATTCACAGTCAACCTGATTTATCCCCATTAATTCAGCTAAAAAATATTAGTGTCGTTTTTTCACAAAAAACAGCATTACAAAATATCAATTTAAATATCTATCCAAATTCTATTATCACTATTGTTGGGCCAAATGGTGGTGGTAAATCAACGTTATTAAAAACCTTATTAAAACTACAAACACCCACTTCCGGTGAAGTGATTTACAGTAAAAATGTTCGCATTGGCTATGTGCCACAAAAAATTCATTTGGATCATAGTTTGCCGATTACGGTTGAGCGATTTCTTTCGCTAAAAAAAGGTCTTAAAACACAAGAAATATCCACCGCACTTGAGCAACTTTCGATTTCACATTTACGCAAAAGTAATATGCAAAAACTTTCTGGCGGTGAAATGCAACGCGTATTATTAGCACGTGCAATTTTAAATAAACCGAATTTACTTGTACTAGACGAACCCACCCAAGGTGTAGACATTACTGGTCAAGCTGAGCTTTATCAGCTAATTCATCAGACCCAACAAAAATTAAATTGTGCCGTATTGATGGTATCACACGATTTACACATTGTGATGGCGGATAGTAAAGAAGTATTGTGTATTAACCAACATATTTGCTGTGCAGGTACGCCCGATGTCCTCTCAAATGATCCAACATTTATGCGTTTATGGGGAAATCAGCTCGCACAAAATGTCGGCTTTTATACCCATCATCACAATCATCACCACACCTTACACGGTGATGTGTGCGGTTGTAATTCATCAGCAGTGCATTGTCAAAATAAGGATAAATAATGTTTGAAATTTTATTTCCTGCTTTTCTAACAGGCATTTTACTTTCACTTATTACTGCCCCACTCGGTGTTTTCGTGGTATGGCGGAAAATGGCTTACTTTGGTGATACGCTATCTCACTCCGCATTATTTGGCGTGGCCTTAGGTATTTTCTTTCAAGTAAATCCCTATATCGCAATCATTATACTTACCCTCATTCTCGCCATTGCAATGGTATGGTTAGAAAGCAATACACAATTTTCTATTGATACATTACTTGGAATTATTGCTCACAGCTGTTTATCTCTTGGGGTGGTAACAGTTGGATTATTAAAAAATGTTCGTGTTGATTTAATGAGTTATTTATTTGGTGATTTACTAGCAATTAACTATACCGATCTTATTTATATTGGTATAGGTGTTATCATTGTACTGGCGGCCTTAGTATATTTTTGGCATGACTTACTTTCTACAACCGTATCACCTGAACTTGCCCAAGTAGAAGGTATCAATATAAAAAAAATGCGCTTTGTTTTAATGATTTTAACCGCACTGACAATCGCACTTAGTATGAAATTTGTTGGTGCATTAATCATTACATCACTCTTGATTATCCCTGCCGCTACCGCACGTCGTTTTGCACGAACCCCTGAATCAATGGTGTGTTATGCCACCATAATCAGTATGCTTTCCATTATCGGTGGTTTAATACTCTCAGTATTTTACGATACTGCAGCAGGTCCTTCTGTTGTAATATGTTCTGCATTTTTATTTGTATTATCCTTGATTAAAAAAGAACGCTTATAAAACATAATAAAAAAAGACAGACACCAAATTCGGTGTCTGTCCTAAAATTATGAAATAAAATTGTTATCTATGCTATTTGTACAAAAAAATCTTTTAAACCAATTAACACATTATTCACGGCAACTGTTGCTAAAATTAATCCCATCACACGACTAATAATTGCAGCCCCTGCATTACCAATAAAATGTTGAATGCGATTTGCACCAAGTAATAATAAATAAGTGATTAATAATACTGCTAACATAATTCCCGCCGTAATAAATTGTTCTGTAAAATTAAAACGATGGTTATCGGTTAAAAGTACAATGGCCATCATTGCACCAGGAGAAGCAATAGAGGGAACCGCAAGAGGATAAACCGCAATTTCCGTAATATTCACCTTCATCTTTATTTCTTGTTCTGGCTTACTTTCACCAAAAATCATACTTAAAGCAAATAAAAAAAGCACTAAACCACCCGCAATTTGGAATGCAGGTAAAGGCACCTTCATCGCATCAAAAAGAATTTGTCCACCAATCAAAAAGAAAAGCAAAATACCGGCTGAAATAATCACCGCATTACGCGCAATTTTCCTACGTTCATCTAATGAAAAACCAATCGTTTTCGAAAGATAAACAGGAATGGAACCGATAGGATCAATCACAGCCCATAACACGACAAACTGAACAACAAGAGAATCAAACATTTACGTTCCTTATTTATCACTAAAAACCATAGTTTCTGATTCTAGCAAAAAAATGACATAAAGTGCGGTTGGTTTTCTATTATTTTTCATTTGATTTAAAAACACAGAAAAAAACCTACCGCACTTTTTAATTCATCACCATAAAAAATAAGTGGAATTCGATTTCTCTGCCAAGGGGGAATATCAAGTGATTGCCAGATTTTTTTTATATCTTCTCTTGGGCGTTTCGGATGATGTTTAACTTTACCCGAATAGCCAAAGCGGATAGAAATAGGTAAGTCCGTTTTTTCTAGCGTAACAGAGTAATCCTGCCAGTAGAAAATCAGATTGTGTTCATTTTCTTGAACTGTGAGATTGCCTAAATTATCAGGTAAACTTAACGTGCTTTTTTCTAATTTTAGGCAGCATTTGGTTAGATCAGAAAACGGCTTAGTTAAATATAAACTGTCCTGATAACGTCGAATGACTTTATTTACAAGCTGAAATTGAGGATTCGCATCTTCCCTTGCTAAAATAACATTATTAATAAGTTGTGTAAGCTGGCGTTTACTTGGCATTTCAAGTTGATTTTCGGCAAGCCACATACGCAAAAGTGCGGTCTGTTTTGCCGGTGAATATTGGCGAAATTTGAGCAGTTTAAATTGGTTTTTAATTTTGCAATGTTCTGCAAAGGCTTTACCCAATAAATCATTAATTAACTGTTGTTGCTCAAAACAATGTTGAGCAGAACGCTGTACAGCTAAATCAAAATGAGCCCAGCGTTCACGTAATTCAGGCAAAATTTCATTGCGCAAAAAATTACGATCGTATCGATTATCCTCATTACTTTCATCTATAACCCAGTTGAGCTTTTCTTGTTGCGCATAATCCTCTAACTGTGGGCGAGTAAAGCCTAACAAAGGACGTAAAACTGGCATGCCGAATAATACACTTTGTTGTTGCATGGCGCCTAAACCTTGTAGCCCACTGCCACGTTTTAACGCTAAGAAAAACGTTTCTGTTTGATCGTTTAGATGATGCGCTGTAACCAGCATTTCTTGTGTTTGAAGGTGTTTTTTTATGGCTTGATAGCGTGCTTCACGAGCTCCAGCCTCAATGCCATTGGTTTTATCTACTTGTACTCGCTCGATAATCAAAGGAATTTGAAATTGATCGCATAAGTTTTGGCAGTGTTTGACCCAATTATCTGCATTTTGGCTTAATCCGTGATGAATATGAATTGCTCGTAAAGATAAAGTTTGCAAGTACGCTTGTTTTTGACGAAGTTTTGCAAATAAAAAAAGAAGTACAGTGGAATCCAAACCACCACTCAAGGCGATAAGAAATCCTTGAGCAGAGGTTTGTTTGAGTTGTTTTTCAATGTTTGAAAGTAAGTCCATTAGACAACTTTTTCGGCTTTATAATTGCTGCTTGGATTGAGGATTTCAAAACGTGCGGCAATCGGTTGTAATTCGTAAGAACCTAGTTCAAAGGTGGTTTTCATTACGCCTGCTACTTCGTTATTCATCGCTTCAAAGGCTTCAACATCAGATTTGCCATTGAGTAAATTTGCTAAGAATGTCCCAGCGATTAAATCGCCCACGCCCACTGGTTCAAAGTTGAATTGATAAAGTGGACGGCTTAAATGCCAAACGCCCTCTGGGGTTGCCATAATAATTTCAAATGTATCAGGATCGTTGATTTTACCCGCACTTCCTAAATGTTTAACGAGAACTTTCTTCACACCTTTTGCAATCAACGCATTCACTGCTTTTAACACATCATCAAAGGTATTAATTGGGAATTCAGTGAGCTGACGCAATTCATGTAAGTTTGGCGTCATAATATCCGCCACTGGAATGGTTTTTTCAATAAGAGCCTCGCGAACACCATTGGCAACAACGCAGATTTTTTTCGGATGTGGCATCACTGGGTCACATAAATAAAGTGCATTTGGATTACGCTGTTTGATTTGTTCTAAGGCAAAAAGAATTTGATCAACTTGTTCCGCAGAACCTAAATAACCCGATAACAAGGCGTCACATTCTTGTAATTTTTCAATATTATCGAGTCCGGTCACAATTTCTCGGATTTGTTCTTGTGGAATTACCATGCCTGTCCATTTTCCGTATTGCGTGTGATTGGAAAATTGAACGGTATTTAATGCCCATACATCTACGCCTAACAACTGCATTGGAAAAGTCGCGGATTTGTTACCCGCAAAACCATAGACCACATGGGATTGGATTGAAAGTACGTTTTTCATTGTGTTTGCTCCTTTGTTATTATATTTAGATCAAAAAAGAGCGGCAAAAATCACCGCTCTTTTAGAATGTTAGTTAGCAATAACCGTAAGACATTAAACGTTCATAACGTCGATTTAATAATTCTTCTTTGCTTAGTTCATCAAGCTCTGCTAAATCTTCTTTTAAACGAAGTTTTAAGTTTTCAGCCATTTTTGCATAATTACGATGTGCGCCGCCTAAAGGTTCTTGCACAATGCTGTCTATAAGATTTAATTCTTTTAAACGGCTTGCAGTTAATCCCATTACTTCAGCTGCTGTTGATGCTTTTTCTGCACTTTTCCAAAGAATAGAAGCACAGCCTTCTGGAGAAATAACAGAATAGGTCGAATACTGTAACATATTAACTTTATCGCCGACGCCAATAGCTAACGCACCGCCAGAACCGCCTTCACCGATAACGGTACAAATAACGGGAACGGTAAGCTGTGCCATTTCACGTAAATTGCGAGCAATAGCTTCCGCTTGACCACGTTCTTCTGCGCCAATACCTGGATAAGCTCCTGGTGTGTCAATAAATGTGATAATTGGCAATTTAAAACGTTCAGCCATTTCCATTAAACGTAAAGCTTTACGATAGCCTTCAGGTGCTGGCATACCAAAATTGCGTTGTACTTTTTCTTTTACGGAACGGCCTTTTTGATGACCAATCACCATCACTGGGCGACCATCTAAACGTGCAAGACCGCCAACGATCGCTTTATCATTAGCAAATGCACGATCGCCTGCAAGTTCTTCAAATTCAGTAAAAATATGTTCGATATAATCTAATGTATAAGGGCGGTTTGGATGACGCGCCATACGTGAAACTTGCCAAGCATCGAGGTTAGCAAAGGTTTTTTTAGTGAGTTCGTTACTTTTCTTTTGTAAGCGTTTGATTTCATCAGTTAAATCAACTTTATCATCCGATGCTGCGCGTAATGCTTCAATTTTTGCTTCTAATTCAGCAATCGGCAATTCAAAATCTAAATATTCTTGGCTCATTTTCTTATCCTAAAAAGACCGTAAAAATCGACCGCACTTTATCAAGAATTAAACTGTGGCGCAAATGGTTTTCACTGGTTGGGGGAGATAAGTAGCGGAGAAAATAATAGGGGGAAAAAACAGATCTATGACCACACATTAAAAAGCAAAAATGGTATTGCTTATACGCATATACCATTTTTATATGAAGCTATATTCTATCTTTTTAAATGATTAAGAAATGATTGTTCCTTCTTCCGTTCCCATTACAACACGACGTAATGCACCCGGTTTTCCCATATTGAACACTCGAATCGGCATATGATGATCTCGTGCAAGTGTAAATGCCGCTAAATCCATCACTTGTAATTCTTTATCAATAACCTCTGCATAACTTAGTTGCTTATAAAGTTTTGCATCAGCATTTTTTGCTGGATCACAATCATAAACCCCATCGACTTTTGTTGCTTTTAATACCACGTCTGCTTCAATTTCAATACCACGTAAACAAGCAGCAGAATCGGTTGTAAAGAATGGGCTTCCAGTCCCTGCAGAGAAAATCACAACTCGTTTCTCGCGTAACATTTTGATCGCCTCAGACCAATTGTAAGTGTCGCAAATTCCATTTAACTGAAATGCAGACATTAATTTCGCATTTACATCCGCACGAAATAACGAATCACGCATTGCTAAACCATTCATTACAGTAGCAAGCATTCCCATATGATCGCCTACAACTCGATTCATTCCCGCTTTTGCTAATTTCGCGCCACGAAATAAATTTCCGCCACCAAGGACAACACCGACTTCAACCCCCATTTCTACAAGCTCTTTAATCTCTAATGCCATACGATCAAGAATTGATGGATCAATGCCAAAACCTTCTTCCCCTTGTAATGCTTCACCACTTAATTTTAATAAAATACGTTTGTAAATTGGTTGGCTCATTATTTTTTCCCTTTGGCTTTAAAAATCGGCTTATTTTATAAAATAACCTAGCAAGAGTGAAGAAGTTTAAGATGGAATTTATGTGTAAAAGGTGGATAATATTGAGCGCATAAGTCTAATCTAAAATATTTACGATAGGGCTATTTCAAGCAACCAATACAAATAGTTTTGATATACCAACAAACCCTACACTTTTCTTTTAACAGAAGGTAATTATGAACACTAAAAAAACATGGCTAGTTTTTCCCGCACTTTTTATACTCATTTGCGCATTACTTGCGGGCTATTTTATTTTGATTGGTTCAGGCATGTTTAACCAACCAAATTTGACGCTCATTTTACTAACGGCAGCAGTCATTATTTTACTTAGTAGCAGTAAAAAAACATTCTATTTTATTTTACTTCCTCTTTCATTACTTCATGCAATTTACACGCCTACAGGGTTAAATTTTGGTGCACCAAGTTATCAATATATCGCCTCTCTTTTTGCCACAGATATGTTAGAAACTAAAGAATTTCTCTTACAGATTCCTATAAGTAGCTATTTAATTGCTTTTTCTATTCCTATTCTTATCTTTGTGCAATATAAAAGTGCGGTCAAATTTGACATAAAATTTTATCAAAATAAAACCTTTATTGTTTTTACTACCTTACTCTTTGCTTATCATTTACCTATTTCAGCCCCATTAAAAGAAACCATTGATTCCACTGTCAAAATTCTTGATGAGGTGCAAAAACTCAAAAAAATGTCTCAATCAGATGATTGGGGAAAATCTACTTTGGAAAATTCTCCTTATGATGATTACGTCATTGTATTAGGTGAAAGTGCCCGTAAAGATTATCATCATGCTTATGGGTATCCAATTGAAAATACCCCTTTTATGTCAAATTCAAAAGGCATATTAATTGATGGTTTTCGTTCTGCCGGAACCAATACCGTATCATCACTTCGTCTCATGCTAACCTTACCAAACAAAGAAAAATGGGAACCAAATTATAATTTAAGTCTTATTGATTTAGTAAAATCAGCAGGAATTAAAACATACTGGCTTTCAAATCAAGGTATGTTAGGGGAATTCGATACCCCCGTTTCATCACTGGCCTCAAAAGCAGATGAAACGATATTTTTAAAAAAAGGAGGAAGCTTTAATTCAACCAACTTCAGCGATTTTGATTTATTACCAAAATTTGCCAAAGTGTTAGAAAACCCTATTCAGGGAAAACGTTTTATCGTACTCCATATCTATGGGTCACACCCATTAGCATGCGATCGCGTAGAGGATTACCCAAAAATCTTTGATGATAATAAGATTGCGCCTAAATATGGCTACTTAAATTGTTATATCTCCTCAATTAAAAAAACTGATGAATTTTTAAAACGCGTATATGAGCAACTGAAAGAAAACAATCTAAAAAATCACCGCACCTTCTCTATGATTTATTTCTCTGATCATGGTTTATGCCACCAACAAGATGAAAAACAAAATATTTTGTTGTTTAACCAAAATTGTTTCAGCCGTGAACATCACAATATTCCATTGTTTAAAGTATCTTCTGACGATACTGAACGTAAAGAATACAAGGTTTTCAAATCTGGACTAAATTTCCTCGAAGGCATTGCACATTGGGCAGGAATTAAAAATCCAAAATTGAATCATGAGGAAGACTTATTTTCTAATGAAAGCGATAAGGATGATTTTGGTTTACAAAAACGAATTAACGAGAAATATCGGAAAGATGATGACCCAGCAATAGATATTCGCCCAAACATTAATGCTCAGTAATATCAATATACTTAAATCCTTTTGACTGGATAGACATAAAAACTTTCCTCTCAAGAGGATTTTTCTTTACTAAAAATACAAAACTCGCTTGTGAGAACAAATAAGAATAACTTTTATAACCTTTTTCTCTATATAAAAAAGCGGACATAATGTCCGCTTTTCAACATGCAATATGAAAATAAATTATGCGTTACCGCCAGTGATTTTTGCAACTTCAGCTGCAAAATCTTCTTCTTTTTTCTCGATACCTTCACCAACTTCTAAACGGATGAAGTTAGAAACAGAAGTGTTTACTGATTTTAAGAAGTCTCCTACAGATACAGAAGGATCCATTACAAATGGTTGTCCTGTTAATGAAACTTCACCAGTGAATTTCTTCATACGACCTTCAACCATTTTCTCTGCGATTTCTTTTGGTTTGCCAGAGTTAACTGCGATGTCGATTTGGATTTGGCGTTCGTGTTCAACTACTTCTGCTGATACATCTTCTGGATTTACGAATTCTGGTTTAGATGCCGCTACGTGCATTGCTACTTTTTTAAGTTCATCTGCAGAACCTTGACCTGCAACTAATACACCGATTTTCGCGCCGTGTAAGTATTGAGCAATTACTTGACCATCTAAGTAAGCAACACGACGGATGTTCATGTTCTCACCGATTTTAGCTACTAATGCAGCACGTTTTTCTTCGAATTGTGCTTGTAATGCTTCGATAGTTGTGCCTTTGTTTGCTGCTGCGAAATCAGCCACTTCGTTTGCTAAACCTAAGAAACCAGCATCTTTTGCTACGAAGTCAGTTTCACAGTTCATTTCAACTAATACACCGAAACCATTTTCTACACGAGCAAGGATAACACCTTCAGCTGCAACACGGCCTGCTTTTTTAGCTGCTTTAGCTTGACCAGATTTACGCATATTGTCGATTGCTAACTCGATATCGCCGTTTGCTTCAACTAATGCTTTTTTACATTCCATCATACCGGCACCGGTACGTTCACGAAGTTCTTTTACTAATGATGCTGTGATTTCAGCCATTTTTAAAATCCTCTGTCGAAAATGCGGTTTATTTTGACCGCACTTTTAGATAAAAATATAGGGGCTAAATTTTAGCCCCTATGCCAATTAATCGTTTGATTATTAAGGGCTTCGCCTTATTGCAAAACTTAAATTATTCTGCGTCAGCTGCTAATTCTTCAGCAACTTGAGCTTCGTTACCACGACCTTCTTTAACCGCTGCTGCAGCTGCAGAAACGTAAAGTTGGATAGCACGAGTCGCATCATCGTTACCAGGGATAACGAAATCTACACCAGCTGGAGTTGAGTTAGTATCAACGATAGCAAACACAGGAATACCTAGGTTGTTTGCTTCTTTAACTGCGATATGTTCGTGGTCTGCACCGATAACGAATAACGCATCTGGTAAGCCGCCCATATCTTTGATACCGCCAAGGCTTAATTCAAGTTTTTCCATCTCACGGGTACGCATTAACGCTTCTTTTTTGGTTAATTTGTCAAAAGTACCGTCTTGAGATTGGGTTTCTAAATCTTTTAAACGCTTAATTGATTGACGAACGGTTTTCCAGTTAGTCAACATACCACCTAACCAACGGTGGTTTACGTAATATTGCTGACAATCTAATGCTGCTGCTTGAACTGCTTCAGACGCTGCACGTTTTGTACCAACGAATAATACTTTACCGTTGTTGCTAGCAATGCGAGTTAATTCCGCTAAAGCTTCGTTGAATAAAGGTAAAGTTTTTTCAAGATTGATGATATGAACACCGTTACGAGCACCGAAAATGAAAGGTTTCATTTGTGGGTTCCAGTAACGAGTTTGGTGTCCGAAATGTACGCCCGCGTTGATCATGTCGCGCATTGAAACTTGTGCCATAATATTTTCCTTTTGTTGGGGTTGAGCCTCCACATATCAGCTAATCGACCGTTTGGCACCCCGATTAAGCCTTGTTGATATGTGTGTGTTGTTAGTAATTAAAAAGCTGCTTTTGAAAGGCAAAAACAGCGGTGCGATTTATATCATAAAGTACAGTAGAATGCTAGTTAATTTTGGCATTTAGGCGACTTTAGTAAGCCTAATGATTTAATAAAAAATCGCTTAAAATACCCGCTGTGAATGCTTTTCTTAAATAAAATCCTAAAGGTAAAGTTTCTATCACTTCACCATTTCGCCCAATACCTTTCGTTATCGACCGACTATTTGCTCCCTTCGGGCGAAGTTGCATCACTTCACCAATTCGAGCCGTTATTTGATCCAATTTGCCAAGTACAATTAAATCCATCAATTCTTCCCAATCTTGTTTTAATTGACGTTCTTGCTCAGCAGTTGGCTTCCATAAAATTGGTGCACCGATATGGCGTTCACGTAATGGAATATGACGGCTGCCTTCAATAGGCATCCAAAGTACACAAGAAAGTTTGTGACGAACGTGAGAATTTTCCCATTTAACCCCTGAATTTTGTACCAATGGAGCAAGGCTCACAAAGGTCGTTTCAAGAGGATAACCCTCCGCATTAATCGGTAACGTTTTAAGTTCAACACCTAAATGAGAAAAATCCTGTTCAGCTTTGCTCCCTGCTGTTGCGCCCAAAGCGCGCTCTAATAACATTCCTACCCAGCCTTTATCACGTTTTAAATCTGGCGGGACAGGGATATGCAGCTCATCAGCTAACTCTCCAAAAGTTAAGCCTGCAATTGATTGCGCTTGGGAAAGTAATTGTTCAACGGTTTGTGGAATCATTCGTGATATTTCTTAAAAAAGCGAGGCTTAGTATTTTCTGTGCCTTTATCAATATAGGGAATTTTCTCTAGCTGTAATAAAAAACGTTTTGCCTCTAAGCCGCCACCAAAACCAGTTAAAGTACGATCTTTACCTAAAATACGATGACAAGGAATAATAATACTAATCGGATTACTCCCTACTGCGCCTCCCACAGCACGAACAGCCTTCGGGTTATTAATCCGTAACGCCAGCTCTCCATAAGTTGAAAGTTCGCCATAATCAATTTCGCGCAAAGCTTGCCAAATGGCTTGTTGAAACGCTGTACCTTCAGGTTTTAAGGGAATGTCTGAAAAACGCTCAACTTCCCCATTAAAATATCGTTCAAAAGCCAACCGCACTTTTTGAAAAACAGGCAATTCATCTTGCTTGTGCCATTTGGGATTAGGCTCATATTGCTCTTTTTCAAAATCAATATGTGTAATACTTTCACCATCAGATAAAATCAAAAGCCGCCCGACGGGTGAAGGATAATAAGTGTAATAAAGTGCGGTCATTTTTCGCCTTATTTTATAAAAGAAAAGCACACTTCGTGTGGAAGTGTGCTTTATTATGCTAAATTTTTTAACGGATTAGAAACTATAATTTAAGTTTAAACCGTAAAGGTTAGCACTTGCTTTAGAGCTGTAATTGCCTGTAACAACCACCGCACCATTACTAATACGTTGCTCTTCTTTGAAATGAACTTTTTTACCTTTCAAATAAGCATAGCCTAAATCAACTGAAAGATTTGGAGTAAATTTATATGTAGCACCTACGCTATACCAAGTACGATCTGTATCAGGAATTGCCGCACTAGCATGTTCAGTTGCTGCAGCTTGATCATAAGCAATACCTGCGCGTAAAGTTAATTTGTCATCTACATTATAAGTTCCACCTAATGCTACACGCGAACTATTTCTGTAGTACATTTTCTTATGAAATGCCTCTACACCATCAGCATGATAAGTTGCATATAAGTTTTTCAAACGGCTCCAATGAGAATATTTATAACTATAGTGCATAGCAAATTTTTCAGTTAATTGGTGGAATCCTGAAAACTCTAAGTAATCAGGCAAATTAAGCTTTAAACCACCTTCTTGCCCAATACGATGAGCTTGTAAACTAGTTGCTGTATGATCTGTAAAATCAATATCTACTTTAGAATGGTAAGCTAAACCAATTCGATGATTTTCATTAAATTGATACATTACACCGGCATTCCAAGCAAAAGCCCAAGCTGCTTTGTCTTGTAATTGAGTTAGAATAGTATCTTTCTGAACGCGACTTAATGAAGCCAATAATGGACCAGCTGTAGGAGGTAATTGTATAGCTCCTGCGCGTACAGCATGACCAACATATTGAGCCGCATCAGCCAGAGCACCAGCTCTACGCTCAATTTTTGCTTGAGCATAAATCGCATTCAAGCCTAAACCAGCACTAAATCCTTCAGTAATACGATAAGAACCGCTTAGGTTTAAATTTAACGCCGTTAAATCTGTTGTGCCGCCAAACACACCGCCGTTATATTTGTTATCATACTCACTTTTCAAACCAAAATTCACATTCATGCCTGCACCAATCGCTACTTTGTCATTAACCGGTGCAACAAAATACATATTTGGTACAAGAGAACCTGGAACTACATTTTTTTGATGAAGATTAGTTGAAGTGCTTGGTAAACGAGCGCCCACATTTCTACCTAACGCAGTAATATCGGTATTACCACTCATATTAATCTTAGAATCAACATAAACGCCACCCACAGAAAATTGATTCGTTTTAAATAAACTCATCAACGCTGGGTTAGTTGCCACGACAGAGGCATTATCCGCAATCGCCGCTTCACCCGCATATGCACGACCAAGACCTGAAGTCGATACTTCAGCCAATTGGAATGCTGCAGCATTTACCCCACCAGCAGCGAATAACATTGCGGTTGCTAAGACAGATTGATTAAATTTTTTCATTTGGAAACCTTTGTTATAAATAAAAATCTGGGCGATTCTAAAACCCGAATCTATTGAGTGCAAATCCATTTCCTTGTTTTTATTAGAGTTCCGACCAGTTATCGGGAACTTTTTGCATTTAATGGGCTATTTTGTTCAATTTTTGTCATTCATGAGAAAAATGATAAAATATACGAAAATTCATATAAGGAAAAGAAAATGACCGTAAAATGTAAAGCAGAAGAATCCTTAACCTGTAGCTGCGTTGATGTGGGCACAATTATTGATGGTTCTGACTGCACTGTAGAAGTACATCAATTTTATAGTACTGAAGCTGATGCCAATGCAGCCTTTGAACGATTAACAAAGAAAGCTCGCGATACAGAAAGCGATCCTTGTGAAATTAAAAGCGAAATCGTGGCAGTTGAAAACGGCGTTCAATTAAATGCCTCTTTCACTTTTAGTTGCCAAGCAGAAGCGATGATTTTTGAACTGGCGAATCGTTAGTATTTAATAACACACTAAATACTCAAAAAATTAATCGCACTTTTTAAAGTGCGGTTAATTTCTTCTTCCTATTTTGATTGTAAATCTTCCATCATTTGTTTTATTGCATCCTCAATTGAATCCCCATGATTTTTATGAGAAATCCATCGAAATATCACAGGATAACCTTGCTGTACTAATTTCTCTGCCAATTTTGGCGCATTAAATGGTCGCATTTTCTTACGCTGTTCAATACGTTTAAGTTGTTCTGATGTAAGCTTGGGATCTCGCTCAGGATATTCTTCATACTCACCTAAAGTGATCAATATATGCTTAGGACTTGACTTAATCCAAGGCATTGTTTGTGGTAAAAATGAACCATTCCCCCACCAAAGTGATGGACTTGCTAATGTGTAATATTGAAATAAATCAGGCTGGTGAAATAATACATATAATCCGAATAGGCCACCAAATGAATGCCCGAAGAAAAACTGTTTCTCTGGATTAATATGGTATTGCTGTTCAATTTCTGGTTTAACTTGGGTTTGGATAAAACGTAGAAAATCTGAAGCCCCTCCACCATTTTTAAAATCCTCCCCATTCACTGGAAAAGTATAATCCCGTTGACGTTCTGCTATGGCATAGGCATTCTCTGACACATAACCAATTCCGACAATAAGCGGTAACTCTTGAGTGGGATCCGCCGTATTAACCGCAATGGGAAATTGTGCATTACCATCAAGCATATAAAGCACTGATAATGGTTTATTGTTAGCCTTAGGTTCCGCAATAAATAAACGATATGTCTTACTTTCAAAAAGAAGGTCTTTTTGATGAATTTTATAAAGTGTATTCATATTTTCGTTAATTTTAGGAATGATAAAATCAGGAGTAGCAAGAATCATGGGCGTATAAAAAACACTCAATAACGCACCAATACATGTCAAAAGAGTTAAGAAGATTCGTTTCATTATTAAAATATCGACCGTATTACTACGGCCGATGATATAGTCAAAATTATTTTATGGCTTTCTCAAGTTCTGCGGCAATCACTTCCATTGATTCTAGTCCACCAAACGCCAAATACCAATTCGCCGCATCTAAATATATGATGTGCTTATTTTTATAAGCATTAGTCTGTTGAACAATGGCATTATCTAATACCTTTTGTGCATTATTGACTTTATCTGTCACCGCTGCCGTACGATCTACCACAAGCAAATAATCTGGATTTTTTTCTAAAAGATACTCAAATCCAACACTCATACCATGTGTCGATGATTTAATATTGGGATCAGCAGGTTTAAAACCAAATTTCTGGAAGACCATACTATAACGAGAATTATCACCAAAAGTACTAATTTTACTTTCATTCACTAACACAAGTAAGGCAGTCTTTCCTTTCGTCTCATTCGCAACTTGTGACACTTTAGCATCTAAAGCATCTAATTTTGCTTTTGCTAGTGCTTCTTTATTAAAGATTTTACCTAATGCAGTAACATTTTCTTGGAAGCTTGAATAATAATTCGAGTAATCATTTTCCACATAGAACACGGGCGCAATTTCTTTCAATTTATCCAATAATTTTTGTTGACGCGGTGCGGCAATAATCAGGTCAGGATTCAGTTCATTAATCGACTCAAATGCTGGCTCAGGTAATGAACCAACATCTTTAAATTTATCTTGTTTAAACTCATCTAAATAAGTTGGAATATGTCCTGCTTTAGGGAAACCCACTATTTTATCAGTTTCTCCTAATGCTCGTAGGGTATCAGCCACACCAAAATCTAACACAACTACTTTTTGTGGATTTTGCGGCACGGTTTGTTCTCCTGCTGCATTTTTAACAATAATATCCTGCGCATTTGCCATCGTAGAAGCAAACAAAACAAAGCTAAGTGCGGTTAATTTTTTTAATGTTTTCATAAAGGATCTCCTATTTAAAATACACGGCAATTTTTTGTCGGTTAATTTTTTGAATTGGAATTTCCATATCATAAATATTTAGCAACACCTCTGATTGCATTATCTCATCTACTGAGCCTTGAGCGACCAGCTTCCCTCGCTTCATCGCAACCATATAATCAGAATAGCAAGAGGCGAAATTAATATCATGAATCACAATGACTACTGTTTTGTTCAGTTCCGTCACAAGCTTTCTCAATACTTGCATAATTTGTACCGAATGTTTCATATCTAAATTATTCAGTGGTTCATCAAGCAAAATATAATCAGTATCTTGTGCTAGTGTCATGGCAATATAAGCCCGTTGTCGCTGTCCCCCACTCAGGTTTTCAATATATTGCTCACGAATATCATCTAAGTTCATATATTTAATGGCATTATCAATAAAAGTGCGGTCAATTTCTGTTAGGTTTCCTTTCGAGTAAGGAAAACGACCAAACGCCACTAATTCTTCCACCGTAATTCGTAGATTAACGTGATTCGATTGTTTTAATATCGCCATTTTACGCGCAATATCAGTGTTTTTTTGTTCTTTTAATGGCAAATGATTCAAATAGACTTCGCCACTATCAGCTATTAATAAACGGCTGATAATACCCAGTACGGTACTTTTCCCCGCCCCATTTGGCCCAATAAATGAAGTGATTTTTCCTGTTGGGATCACGAGTGAAACATCATCCACCACTTTTTTTTCGCCATAAGATTTACAAATATGCTTAATTTCTATTGCCATTTTTTATTTGCTCTTAATAACAAAGAAAGAAAATATAATCCGCCTACAAAATTAATGATAACGCTTAGCGGCGTGCTGAATGTAAAGACCTGTGTCAATAAAAATTGCCCACAAACTAACGTAAATACAGCAAGTAACATCGCGGCAGGAATCAAGAGTTTATGGCGATAATCCTGCATAAATTCAAAGGTAATATTCATCACAAGAAGCCCTAAAAAAACTAAGGGGCCGACAAGAGCGGTCGAGACAGATGTTAAAATAGCTACAATAATCAACAATTTTTTAACCATATGTTGATAATCCACACCTAGATTCAGTGCCTGTTCTCGCCCTAATGCCAACACATCAAGATACTTCCAGTAACGTAGGCTATATAAAATCACCGTCACTAACATCGCTAACGCCAGCCAAAGAATCTTAGTATTAATCCGATTAAAACTCGCAAAACCAAAATCTTGCGAAATTTGAAACTCATTTGGATCAATCAACACCTCCATAAAGGTAGTTAAGCTACCGAAAAAAGTGCCAAAAACAATACCAACGAGCAATAAAAAGAAAATATTTTGTGATTCTCTTTTAAATAAGAAATGATAGAGCACAAGCATAAAACCAATCATTACACCTGTACTCATAAGAAATAGGGCAAAAGGATTGATAGACAACAATGTCTTTGAACCAAATAAAAATAAAATTCCAGTTTGAATCAATAAATACAATGAATCTAGCCCTAAAATACTTGGCGTGAGAATACGATTATTCACTACTGTTTGAAATAGCATCGTCGCAAGGGCAATAGCAATGCCAGTTATCACAATAGCGGATATCGTTAATGCCCGATTATTTAAAGCATATTGCCAACGATTTGGTAAATGATACCCAAGAAATAATGCAATACTAACAAGTGCGAATATGCCTAAAATCGCAATACGAAGTAAGGATGATTTACGCATGACGGTACCTTTTCAATAAAAAATACAAGAAAATACCGCTCCCCATCACACCAACTACTGCATTAATAGAAATTTCATAAGGATAAATCAAACAACGCCCCAAAATATCGCAAAACAATACAAAAACGGCACCTAAAAGTGCGGTGTGAGAAAGAATTTTTTTGAGATTATCGCCCAAATATAGTGCAACTAAATTTGGAATGATAAGACCCAGAAAAGGAATTACCCCAACAGAAACAATAATAATCGATGAAACTGTTGATACAATAAGTAAACCTATATAAAGCACTTGGTTATAATTTAGCCCAAGATTAGTAGCGAAATCTTTTCCCATTCCTACAATCGAAAAACGCTGTGCAAATAAATAAGAAATAATCAGCATCGGCAGGCTAAAATAAAGCAATTCATAGCGCCCGCTCATCACTAGTGAAAAGTCCCCTTGAAGCCAACCAGAAAGGTTTTGCAATAAATCTTGTTGATATGCAATAAATGCTGTGATTGAACTGATCACATTGCCAAACATCATTCCCACCAATGGCACAAAAATAGTATCTTTAAACTTTAAACGGGAAAGAATGCTCATAAATAATAGCGATCCAATAAAAGAAACAAGCACAGCAATAGCTGTTTTTAAAAGCATTGATGCACCTGGAAAAAAGAGAATGGCCAATAAAATGCCAAGACGCGCACTATCCATTGTGCCTGCAGTTGTGGGAGAAACGAAGCGGTTTCTACTTAATTGCTGCATCACCAACCCACAAATACTTAAAGAAGCACCAGCAATCAAAATACTTACTAAACGAGGCACTCGACTATCTAGAAATATTTGCCATTGACTATCTTCCAAATTGAATAAGCCCCTCATAGTGACGGAACTTACCCCAAGAAAAAGTGAAATAACCGAAAGCAAAATAAGCAGAAAAATCCAATATCGCCGTTTAAACATCATTATAATGAGAATAATTATTGATTATAAGAGGATAGCATATTGAATGATTAAAAGAAATTTAAATTAAATACGTGTGTAGTTCATCTTTTCAGATCATGATAATGCATCACTTCAGCCGCTAAAAGTGCGGTAGTTTTTTCCACTATTTTTCCATTCGATTATTTGCTCAATTAACGAAATTAATTTATCCCTTTCAACACTATTTAGTTGATTAAACAATCGATCCAACTGATAAACCTGTTCTGTCGGTTGTAGCTGACTATCCGTAATTAAATCGGATACTCGACATTGAAAAAGCTGTGCAAACTCATATAAACGCTCAACATTTAAGGCAATAGTGCCTCGCTCCATACGCGAAATAGCATCATTGCTCAATCCTAATAATTCCGCTACCTGCGCCTGAGATAACCCCGATACCTTACGATATTTAGCAATCGTGGCACCAACTCGCTTATTTATCTCAATTTTTTCTTTCACACCATATTCTTCATTTCATTTTTAATGGAATGAGTATAGGCATTCACCTTTCAATAAAAAGAGAATTAAATTCTTGTAATTAAGAACAAAACACTTAGAATAATTACTATTTTATAAAATAATTTTTTGCCCGAACCAACCTTACAAACAAAGTCTATAACATAAGCCATTATCTTGTTGCTGAAGGAAGAACCATGTTAAGAAAACACGAAAAACTCGCTGAACGTTTAGCTTCTATTTTGGTGGAATTGAATACCACAGGGCAAATTGATATTAATGAACTAGCAGAACGCTTTTCTATCGGCATTCGCACCTTACAAAAAGATCTAAATGAGCGGCTTGTTTTTCTAAATTGGGAACAAAATGGACCGCGCTTTTATCGTTTAAACCGCGCCCAACTCGGTGTATTCACTAAAGAAGATATTGAACGATTTGCCCATTTCGCTAGTGTGCAAGATCTTTTCCCTAAAATAGATCGTGAATTTTTTCAACATAGTTTAAATGAAAGTATTGCCGTTAAAGGATTACATTACGAAACAATTCAGCATCGCCAACAAGAATTTAAACAACTTCAAAATGCAATTGAAAAACATTTCATTGTGCAATTCACCTATCAAAAACTCGGCACCCAAAGTGCCTCAAATCGTGAAATTGAGCCCTATGTATTGTTAAATAAAAATGGGGTTTGGTATCTCATCGGCCTTGAAAAGGGAAAACAAAAAACCTTTTGCTTTACTCAAATCCATTTTTTAAAAATAACAGATAAGACATTCAAACCTGATGAACAATTTCTCTCAGAAATTCAAAAAAGCGACAGCATTTCTCACGGCAATCAAATTAGTGAAGTTGTGATCAAAGTAGATGCTTCCGTTGCCCATTATTTCACTCGACGTAATTTGCTACCGAACCAAGAAACCATCCGAAAATTAGAAAATGGCGAGCTTCTACTCTCTTGCAAAAACATTCACGAGTTAGAAATTATTCCATTGGTGCAATATTGGATTCCATTTTTAACTATCGTCAGCCCGAATGATTTGCAAGAACGAATGATTGTTAAGTTGAAAGACTATATGGCAAATATTGGAGCTTAACGATGGAAATCACAGCAAATAATTACCGCACTTATTACCAAAATTTAATAAATCAACGTGCTAGCTTTGAAATTTATCAAGTATCACTCACCGATATGATTTCCATCTGTGGTGAACTAGAAGAATATATCGAAAAACAAAACCTAAAATGCCGAATTTATACAGAAAAACGCATGACAAGCTTACTATCATCAGTACTAAATAAACGCTATGGCATTTTATCTGCCGCCTTTATCTTGGCACATAATCTTTTAACTTGGAGTCCAGATTATGAGATTAGTCGAGATTTGGCGAATAATCGGATTAATGTTAAGTATAAAAAATAACCTAACCAATATAAGGAAAACATATGGCTTATCGCAAAGATGAAGATCTTGAGTTTTTAGCAAAATGTTCTAATGAAGATTTAGAACCTTTAGTTGAAATTCTAATCAAGGATAAAGATGGACAAACTCGTTATACAGAAGAATTAACCAAAAGTAAGAAATACATGCGTTATTCACCTGATCACAAAAAATATTGGGAGGATATAGCAGCGGAAATTCAAACTTTTGGTGCAAACACTATTGCCACAATTTTCCGCTTTGGCAAAGGTGTGACTTATAAAGAAATTCTTTGTGATGTTTGCCAAGATTTAAAAGTTAATTTCAATGAAAAATCTAGCACTTCAGCAATTGAAAAAAATCTTCTAGACAAAGTGTATACGCAAGCAATTGAAGAACTTTCTAACGAAGATCTAAAAAAATTAGCAGATGCAGTTGATATTCCTATAACTAATCTCTCATACCAAGCGACTGTTGCGGCAGTACAATATGCACTCATGCAAATGCCTTATTTTGTACTACAACGTATGTTAATAAATGTGATTCCAATGACTATTGGAAGAAACCTATTATTAAGTCGTTTAATTGGAGTTGCTGCAGGACCTATTGGTTGGGCATTAACTGGAGCTTGGACAGCCTTTGATTTAGCCGGGGCTGCAAAACGTGTTACGGTACCTGCTGTAATCCAAATTGCTGTATTACGCAAAAAATACAGATAATTTATAAACTCAACTAACTATATAAGGAGCAAGTATGCCTTTACCATTTATTCTTGGCGGTGCAGCACTTCTGGTTGCTGGAGCTGGTGTCAAAAAAGCTGTTGACGGTTTTCAAAAAAAATCAGTTGCAGATGATATTGAAAAAGAAGCCGATGCAAAATATAAAATTGCTAAATATGAATTTGACAAGAGAGAAAAACAAACCGAAGAACACCTAACTATTCTTGGAAATTTACAACTAAAAATTGGTAGTGATTTTGCAGAGTTTAAAACAATTGCAGAAAATTTAATTAAAAAGTTAGAACATTCATCAAACAAAGATATTCGTGTGAATGTACCAGAACACAAATTAAATCAAATAGCTGATGTTTCAATTTCTGCCACAACCTATATGAGTCAAGTTGTTGGTGCTGGAGCAGCTGGTGCAGCTGCAGCTTATGCTGTATATGGTGGTGTTATGGCATTAGCTGCCGCATCAACAGGCACACCAATTGCACTATTATCTGGAGCAGCTGCTTATAACGCGACAATGGCTGCTATTGGAGGTGGTGCAATCGCCGCTGGAGGATTTGGCATAGCTGGAGGAATGGCTGTTTTAGGCGGGGTTGTTGCAGCACCTGTTGTTGCCGTTGCAGGTTTTGCATTTGACAATTTTGCAGAAAAAAAATTAGAACAAGCAAAAGATTTTAGAAAAGAATCTAGTGAAGTAATAAAGAAACTTGAAATAGCAAGAAAACACTTATTTAAAATTTCTTCTTACTCTGTAAAAATTCAACATGCTTTACAAGATATTTATAAAATATTTAACCAATACTTTAATGATCTACAAAAAATGGATCTTTTCATTCGTCATGGTGAAGATATTAATAAATTAGAGCCTGTGATTATCAATGTAGTAGAAAATGGCTATCTTATAGCTGCAATATTGGCTGATATTATAGATACACCACTATTTAAAGTGAAAAAAGATGAGAATGGTAACCTAATCTTAAAAGATAAAGCAGTTCAAATTGAAGTCGATGAGCATGGTAACCAAATCATTAATGAAGAAGAAATTGAATCTGATATTCAAAAGGCATTAAAAGATATTGAAAAATTCAACTAAGAATATTATGGCAGGAGATCCCTGCCATTTTTGTAGGAGCTGACATAATGACAACAACTGTAGTAGAAACAGAATTTGATGTATTAAAAGAATTTGAAAAAACAGTATTAGAAAAACTTGTTCAATCATTTGGATTAGATTTTATCTTATTGAACGACAAACTAGGTGGGGAAGTTGATACAATCCATAATGTTCGGCAAGGTATTTTCGCAACAAAAAAAGAAAAAGAAAAATATCAAAATAGATCTAAATACGATAGCCACCAATATCATGGAGATCAAAGATATATACAGTATAACAAACATCTTTCTGAATTAAAGAAACAAGGTAATTTAACTGACGGGTATACCCATAAACAATTTGACCCTAATAATATTATCAATTTAGATCATATTATATCAGCTAATGAAATCCATAATGATCCAGCGAGAATATTAGCGGAACAAAATGGTGTTGCACTTGCTAATGATAAAAGTAATTTTGCCCCGACACATCAAGCTATTAACAAAGCTAAAAATGCATCAAAAATGTCTGACTTTGTTGAGTCTATGGATAAAAGAGTTGCATATAAAAAAGAAGAATTACAAAAAATAAAAGAAAAACTTAAAGATAATAGCTTATCAATAAATGAGAAACAAAAACTAGAAAATAAAGAGAGAAATGCTGAAGAATACATTAAAGCTTTTGAAGCTGCAGATAAAAAACAGATGTTAGAAAAAGATAAAAAAGCGAGAGAAATTTATAATACTAAAATTAATTTTGCTTACTATAGTAGCAGTAAATTCTTCAAAAATACCGCAAAAGAAGCAGGAAAAAAAGGATTGCTAATGGGCGGAAGACAAGCTATAGGTATGATTATTGCTGAAATATGGTTTGAATTGAAAGAGAAATTACCTCTTATATACAAAGAAATAAAGGATAATTTTAAACTTGAAAAATTTTTAGAAAGAGTCAAAGAAACCTTAGAAAATATATTTGAACGAGTGAAAGCAAGATTTAACGATCTCATTAATAGCTTTAAAAACGGAATTTTATCTGGAATTATATCCAGCCTACATACAACCGTAATGAATATTTTTACAACCAGTACAAAGATGGTGGGTAAGCTCATTCGGGAAATGTGGGATACGCTTGTTCAAACTGCAAAAGTAGCTTTTTTTAATCCTGATAATTTAGCTACAGGTGATTTATTAAAAGAAATTCTAAAATTAATCTCTTTCGGTATATCTACTTTAATAGGAACAATCATTAATTCACAATTACAGACTTATTTAAAAATTCCATTTGGTGAAGAAATCTCAATGTTTTTAAGTGGGTTAGTAAGTGGTGTACTTATGCTTGGCTTTACTTATTTTTTAAGTTATAGCCAAGTGATGAATAAAATATGGGATTATCTTAATTCATTTAAAACACGCTATGAGAAAATGATCGAACACATGAAACAAATTAATCTTGAATTAGATCGCTATCTCATGGAGCTATCAAAACTTGAATTTAATCTAAATACCGATGAATTAAGTCGATTTTCAACCTCTCTTTCTCAAACAAATAATGAATTAGAGCGAAAAGTATTACTGATTCAGGAAATCGAGAAACGTGGCATTGATTTGGGCTATGATCCAAAACAAACAGATGGCTTTAAACATCATCTTGTACAAATTCAGAAAGAATATCATGGAAGCTAATACTCCTTTTCCTTGTAATGCTTGTGGTAAATGTTGTCGCCATGTCAATTTAAGTGAACAAACTGTTTACTTAGATCGAGGGGATGGTGTTTGTCATTATTTTAATGAATCTACAAATTTGTGCTCTATATATGAAACTCGACCACTAGTTTGTCGCGTAGAAGATTACTATAAAACCTATCTTACACATATCTGTGACTGGGATGAATTTATTGTAATTAACCAAAAAATTTGTGAACAATTACAAAAGTGCGAACCAACCTTGCAATCTAGCTCACTATAATCCTCACCAATCTGATGAAGTTTCAGATTGCCCTCCTTAGATCTTAATACAAGTGCGGTCATTTTCTGCAAGTTTTTCAGGGAATGATCGCCTTTTTTATTATAAATTCAATAGGACAATAGTTATGTTAGGTAACATTTTAAAAATTGCTGGAGCTGGCGTATTAGCTTTTGGTGCAAAGAAAATTTATGAATTAATTCAAGATAAAAAACTAGAGCCTTCAGAAATAGAGGAACATTGGAAAGATGATTATAGGGAAATGGAAGCAAGACGCGCAATGAAGGAAGAACCTGATCCAGCAATGAAGTTAGCAAAAGGCGGAACACCAAATTTACTTGAGACAGAAGAATTTTATCAAGAACTGAAAAAAACTTTACCTAAAAGAGCGTTGGAATGGACAGATGAACAAAAAAATGAATTTATTCGTTTGACATTACATATTTTTGAAGGCGTAGATGCCTGGGATTATATTCATGCAGAGGATCCCCTAAATATTTTTGAACTTACTCAAACAAAGGGAAGAACAATCGATTACTTGCGATTTATTGCGGAAACATTACCTGGCTTACAACAAACATCACGTCTTCTTTATATTATTAAAGAAGTTGAGCGTATTCGTAAGCGTCAAGAAAATCCAATTTATGATTTAAATCAGATACCAAGTGTTAAATTTCAGGATATTGGTTTGAAGCTCGCAATAATTAATCAATTAATGTTTAAAGATGAAACTCTAAAACCAAAGTTTTTCCTTGAAATATTTAGAGAAGAATATAAAAAATATTTTTTGAATCCATTATATGGATTAGATAGAGAAAAAGCTGGTGAATATATGAGAGATCTAGATATTCCAGTTAGCCTGTTAAACAAAATAGAATATTTAGAAATAAACCCAACCTCAGAATTTTACCGACAAATCTATATTAAAAAAACATTTGATATTAGCGAGTTTTTTCTTAAATCACCTCGCAATAGCCAATACATTCCATTGTTTAATATAGGATATTCAACAAGTGATATTGAAAATGAATTGTCATTATTGCCAAATCTAAAGGAAATAAGAATCAATTTATCTAAAGAAAATTCAAAAAAAAATTTTCATTAAGCGATTTAGGATTATATGAATATGTTGTAAGAATTTTAGAGAATAAAAACATCAAAATTGTGATTAATTAAATCTATACAATCCAATAAATATTATTAATAAAAGCGCAGATAATTTTCTTTAAGTTTTACAAATAATGATCGCCTTTTTATTATAAAAAAATTAAATATAATAATATGCGAACCAACCCTACATAGGAATCTCATAAACTCCTTTACTGAATAAAGTAAAGGAGTTTTTATGTCTATAAAAATTATAGGTTGCGGAAAATGCGGTAATAACATAGTAGATTATTTACAACAACTCAATTTACCACGAGTTGAATATTATTCAATGAATCTTTCATCAAAAAATGAAAAGGAATATCAAATAGAAAATACTTTTTCCTTAGATGAAATACCAAAAAACTATCGTGTTCCATTTTTGAAAGGCATATTATTTGATGCTAAACCTTGCTTTATACTGGCAGGTCTAGGTGGAAAAACAGGTAGTCAATTAGTAATCGAGCTAACAGAAATAGCCAATCTACTCAATATCAAGCCTTATATTATTGTCACAACACCTTTTAAATTTGAAAGCCATAAAAGAAAATCACAAGCAAACTTAGTTATCGAAAAGCTTCAAAAGTTAATGTGTAATCTTTATATCGTTTCAAATGAGGATATAACAGAAAAAACTTATAAATTTAAAGGGTTAATAGGCTCATTCGCAGCTATTCATCAAAAATTCTATGAAATTATTAGTGCCAAAATAGTACCTATAAAATATCCATTCCCATAAAAAATATAAAAAAAACTTGTTGCATTCTCCTTATTTTTCCAGTAACTTGATGACTAGTATCTGTTTGGAGATTTAATATGTTTATTATCCGTCGTCACCATCATCACTATTTAACTGAATAATCTTTCAGGTTTTTGGTGTGCTTGGAAGATTTCTTCCGAGCTGACAGGATAATCTAAATGTTACCCCTCGGAAGGCAACTTTCGAGGGGTTTTATTTTATGGTGATAAAAGGAGATTATACTATGCAACATCACTATTTATTCAACACATCAAATTTTTACAGTACAGTATTCACTATTTAATTTATAAGGAAAAACAAAATGTTATCAAATCCTGTTGTTATTTCGATCATTGTTTTGCTCACTCTTAGCTTACTGCGTATTAATGTAATTATTGCTCTTGTGATTGCCTCTCTCACAGCTGGGCTTTGCGGTGATCTAAGTTTAAGTAAAACTATTGAAACCTTCACTGGAGGCCTAGGTGGCGGTGCTGAAGTGGCGATGAATTATGCGATGCTTGGCGCGTTTGCTGTTGCGATTTCTAAATCGGGTATCACTGATTTAATTGCTTATAAAATTATTACCAAAATGAATAAAACGCCTACTTCTAGCAACTTAGTATGGTTTAAATATTTTATTTTTGGGGTACTCGCCTTATTTGCCATTTCATCGCAAAATCTTCTTCCCGTACATATTGCCTTTATTCCTATTGTTGTGCCGCCACTACTTTCTATTTTTAATCGTTTAAAAATCGATCGCCGTGCTATCGCTTGTGTACTCACCTTTGGTTTAACCGCTACTTATATGTTACTTCCCGTTGGTTTCGGTAAAATTTTTATTGAAAGTATTTTAGTAAAAAATATTAATCAAGCGGGGGAAGCTCTCGGATTACATACTGATGTTGCACAAGTTTCTCTTGCGATGCTCTTGCCTGTAAGCGGTATGATTTTAGGCCTGTTTATTGCTGTATTTATTAGTTATCGTAAGCCACGTGAATATGATGTTACTATTGAAGAACCCACTACAAAAGAAATTGAAGCTCACATTGCAAACATTAAATCAAAACAAATTATTGCCAGTGTCATTGCGATTATAGCCACATTTACCACGCAATTAATGACAAGTTCAACTATTATTGGTGGGCTAGTCGGGTTAATTATTTTTGCTGTATTTGGTATTTTTAAACTTAAAGAAAGTAATGATATTTTTCAAAAAGGGTTACATTTAATGGCGATGATCGGCTTTGTGATGATTGCCGCATCTGGTTTTGCGAATGTCATTAATGCAACAACAGGCGTCACGGATTTGGTTCAAGGTTTAAGTAATGGTGCGGTACAGAGCAAAGGGTTAGCGGCGTTTCTGATGTTACTAGTCGGGTTATTAATTACCATGGGAATTGGGTCGTCATTCTCTACAGTGCCGATTATTACTTCTATTTATGTGCCACTTTGTTTATCTTTCGGTTTTTCTCCATTAGCCACTGTAGCCATTGTAGGTGTTGCTGCCGCCTTAGGAGATGCGGGCTCCCCCGCCTCTGATTCAACATTGGGTCCAACATCAGGATTAAATATGGATGGCAAACACGATCATATTTGGGATTCCGTTGTTCCAACCTTTATTCACTATAATATTCCATTATTAGTGTTTGGCTGGATTGCAGCCATGTATCTTTAGCGATTATAATCCCCCTTTGGGGGATTTTTATGACGATTCAATTACTTATTCAACGTCTGGAACAAAAAGTCCAGCACCTTTATCAAGATTATTTACCTCAACGTGAAGAAAAAATCTTTGCTAAATTTGACCGCTCTTTATTTAGTGAGTACGGGCAAACTGTCGGTTTTTATCTAACTGAGCTAAACCAAACGCTTGATAAGATTAAAATGTTAGAATCGGATATTCCCACTCACTATGCCTATCTAGCAGAACGTTTAGTAGCTCAGTGTACGGTGCTTTCAGAAGCATTAGCACGCAAAAAAAATACGTTAAATACTCAATCCTCATTAGCTACATTCGCGCCCGTTAAAAGTCCACAACATAACATTCACAGGTTACCGCCAAGAGAACGTCTAGAAAAATATTATGAAGCATTAGAAAAACTAAATAAACTTTACCAGGAACAATGTGATTTAGCACGAACATCTCCCCTTCACGATGATGCGATTCGCCATACACAGCTCGCAGAACGTTATAAGCAACGCCATCAAAAATGCCAAGATGCGATAGATCTATTAGAAGAATATTTGGCATTCAAAGAAGAACAAGAAAATCACACTTTATAATGGGGATTATCATATTAAATCTGCCAATCAATGGGATTTATCCCATTTTCTTCTAAATATGTATTCGTTTTAGAAAAATGATGACAACCAAAGAAACCTCTATGTGCTGACAAAGGAGAAGGATGCGGAGCCGTTAAAACAAGGTGACGAGTGCGGTCAATAATTTGCCCTTTTTTTTGTGCGTGACTACCCCAAAGTAAAAATACGAGTTTTTCACGATGTTCATTAAGCGCCGTAATAACACGATCAGTAAACGTTTCCCAGCCAAAATTAGCATGTGAATGTGCCATGCCACGCTCCACGGTAAGCACAGTGTTAAGTAGCAATACCCCTTGTTCTGCCCATTTGACTAAATAACCATGTGATGGCATTTGAAATCCAGAAATATCTTGTGTGAGTTCTTTATACATATTTAATAAGGAAGGGGGGATGGCTACTTCAGGTTTTACCGAAAAAGCCAATCCATGAGCTTGGTTTGGACCATGGTAGGGATCCTGACCTAAAATCACTACTTTCACATCTTCAAAAACGGTATATTTAAATGCATTAAATACATCTTCTTGTGGGGGATAAATCGTTTTCCCGCTTGCTCTTGCAAGATGAACCTGTTGTAGCGCATGTTGAAAGTAAAGTTGTTCTTTTTCTTTTCCAATAACATCTGTCCAGGTTTTCATTATTGTGATCCTATTAATAAGTTTATTCTTATTATAAACAAAAAAATTAAGGCAATAAAAAGCTTAAAAGTTAAATTAATGTTAAACAGTTTTAGATAAACCACTATAGAAATGACTAAAACTTAATTTAGATCAAGTTTTTAAAATTATCCTAAAAAGATAACCTGTTCTTTATCAAAAAAATCTAAAATAATTTGAAACCTTCAAATTATTTGATAAAATTTATACAGTTTTTATGATTATTCAATGCCAATTAGGAGGCTATTATGATTAAAGGTATTCAAATTACTCAAGCAGCAAATGACAATTTACTTAATTCATTCTGGTTATTAGACAGCGAAAAAAATGAAGCGCGTTGTTTATGTGCAAAAGGCGAATTTACTGAAGACCAAGTTGTTGCAGTGAGCGAATTAGGTCAAATCGAATACCGTGAATTACCAGTAAATGTAGCACCAACTGTAAAAGTTGAAGGCGGTCAACACTTAAACGTAAATGTATTACGTCGTGAAACTTTAGAAGATGCGGTAAACAACCCGGATAAATATCCACAATTAACTATCCGTGTTTCTGGTTACGCAGTACGTTTCAACTCTTTAACGCCAGAACAACAACGCGACGTTATCACTCGTACTTTCACTGAAAGCCTATAATTTCAGTTTGAATGAAAAAAGAAACCCTGAAGTCATTCGGGGTTTTGTTTTATCTAAAATTTGACCGTACTTTTCCCTTTCATCCCTAGCGATTTCCATGCTTTTCAGGTACAATCCGCCAGTTAAATTTATTGATTTTTTTGAGAAAAACTATCTTTTATGAAGAATATTCGCAACTTTTCTATTATTGCCCATATTGACCACGGTAAATCAACGCTTTCTGACCGTTTGATTCAAACTTGTGGTGGCCTTTCGGATCGCGAAATGGAAGCGCAAGTGCTAGATTCTATGGATCTTGAGCGTGAGCGTGGAATTACCATCAAAGCACAAAGTGTTACCTTAAATTATAAAGCCAAAGATGGAGAAACTTATCAATTAAACTTTATCGATACACCAGGACACGTGGACTTTTCCTATGAAGTGTCTCGCTCTCTTGCTGCTTGTGAAGGGGCTTTGTTGGTGGTCGATGCAGGTCAAGGAGTAGAAGCTCAAACCTTAGCAAACTGTTATACCGCAATCGAAATGGATTTAGAAGTGGTACCGATTTTAAACAAAATCGACTTGCCTGCTGCAGATCCTGAACGCGTAGCGGAAGAAATTGAGGATATCGTGGGAATTGATGCAATGGAAGCGGTTCGATGCTCAGCTAAAACGGGTGTTGGTATCGAAGATGTATTAGAAGAAATCGTTGCAAAAATTCCTGCACCGGAAGGTGATCCTAATGCGCCATTACAAGCATTGATTATTGATTCTTGGTTCGATAACTATTTGGGTGTGGTATCTTTAGTTCGAATTAAAAACGGGGTATTACGTAAAGGCGATAAAATTAAAGTGATGTCTACAGGACAAGCTTACAATGTTGATCGCTTAGGGATTTTTACACCAAAACAAGAAGATACTACCGTTTTAGAATGTGGTGAAGTTGGCTGGGTAGTTTGTGCGATTAAAGATATTTTAGGTGCACCAGTTGGGGATACTTTAACGCTTCAACATAATCCAGCAACTGAAGTTTTACCAGGCTTTAAAAAAGTAAAACCGCAGGTTTATGCTGGACTTTTTCCTGTAAGTTCTGATGATTATGAAGCGTTTCGCGATGCCCTCGGCAAATTAAGTTTAAATGATGCCTCACTTTTCTATGAGCCAGAAAATTCTACCGCACTTGGTTTTGGTTTCCGCTGTGGTTTCCTTGGCCTTTTACATATGGAAATCATTCAAGAGCGTCTAGAGCGTGAGTATGATTTAGATCTTATCACTACTGCACCAACGGTAATTTATGAAGTGCAATTAACGAATGGTGATGTTGTTTACGTCGATAGTCCATCGAAATTGCCTCCACTTAATAATATTGCTGAAATCCGTGAACCGATTGCAGAATGTAATATGTTAGTGCCACAAGAATATTTAGGTAACGTCATTACTCTTTGCGTAGAAAAACGTGGCGTGCAAACTAATATGGTATATCACGGTAATCAGATTGCGCTGACTTATGAAATTCCAATGGGCGAAGTTGTTCTAGACTTCTTTGACCGTTTAAAATCAACATCGCGTGGTTATGCTTCGTTAGATTACGGTTTCAAACGTTTCCAAACTGCAGATATGGTTCGCGTGGATATTATGATTAACAGCGAACGAGTAGATGCGTTGGCTTTAATCGTTCATAAAGATAATTCACAATATCGTGGTCGTGAATTGGTTGAAAAAATGCGTGAGTTAATTCCTCGTCAGCAATTTGATATTGCTATTCAAGCAGCGATTGGAAACCACATTATTGCTCGTTCTACGGTGAAACAATTACGTAAGAACGTATTGGCAAAATGTTATGGTGGTGACGTGAGCCGTAAGAAAAAACTCTTACAGAAACAGAAAGAAGGTAAAAAACGTATGAAATCTTTAGGTAATGTAGAAGTACCACAAGAAGCATTTTTAGCAATTTTACATGTAGGAAAAGATAAATAGGGAAAATTATGTCAAATTTATTTTTTGTGATTTTACTAGCTGTTGGTTTTGGAGTATGGAAATTATTGGATTATTTCCAATTACCAAACACATTCAGTATTGTACTGCTAATTTTGACCGCACTTTCAGGGGGCTTATGGTGCTACCATTATTTTGTGGTAACACCAAAACGGAATCGTAAAATCACACGTGCTGAACAGCGTTCAGGTCAGGCATTAACAGATGAAGAAAAAGCAAAAATTGAACCGGTCTCTGAGACTTCTGAATTTTTATCATCTCTTTTTCCAGTACTTTCTGTCGTATTTTTAGTGCGTTCTTTTTTATTTGAACCATTTCAAATTCCTTCTGGCTCAATGGAGTCAACCCTACGAGTGGGCGATTTTTTAATCGTAAACAAATATACTTATGGCATCAAAGATCCTATTTTCCAAAATACAATTATTGCTGGAAATAAACCTCAACGTGGGGATGTCATTGTATTCAAGGCACCTGAACAAGCTTTAATTCGTACGGGCCTAGGTGCAACTCGAGCGGCTTTTGCAGAAAATTTAGCGCTAAGCTCAAAAGATAATATGTCTGGTGTCGATTATATTAAGCGTATTGTTGGAAAAGGCGGAGATCGCGTCATTTTTGATCCGGAACAAAAAACGCTAAAAGTGGTATATGGTAAAGAAGGTAAGCCTTGTGAAATTGATTGCGAAACCAAGGCGTTTGAATATACACAAAATCCAACAAATCCTGCTTTTCCTAATGAATTAGAATTAACTGAAAAAGGTGATGTGACACATAACGTGTTAATTAGTGAATATCGTCGTTATTCAGGTCCTGAGTTTTTCCCACAAGAAGGTATGCAAACTGCAGAATGGCTTGTGCCAGAAGGACAGTATTTTGTGATGGGTGATCACCGCGATCACAGTGATGATAGCCGTTTCTGGGGCTTTGTGCCTGAAAAAAATATTGTGGGTAAAGCCACTTATATTTGGATGAGCTTAGAAAAAGAAGCGAATGAGTGGCCAACAGGTTTCCGTTTTGATCGTTTCTTTACAGCAATAAAATAAGATGAATCATTTAGATCGACTTGAGCGTAAAATCGGCTATCGTTTTAATGATATTGCGCTCTTAAAGCAGGCACTTACGCATCGAAGTGCGGCGACTCAACATAATGAACGCCTAGAATTTCTAGGCGATTCTATTCTTAATTTCACTATCGCTGAAGCGCTTTATCATCAGTTTCCACGTTGTAATGAAGGTGAACTGAGCCGTATGCGTGCTACTTTGGTGAGAGAGCCCACTTTAGCGATTTTAGCGCGTCAATTTGAATTGGGCGATTATATGTCTCTTGGTTCTGGTGAGCTAAAAAGCGGTGGTTTTCGCCGTGAATCTATCCTTGCAGATTGCGTAGAAGCGATTATTGGCGCAATGTCTTTGGATCAAGGATTGGCTGTGACAACCCAAGTGATTCGAAATTGGTATCAACAATTATTAGCTGAAATTAAACCTGGTGATAACCAAAAAGATGCAAAAACTCGTTTACAAGAATATTTACAGGGTAAACATCTTCCATTGCCAACTTATGAAGTGGTCAATATTCAAGGGGAAGCCCATTGCCAAATTTTCACTGTTGAATGCAAAGTGAAAAGTGCGGATAAAATTGACCGCACTTTTGTAGCAAAAGGATCTAGCCGTCGTAAAGCTGAACAAGCGGCAGCAGAACAAATTTTAAAAGAACTGGACATCAAATGACCGAACAATTCGACAAAACCTATTGTGGCTTTATTGCTATCGTAGGTCGCCCAAATGTGGGTAAATCAACACTCTTAAATAAAATTTTAGGACAAAAAATTTCAATTACATCACGTAAAGCCCAAACCACGCGTCACCGTATTGTTGGAATTAAAACTGAAGGGGCGTATCAAGAAATCTATGTGGATACTCCAGGACTTCATATTGAAGAGAAGCGTGCTATTAACCGTTTAATGAACCGAGCAGCAAGTAGTGCTATCGGCGATGTTGATTTAATTATTTTTGTCGTAGATGGCACACACTGGAATGCAGATGATGAGATGGTGCTAAACAAATTACGCAATGCAAAAGCACCAGTTGTGCTTGCTATTAACAAAGTAGATAACATCAAAAATAAAGATGATTTGTTACCGTTTATTACAGATCTTAGCAGTAAATTTAATTTTGCTCACATTGTGCCAATTTCTGCACAGCGTGGTAATAATGTTCATGAATTAGAGAAAATTGTACGCCAATCTTTACGCGAAGGTGTCCATCATTTTCCAGAAGATTATGTCACAGACCGTTCGCAACGTTTCATGGCATCGGAGATAATCCGTGAAAAATTAATGCGTTTTACTGGTGAAGAATTGCCTTATTCTGTTACTGTTGAAATCGAACAGTTCAAAGTGAATGAACGTGGCACTTATGAAATAAATGGCTTAATTCTCGTTGAACGTGAAGGCCAGAAAAAAATGGTGATTGGTGCGGGCGGTCAAAAAATTAAAACTATTGGTATGGAAGCGCGCGCTGATATGGAACGTTTATTTGATAACAAAGTCCATCTTGAACTTTGGGTGAAAGTAAAATCAGGTTGGGCTGACGATGAACGTGCACTGCGTAGTTTAGGATATATGGATGAATAAAGTGCGGTAATATTTCTGATATTCTTAAAATCGCATTATGCTAAGCATAATGCGATTTTTCCATTTATAACAGTTATAAATTTTCCATAAAAAATATCCCTTTATTTTTCCTGTTCATTCAATTTAGCAACTACTTTTTCAGTCTTTTATCTACTATATAGGGATCAAAATTGCGGAGGAATCCAACTAACAAGCTTTGATTATAAAATGTGGTAAATAAACATCCTATATTTAAATTATTTGGCATAAATAGTACAAATTAAGTATAAATTTGGACAATAAATAACACGATTGCCGATATACACATAAAAGGTGCAAAGGGCAAGAATCGGGATTTTAGTCGATAAACTAATGTAAAAACGATTCCTAATAAGCATGCTATGAGTAAAAAGTGCGGTAAATGTGACAATGGAATAAAACTACCTACCCCTAATGACAACCACCAATCACCTTTACCAAAAACTTCCTTGCCATAATAAACTTTTGCCCCTCCATAAATGAGCCCAAAAACAAAGAAGAAACCAGCTGAGCTTTGCAAGCTTTCGATTAACGATAAGGGGGAAAAATAGAAATAAGCCCCTAATACGCCTAAAACAAATAATGCTAAGCAAAGCGTTGGAGAAATAAGTTGATAATGCCAATCAAGGTAACTCATTGTCCAAAGCATAAGAAGTACTACTCCAGCCCATAATGAGAGAGATTCATCTTTTAATATCAAATGCAAAAAGAGAAATAAAAAACCGACACTAAAAAAGTAAACTAAAATATGACCGCACTTTTTCTGTTGAATTGTCGAAGCATCAGGTTGAAAAAATGGGGCATTTTCTGGGAACAATTCAATATAAGCATCGTAAATATCTTTCTGTAAACAAGTAATAAACTCTGATACATAGCACCATAAAACTACGCCACTAATCGCACCGAATAAAAATGAGGCTAAGTAAATCATTAAATCACTGCTCCCATATTAAAGATAGGTAAATACATTCCCATCATAATAATCCCAATCAGACTGCCGATGATCACCATCATTAATGGTTCCAGCATTTGTGAGAGTAAGTCAATTTGATGATTAAGTTTTTCTTGGTAATTATCCGCGATATGCTCTAGCATCAAAGCGAGTTTTCCGCTTTGCTCGCCAATTTGTAGCATTTGTTGTGCTTCCATCGGGAAAAGATCGCTACTTACGCTATTAGAAAACGCATAGCCTTGAGAAACCCATTGTAAAATTGACCGCACTTCTTTATCTAATACGATGTCATTTACAAGCGTTTTCTTTGTTTGCCACGTTTGTGTGCGAGGGAGAAAACTGTTTAGTGCTTGATTAAGCGGTACGCCAGCCTGCAACATAATTTGTAAACTTTGACTAAAGTTCACTAAACGTGAAAGCTTTTGAATTGTGCCAAAAATAGGCGTGATAGAAATAAGTTGATTTTTCTGTTGATGAAACCAGGTCTGGCGTTTTAGATAGAAGTAATAAAATAGAAAAAAACTAAAGGAGAAAAATAGCAAAATCCCAATATTTTGCTTAAGAAAATTAGATATAGAGAGCAATATTGCGGTTATTGTTGGTAACTCAGCATTATTGCCACTGTACATTTCAGCAAATTGAGGCACGATAAAAAACAGTAATGCGAGTGTTAGTAATAGTGAAATTCCTAACACCATTGATGGGTACAGCATGATTTTCTGTAATTTACGTTGTAATGCTAAAGATTGGCTGCGATGTGTGGCTATTTTTTTACAAACAACGGAAAGTTTGCCTGTCATTTCTCCCACTTGAATTAGTTGAATTTCTTGTTGAGTGAGATATTTCCCTTGTTGTTCAATTGCTTGTGAGAATGCTAAACCAGATTCAATAGATTGAAGCAGTCGTTCAAGCCATTCATTGAGCATAATTTGAGTGCAATTTTGTTGCAAAATTTGCAGGCTGTTTTTTAACGGAATTGCGGACTGTAGCAATGTCGCTAATTGATTGAGTAATTCACTGATTTCTGAATTTTTGGGCTTTGCCCCAAATTGCCAGTTTTGTTGTAATTTGATGTGAGTAAGCCCGCGGCTTATTAATTGAAAGTGTGCTTGTTGTTTCGTATCTGCAATAATTGAGCCTTTTTGTTTCTGATTTAATGCGTTACTACCTTGATAATAAAAGAGTTTTTTAGTCATGAGTTTTTACCTAACACACGTTCAATTTCTTTCTCATCTGTTATGCCTTGGCTAACTTTTTCTAAACCACTCGCATGTAAATTTTTAAAATCCGTTTGATAGCCATTCTGCTGCCAATGTAGAAATTGGTACACGCCGATTCGACCTCGATAGCCTTGATGGCAATCACAAGAATTTATTAAATTTCCCCCGCACTTTGGACAGATTTTTCGTACAAGACGCTGAGCAATGACGAGCAGTAAACTGTTTTCAATTTCATGTTGTTGAATACCGAGTTGGTGTAAGCGAGAAATGGCAGATATTGCATCATTGGTATGTAAAGTTGAAAGCACCAAATGCCCCGTTTGGGCGGCACGTAGTGCAATCATTGCACTTTCTTCATCGCGAATTTCACCTAACATAATAATGTCTGGATCTTGGCGTAAAAAGGCGCGTAATAGTCGGTTAAAATCTAATCCAATCTGTGGATTAATTTGGCTTTGAATAATGCCATCAAGCTCAATTTCAATGGGATCCTCAGCGGTCATAATATGTTTATCTGGTGTATTCAGCCACTGAAGTGCGGTGTAAAGTGAGATACTTTTCCCACTTCCTGTTGGGCCGGTTACTAAAATTAATCCTTGTGGTTGGCTAAGCGCGCGTTGAAATGCTTGCTGTTGACTCTCGGTCATGCCCAGTTCAGCAAAGCTGAGTTCTACTGGTTTATTTTGCTGTGCTCTCAGGACAACTTTCTCTCCCCAATGAGTTGGTAGCGTTGAAAGACGGAAATCAAGAATATCGGAAAACGTAGTTTTAAATTGAAATCGTCCATCTTGTGGAAGGCGAGTTTCACTGATATCTAATTTAGCAAGCAGTTTTAGGCGAGAAATAATTCGATTAGCCAAATTTTTACTAAGTGGAGGTTGAGCTTGTAAAACACCGTCAATTCTAAACCGCACTTGGAAATGATCCGATAAGGTTTCCAAATGAATATCTGAGGCATTGTTTTGTAAAGCGGATTCAAAAATTTGATTAAGCAAGCGAATGACAGGCTCATCATCTTGTTGTTCAAGATGGGACTGTTCTTGATGTTGGTAATATTTAACTTGCTCTTCCACTTGAAATTGATTCGGAGCAAGTTGCTGTAATAGTTCTTTAAGTTGAGTGCTTTCTAATAAAACTGGCTCAACAAGCTTACCAGTTATAAACGCAATAGTTTCACAGGCGGAAAGATTAGAAAGGGAATCTACACCTAGCCAAAGACGATTATTTTCTTCTTTGAGTGGTAACGCAAAATAACGTAAGAGCAGAGACTGTTGTTGCTGATTACGCCCCCATAACTCTGGCGAGATCGTAAATATCTCGCCATTTTGTGCTTTTACACGAGGTTTTGCACTAATTAAGTCGATCATTTTGAACAGAATCCAGCAGGGAAAATATCGGCATTCGTTGTCCCACAGGTGGTTTTCCATGTAACGCCTTTTGCACTATCGCCTTCAGCTGTGAGTGTGTAACTCATTCCATCTAATGTACCATTACCCGCTACTGTTATTGCGCCGTTGCTTGTTGTCACTGATTTTACATAGCCTTTTGCTGTTGTAATATCAGCCGCAATTCCATTGCTTCCTCCCGAGCAAGTGGAAGGGGCACCTGTGCTATAAACGCATAATTCCACATCTGACTTATAAGGTGCGGAAGCTTGCAGTAATTCGGATACTGCGGCTTTTTTGGTATAATTTTGATAAGAAGGAATAGCGATAGTGGCTAAAATCGCGATGATGGCGATGACTATCATCAATTCAATTAAGGTAAACCCTTTTTTCAAGGTAGTTTGTGTAGTTAGTTTCATTTATTTTCCTTTCGTTAAGCCTTTATTGGCTGAAATATTGTGAAAAGGGAAAATTTTTTTGTAAAACAGACCGCACTTTTTCTGCGATCCTGATCGCAAAAATAGGAAAAATGTATGCGAAAAATAAAAGATATTGAGAAAGGATTGCTGACTGATTGTCGACAAATTCCATCTCCTCATTTTGATGAACGTCCAGATTTACAAGATATTTCACTTCTTGTGATCCATTACATTAGCTTACCGCCAGAACAATTTGGTGGCGGATATGTGGATGATTTTTTTCAAGGAAAATTAGATCCTAAGATTCATCCTTATTTTGAAGAAATTCATCAAATGCGTGTTTCTGCCCATTGTTTGATTGAACGAGATGGGCGAATCACGCAATATGTTAATTTCAATCAGAGGGCTTGGCATGCTGGATTATCTTGCTTTCAAGGGCGAGAAAAATGTAATGATTTTGCCATTGGAATTGAGTTAGAAGGTAGTAATGAACAACCTTTTACTAATCAGCAGTATTTGGCATTGCAAGAATTAACTAACCTAATCATGGAAAGTTATCCTAAGATTACGAAAGATCGAATTGTTGGGCATTGTGATATTTCGCCAGGACGTAAGATCGATCCCGGCCAATATTTTGATTGGGAACGTTATTTTTCCAACCTAAAATAATTTGTTTAAAAATTAGACATTAAAATTTAGGGACTTCTGTGTATTACAAATATTGTTATGTTTTTAGTCTAAGTGATTGAATTTAAATGGATAAATTTTCTTTTGGAATTATCTTGGAAAGGTTTGTTTGAGTTATACAACATTATGGATTTTCTCAACCACAATTTTATCCACAGAAATATTGAATAACTCAAAGAGCTAGCTAAAAGAGCTTTGGTGAATGGAATCACTTTAAGAATTGTATTTTTTTACCGCACTTTCTTCTATTTTTGTATGTAAAAAGTGCGGTTTATTTTTTCTTTAGATTTTTAGATCGAAAATAACTCAATTTATTTTAAGTTCGATGTGATAAGGATTCTTTCCTGTTTTTACTCAATCAATTCACAACCAGAAATCCGTTATTCACAATGTTATCCACAATCTGTGTATTTTATTGTGTAACCCGCCCTTTGGTTGATAAAAACACCGATTTATGAAACAATCTGCAGACTATTTTTATATGAAAAATTTAAGGTAAAACGATAGTGATCGATTTTGATGGCTACCGTCCAAATGTGGGTATTGTGATTTGTAATCGCAAAGGGCAAGTGCTTTGGGCGAAGCGCTGTGGGCAAAATTCGTGGCAGTTTCCGCAAGGTGGCATTAATGATAATGAAAGTGCCGAGCAAGCGATGTACCGTGAACTGTACGAAGAAGTTGGGCTACAGCCTAAAGATGTGCGCATTTTATATGTATCTAAACATTGGTTGCGTTATAAATTACCAAAACGTTTGTTGCGTTATGACAGCAAACCAATGTGTATAGGGCAAAAACAACGCTGGTTTTTGTTACAACTTGTTGGCGATGAAAAAAATATCAATATGCAAACAACCAAATCACCAGAATTTGATGGATGGCGTTGGGTGAGTTTTTGGTATCCTGTTCGTCAGGTCGTGTCGTTCAAAAAAGAAGTGTATCGCAAAGCAATGAAAGAGTTTTCGGGCGTGTTGTTCTCAGAAAATCCTCCTATTCATACGACTATATATGATACAGAACAAAAGCATTATTCATATAATAAAAAGCGTAATACATCGAAATATTCTAAACGTCCGTTTTATAAAACAAGGAATGATTCATGCTAACTTTTCTCATACTTTGCTTGTTAGTTGGCGCTGTTGTAGGCTTTTTAGCGGGTCTTTTTGGTATTGGTGGTGGATTAGTCATTGTTCCTACGTTAGTCTATCTGCTACCCATTATGGGAGTACCTGAACCGCTTCTCATGTCTACTGCACTAGGTACTTCTTTTGCCACTATTGTTATCACTGGATTTTCATCAGCTCAACGTCACCATAAATTAGGTAATGTTGTCTGGAAAGCAGTGAAGATTCTTGCACCTTCCATCATGCTAACTGTCTTTATTTTCGGTTTTTTTATCGGAAAACTGGATCGTGATATTTCATCAAAATTATTTGCCTGCCTAGTTATCTATCTTGCCATAAAAATGGTGTTATCTATTAAACCTAAATCACACAAGAAAATAAAACCTTTAACTACCTTATCTTCTATTATTGGTGGCATTTTAATTGGTATAGCATCCAGTGCCGCGGGTATCGGTGGAGGCGGCTTTATCGTACCATTTTTAACTTCACGTGGTATTGATATGAAAAAGGCTATTGGTTCTTCGGCATTTTGTGGCATGCTACTCGGCACATCTGGGATGTTTAGTTTTATGCTAGGAGGCTTAGGTAATCCTAGTATGCCTGAATATTCTTTAGGCTATATTTACTTACCTGCTGTTGTAGGTATTACTACGACATCATTTTTCACTTCAAAACTTGGTGCAAATGCCACTGCAAAACTGCCTGTAACTACATTGAAAAAAGGTTTTGCAGTATTACTAATCGCTATTGCTATTAATATGTTTCTAAAATAAGGGAAATTATGAATCAATACCTAACACTTCCACATTTTGATCCAACCATTTTTACTCTTGGTGATAGCAATATCGGCTTACGTTGGTATGGTTTGATGTACCTTTTGGGTTTTATTTTTGCACGTTGGCTTGCGGTTCGCCGTGCTAGTCGCTCAAATAGCGGTTGGACAGTGGATCAAGTTGATACCTTACTTTTCAACGGTTTTATGGGCGTATTTATTGGCGGACGTGTTGGCGATGTGTTTTTTTATAATTTGGATCGTTTCTTACAAGAGCCGCTTTATTTATTCCGTGTTTGGGAAGGTGGAATGTCTTTCCATGGTGGCTTAATAGGCGTCATTGTTGCCATGATTTGGACGTCTTATTCACAAAAACGTAATTTTTGGCAAACAGCTGATTTTGTTGCACCTTTGATTCCGTTTGGTTTAGGTTTAGGTCGAATTGGTAATTTCATTAATCTTGAGCTATGGGGACGCGAAACAGATGTACCTTGGGCAATGATTTTCCCGAATGATCCACTATTACTTCCTCGTCATCCATCACAACTTTATGAAGCCTTTTTAGAAGGCATAGTATTGTTTGCAATTTTGAATATTTTTATTAAAAAACCACGTCCAATGGGCTCTGTTGCAGGCTTATTCTTAATTGGTTATGGCATCTTCCGTTTTATCGTGGAATATGTGCGTGAACCTGAAGTTGAAAATTTCTTTGGGGTCATTACAAGAGGACAAGCACTTTGTTTACCGATGATTATTGGTGGTGCTTTAATTATGGCTTGGGCTTATTCACGCCAAAGTGCAGTAATAAAATAGGAGATTTTTATGAAGCAATATCTTGATCTTTGTCGTCGCATTGTTAATGAAGGTGAATGGGTTGCCAATGAGCGTACAGGTAAGCGTTGTCTCACCGTTATTAATGCAGATTTAGAATATGATGTGGCGAATAATCAATTTCCGTTGATAACCACGCGTAAAAGTTATTGGAAAGCGGCCATTGCTGAATTTTTAGGTTACATTCGTGGATATGACAATGCTGCTGATTTTCGCGCACTTGGTACTAAAACTTGGGACGCCAATGCGAATGAAAATGCCGCATGGCTTGCGAATCCGCACCGTAGAGGTGTTGACGATATGGGGCGCGTATATGGTGTGCAAGGCAGAACGTGGCGTAAACCTAATGGTGAAACCATCGATCAGCTACGCAAGATTGTTAATAATTTGACCAAGGGAATTGATGATAGAGGGGAAATTTTAACTTTCTTTAATCCAGGGGAATTTGATCTAGGATGTCTTCGTCCTTGTATGCACACGCATACTTTTTCTCTTGTGGGCGATACTTTACATCTCACTAGTTATCAACGTTCTTGTGATGTTCCACTTGGATTGAATTTCAATCAAATTCAGGTGTTTACCTTCTTAGCGCTTATGGCTCAGATTACGGGCAAAAAAGCAGGCAAGGCATATCATAAAATTGTGAATGCGCATATTTATGAAGATCAGCTTGAGTTAATGCGTGATGTGCAACTTAAACGCGAGCCTTTCCCGTTGCCAAAATTAGAAATCAATCCAGATATAAAAAGCCTTGAAGATTTAGAAACTTGGGTCACGATGGATGATTTCAAAGTCGTTGGCTATCAATCTCATGAACCGATTAAGTATCCTTTTTCCGTCTAATGGATGCAGCAAAAGTGCGGTCAGAATTTGACGAGAAAATGATGCGCTATGCCCTTGAACTTGCCGATAAAGCAGAAGCGTTAGGTGAGATTCCTGTGGGGGCGGTTTTGGTAGATGGCGCTGGAAATATTATTGGAGAAGGTTGGAATCTCTCCATTATTCAAAGCGACCCTACCGCACATGCTGAAATTATCGCTTTACGTAATGGCGCAAAAAATATTCAAAATTATCGCCTACTGAATACCACACTTTATGTGACATTGGAGCCTTGCACAATGTGTGCTGGGGCAATTTTGCATAGCCGAATTAAACGCCTTGTGTTCGGCGCTTCTGATTATAAAACTGGGGCTGTTGGATCACGTTTCCATTTTTTTGATGACTACAAGATGAATCATACTCTGGAGATTACAACTGGTGTATTGGCAGAAGAGTGTAGTCAGAAATTAAGCGCATTTTTTCAGAAACGCCGTGAACAGAAAAAAGCAGAAAAACAAAAACAGCAATTGCATGTAGCATCTTATGAAGAAAGATAATTATTTTTCGCTACGGACAAGAATCAAAAATCGACAGTCATACTCATTATCTTCATCAGCCTGACGATATTCTTCAAATTCAACAATCCATTCGTTCCAATCAAGTGTGGGAAAAAATGTATCTCCTTCAATTTCAGATTGAATTTGTGTAAGATAAAGTTTATCCGCTTTTGGTAAATATTGTTTAAATAATTCACCACCACCGATTAGCATAATTTCATCGCAATCATTCACAAAATTAACCGCACTTTCAAAACTATTTTTCCAAATCACCCCTTCATGTTCAAACGGTTGACGAGAAAGTACGATATTTATTCGTTTTGGCAAGGGCCTCCCGATACTTTCAAAAGTTTTTCTCCCCATTATTACAGGCTTACCTGTTGTATTACGGCGAAACCATGCCAAATCTGCAGGTAAATGCCAAGGCATCTGATTATCTTTACCAATCACATTATTTAAGGTTGTCGCTACAATTAAACTCAATGTCATAAATTTCCCCTAAAATTTACTTTACTATACCTGATATTAAGTGATTTTTCATTGATTTAGTGATAACGTAAAAATATAAATAAAAAACTTGGAAAAATTTATGACTAAAAAAACAATAGTTGTGAAATTTGGAACAAGTACACTAACACAAGGTACTCCAAAATTAAATTCACCGCATATGATGGAAATTGTTCGTCAAATTGCGCAATTACACCATGATGGATTTCGAATCGTTATCGTTACTTCGGGCGCAATTGCGGCTGGCAGACACTATTTAAATCATCCGAGCTTACCCCCAACAATCGCATCAAAACAATTACTTGCTGCAGTAGGTCAAAGCCAATTAATTCAAGCTTGGGAAAGATTATTTGCTATTTATGATATTCATATTGGACAAATCTTATTAACCCGTGCAGATATTGAAGATCGTGAACGTTTTCTCAATGCTCGCGATACGTTACATGCCCTGTTAGATAATCAAATTATTCCTGTGATAAATGAAAATGATGCTGTTGCAACAGCGGAAATTAAGGTTGGTGACAACGATAATTTATCTGCATTAGTGGCTATTCTTGTTCAAGCTGAACAACTTTATCTACTCACAGACCAGCAAGGATTATTTGATAGTGATCCGCGTAAAAATCCAGATGCAAAATTAATTCCAATCGTAGAACAAATCACCGATCATATTCGTGCCATTGCAGGAGATTCAGGGACAAATCTTGGTACAGGTGGAATGATGACAAAAATTATAGCTGCTGATGTTGCAACGCGTTCAGGTATTGAAACAATTATTGCGCCAGGTAATCAGCCAAATGTAATCGCTGATTTAGCTTATGACTATAATATTGGTACAAAATTTATTGCTCATCAATCTGATCGTTTAGAAAGTCGGAAACAATGGCTTTTTGCAGCCCCTTCTGTTGGCATTATTACAATTGACGATGGTGCAGAACATGCAATGTTAATACAAAACAAATCGCTTCTCCCTGCTGGTATTATTGCAATTGAAGGATGTTTTTCTCGTGGTGAGGTTGTAAAGATTCGTACGCAGTCCAGTAAAGATATTGCGCTTGGTATGCCTCGTTATAATAGTGATGCATTACAACTTATAAAAGGTAAAAAATCGACCGAGATTGAATTTATTCTTGGTTATGAATATGGCTCTGTCGCGATGCACCGTGATGATTTGATTATTTTATAAAATGTTTTAACTAAAAAAACCGCACTTTGCTTATTGACCCAAAGTGCGGTTTTTTTTACATAATTTTTATGTGTATCAATTTGTTAAATCTTCTTTAAATTCTGGTAATGGCTTATGTTCTGTTGCAATGTAGCTATAAACTACTGGTAAGACAAATAAAGTGAAAATTGTCCCAATAGATAATCCTGCTACGATAACAATCCCCATGCTAAAACGAGATACAGCCCCAGCGCCCGTAGCATAAAGTAATGGAATTAATCCAGCTACCATGGCTGCAGTAGTCATAAGGATCGGACGCAAACGTACTTTCGCAGCTGATGTAATTGCTTCAATACGCGTTTTACCATGATTCAACTGCTCTTCTTTTGCCACTTCACACATTAAAATACCATGTTTGGTAATTAAACCGACTAATGTAATTAATCCAACTTGCGAATAGATATTTAATGTCGTTCCGTCAATTTGGAAAAAAGACAATAAGTTTAATGTGAGTAATGCTCCACTTACTGCTAAAGGCACCGAAATCATAATAACCATTGGATCTCGTATTGATTCAAATTGAATCGCAAGAACCAGGAAAATAATGATAACGGCTAAAATAAATGTCACCGCAAGTGCATTCCCCTCTTGAATAAGCTGGCGAGCCTCTGATTTAAAATCATAAGTATATCCTTGCGGTAAGTTATTTTTGAAATAATCCTGCAACCACGCTATCGCATCACCTGTAGATGAACCTGGCATCGCAACTGCACCAATTTCAGCAGAGTTTAATTGACTAAAACGAGCTAATGACATTGGCTGCGTTTCTAGTTTCATACTAACTAAACTACTTAATGGTACAGATTGTCCATTTGATGCTGTTAAATAATAGTTTTTGAAGCTTTCTGGAGATAAACGATCATCACGTTTTACTTGCGAAATCACTTTATAAGCACGTCCATCAACATCCACTCGAGTAATCGTTGCACCTGATAAGAAACTCCCCAACGTGTTACTTATTTGTTGCATCGTAATACCGTAAGTACCAGCTTTCTCTTTATCTACTGAAATTGTCATTTGGGCCGTATCATAGGCTAAATTCAAATTAGTATAAATAAATTTACCTGATGCTTTCATAGCTTTTTCCAAGCTTTCAGCTGTATTTGCTAACGCTTTGTAATCCTGTGCTGTTTTTAACACAATGGCAATTGGAGGGCCTTGCTCTCCTGTATCTATTTCAGGGAAATTAAACGCTGATATCGATACTTCAGGAATCGATTTTGCTTTTGTATTCAGCTCATTCATTACTGCCGCTTGTTTACGATCTCTTTCTTTCCAATCTTTTAAGGTAATAATATTAAGTGAGCCATTAGAACTTGGCGCCCCCGCAATGCTCATACCAAATGAAACTTCAGGTGTATCCATCACGTTCTTCATATATGGCTTCATTGCATTTTGAATATAGTCAACATTAACACTAGATGGGGCATTACCAATTGCCATGAATGCGCCTTTATCTTCTTTTGGCGTCAATTCACTGGACAGTGAATTAAATAAGAAAGGTAGTGTTGCAAAAATTACCACAGCAAATGTAAGCATACATTTACGATTTTGCATGACAATATCAAGCATATAATCGTAAATTTTATTTACTTTACTTAGTGTATGTTCTACGCGTTGTTCCAGTTTCGTTGGCTTGACATTAGCTTTAAGTAACTTACTACTCATCATTGGTGAAAGTGTCAATGCTACAATACCGGATATAAACACAGCTCCAGCAAGCGTTAATGCAAACTCTTTAAACAGCGTTCCTGTAATTCCTCCCATAAGCGCCATCGGAGAATAAACTGCAATTAGCGCAATCGTCATTGAAATAACAGGCACAGCAATCTCACGTGTTCCTATAATTGCCGCTCGAAATGGTGTTTCACCTTCTTTAATATGACGATCCACATTTTCAAGTACAACGATCGCATCATCTACGACTAAACCAATTGCTAGAATAAGGGCTAATAATGTCATTAAGTTAATAGAAAAATTCAAACTTTGTAACATCATTAGCACGCCAATTAATGAAATTGGAATGGTTAAAACTGGAATTAAAATCGCACGAAGTGAACCCATAAACATCAAAATGACGACTAATACAATAACTGTCGCTTCGATAATCGTTTTAATCACTTCATGTATGGAACTATTAATCGCAATCGTACGATCATAGAGAATATCGGCTTCCATACTATCAGGGAGTTGCTGCTTAATCGTTTCAAAGAGCGGTCGAATTTTTTCAGCAACAGTTAATGGATTCGCTGTTGAAGTAGGGTTGATCCCTAACACCACAGAATCAGAACCATTCGCTGTTGCGCGTGAGTTATCATTTTCTTTATTCAATTCTATCGTGGCGATATCTCGTAACCGAACAAGCTCATTACCTTTAGCACTAACAATTAAATTGCCTAAATCCTCAACTGATTTTGTTGTAGTTTCAACTTTATTACGATAAGTGACAAAATATCCATTATCATTACCGGCGGCAGTTTGTACATTATTTGCAGATAACGCTGACATCACTGTAGGCGCAGAAAGATTTTGAGCAGCCATTTTTTCAGGATCAAGCCAGATACGTAACGAATACTCTGCCGCACCAAATACTTGTACCTCGGCAACACCTTCTATTGTAAAGAACTGGGGTTTCACCACACGATTAATATAATCGGTAACTTGGCTAGAATCTAATTTTTTTGAACGGAAACTAATATACATAATCCCCGTACCACCTGAAGAGGAAGCCACTGTTGGATCCTCAATACCCTGTGGCAATTCAGAACGTACCGCATTTACCTTAGCAAGCACATCAGCTAATGCGCCTGCAGGATCGGTATTTAATTTCATTTTCACCGTAATGACAGATGCACTCGGTGAACTTGATGATGACATATAATCAATATTGTCCGCCTGAGCAATAGACTCTTCAAGTTTAGATGTCACAAAAGCTTGAATTAAGTTTGCATCTGCACCTGGATAAGCTGTCGTTACAGTAATTACGGTAGTTGTCATTTTAGGATATTCACGCACGGCCAGTTTTGAAATCGCTTGTAATCCTAAAATAATAATAAGCAAGCTAATTGAAATCGCTAAAACAGGGCGACGAATAAAGATATCGGTAAATTTCATTCGTATTTCCTAAGTTGAATTAAAGATTAGTCTTTTTAGCGGGCTCAGAGCCACCAACAATGTCTTTTTCAATCCATTCTACAAGGCTACCATTGCTAATATTTTGCTGCCCCCCTGTAATAATTTTATCACCTGGTTTTATCTCATTACCTTGTAACTGAGAATAAATACCTTGACGATCTTTCGTAAATACAGTGATTTGTTTAGCTCGATACAAACGATCGAATTTATCATTACCTGATAATTTTTCTTTATCTTTGTCTGATAATGGCACCAATAAATAGGCAATTTCACCATACATATTGTAACTAATTGCGACTTGGGGAACGACAACTTGATTTTTCTCTGTAGGTAAGGCTATGCGTAATCGAGAAAACATACCAGAAAGTAATTGGCGACCATCTTCGGGTTCAAAAGTAGCTTGTACATCAACCAACCCCGTTGATGAATTAATTGCTGGTTCAATAGCCGTGATATGAGCTGAAAATGTTTCGCCTTTACGCGCATCTGTCGTTGCTGTAACACGTTGACCAATATGTAATTTATCTAATTCATTTTGAGAAATAGCAAAATCAACCTTCATTGAACTCGTATCTTCTACACGAACAATTTCTGTACCAATATTGACATATTGCCCTACATTAACTTTAACAATACCTGCTTTTCCATCAAATGGAGCAACAATACTACGGCGCTCAATGGTCGCTTTTAGAGATTCAATATTGGCTAGTTGAGCATCATATGCTGATTTTGCATTATCAACATCTTGACGAGATGCCGCATTACTTTTTAAAAGATTTGCATAACGTTGATAAGTCTGACGAAGTGCTGGAAGTTGAGCTTCTGCAGCTTGTAAACTTGCACGTTCAACAGAACTATCTAGCTCCACTAAACGATCACCTTTTTTCACTGATTGTCCATTTTGAACAAATACATGTGAAACGCTCCCCGCATTTTGTGCACTTAACATTGCCCCTTGATTTGGACGAACAAGACCCGTTGTATTAATTACAGGTGTCCATTCGCTAGGCTTAATCTCTAAGGCGGTTACTGGATTCGTTGACTCAGGCATATTGGCTAGAAATTTTCCAATCATCATGTTGCGAATAAAACTAAAACCAATAACGCCCGCAAAAATTAAGACAAAAACAGCCAAAATCACTTTCATAAAGAAAGTATGTGAACGTTTTGGTCTCTGAGATTGAGTTTGACTCATTTTTAAAGCTTCGTAATAAAAGATAACGACTATTTCTGAATTGCTCGCCAAGAGCGTTCAATGATAGATTCTAAAATGTCCTCAGTAAGTACTACATCAAAAAACTTAAGCTCAGATGCAATAATCACCGCACTTTTTAAACTTAATAAAAAAAGTAAATGATTTGGCAAAATAGCAAGTATGCCAGCCTGCTGCGCTTTTTTACAAAAGAACTCCCAGCGGCTATTAATTGTCATTTTCTTACAAACTTCAATAAAATTTGGTAAAGATTGGTATTGATTCAGATTTGATAAAACTGTTGGATGCTCTTTCAGGAAATAGCAGATATTCCACCACATCCGTCGGTATTGCTCGAAAAAAGAGATTGTTTCATCATAATCCTTTTCAAGCGTCGCCATAAACATCGCAAACACACGATGAGCAAATTGTTCAAGAAGTTCATCTTTATTTTTAAAATAAAGGTAAATGGTACCGGCTGCTATATTCGCTTCTTTTGCAAGCTTATGCATAGAAAGTTGATTTAAACCTTCTTTTGCCATCAAGCGATCCGTAGCTAGAAAAATTTGCTCAGTTAAATCAGCCTTTGCTTGTCGCATAAAATCCTTAGATAAAAATATATTAACACACCAAAAATGAATGAGCATTCATTTTATTGTTTTTTTGTTTTTTAGCAAGTTAAAAAACACAAAAGCACAACGAAAATGGGCAACATTTAAAAGCTAGATTTTTTAATCAACTTTTAAATGTTGCCCATTTTGACCGCACTTTTGATTGGGAGAATAAAAAGCTAAATTGGCTCTAGTCCTAACACTTTACGACCGTTAATACTTGCGATGTTGACCATTTCATCTAAGTGAGGGAAACGGCAGCCCGCAGCTAATAGGCTTAATTCTTGCCATAAGTCGCCTTCACATAGAGGAACCATATAATCACAAATATTATCCGTGCCTAGGGCAACAGTGATACCTTCGGGGATCATTTCATCTGCTGGCGTGAGTGCATTATGGAATGGCATAAGATCTTCTTTTCGATTGCTGTCAATCCATGCCATAGGACAGGCTATCATCATCATTTTAGCTTTACGCATTTTTTCGTACAGTTTGTAGCGATATTCTTTTGAATGTGAGCCAATGGAAATACCGTGGATACCCACAACTCGTCCCTCCATTCCGTGTTCAATGGTTTTGTCGCAAAGTTGCTCAGTTTCTTTTTCACTTGGATTGTTGAATTGGTCGACATGTACATGACACATAATTCCAAGAGATTTGGCCTTATCTAACAAGATATCCATCGCCTCTAGGCCGCGACCATAATCCAATTCATCACGATATGGTAAGCCACCAATCATATCTACCATTTCCGCACCAATATCAAACCATTTACGCGCAGTGGGTTCAATTACCCCTTTTAAAGTTTGATTGGCAAATTTCAAAATAATGTCATATTTATACACTTCGCGAGCTTTGTGTGCGGCAATAATTGCACGATCTTCACAAATTGGGTCTATATCGACAAAGGTGCCAAATGCGGTAACACCTTGGGATATCATTAATTCAATAGATTGGCAAAAACGTGCGTAATAATCATCAACACTGGAAGTGCGTTTTACTTCATCCACTAAATCCCATTTTTGTTGCAAATTACTACTATGATAAATCCCAATTTTCTCTGGCGTCATCGTAAAAGCGCGATCAGCATGTGCATGGGCATTTACCCATCCGCCTTTTTTAATAATTTCATCGCAAATATAGGTTTTAAAACTACAAACATGGCTTTTCATACAAACTCCGTAAAAAAGAAAGGATAAAAAGACGAGAATGTATATTAATTGAAAGGTACTGTAAGTACGGCGAGAAGCATTACGATAATGTTATGAAAAACTCACGGATTTTCATTAATAACATTTTTCAGTCTTAAACTGAGTCACGAGTATAAAGGCTTAAGGGCAAAAAATCTATTCTTTTATGCCCTTATAGACTATTTTTCAAAGAAAAAATTTTGTAATTAGAAGGCTTCTAAGAAGATTCCAAGTGGCGGTCTATCTGACGATTGCTCAATATAATCTTTATCGAATTTTTTGTAATTACCTTTGCGATCAATGTGATATTGTGTTCCATCTGGTTGAATCACCACATTCCAGTGGAAATTAGAGGCAAGCACCCAGTCACCCCCCTTAAGATCAAAGAGATTGCGTCCCTGACTATAATCCATCAACGAGTTTTCTACGCCGAACACCGTTTGCATTAATGCAGAGAAAATATCCGCATGATTACTTAATCCATTTTGTTTGCCTACCGGTAAATCTTTCCAATATACAAGCAATGGCACTTGAACCTCATCGCGCCCAAAGTAGTTTTCTCGCTCTTTTTCATTCATTTCATTAAAGGTTACACCATGCTCTGACGTGATAATGACTAATGTATTTTCAAGCGGTGTACTTTCTAACACTTTTGCTAAAAGAAAATCAATGTCCTGCAAAGTGCGGTCATAGTCTGATAGAGATTTAACCTCCAAGGCTAAATCCAAATAAGCAAACCAAGGTGAGTCTGTTTTTTGTGCTTTAATAAAATCATAGAGATTTTTTACCGCACTTTCATTATTTGGTTTGCTGGTTTTATTCGATGAAAGTTTCATTTCACGAAATAATGCTTGGCGGAATACGCTATCTTTAAAATTCGTAGCAGAAAATAAACCCAGTTGATAATTTTCAGCACGTAATTTTTTGATTAAAACAGATTGGGTATGATTGCTTAAAATGCTATCGGTGTAATTTGCATTTAGCCCGTAAAATAACCCAATTAAGCCTGCGTTATTACTATTACCTGTGCTATAATGATTAGTGAATTCCGTTGAACTTGTTGCAAATTCAGTAAGTTTTGGATTGACCAGCAAATTCCATACAACAGAGGATAAATGCAGATTAAAACGATTGAAAACGGCGGTATCAAATAATAATAAGGTTGTACAAATCGTGGAAAAAATCACCGCACTTAACCTGTAAAATTAACTGATTGATTACATACCAATCACCACGCAATCTGCGACCCCCTTTGCTTTACTCTGAGCTTGCATTGCTGCATCTCGATTGGCGAAATTTCCAATTCGTACTCTATTCCATTCACCATTTACTTGTACTTGTGCATTAAAACCTGTCATTGCCAATCTTCCCTGTAAACTTTCAGCCTGGGCTCGGTTCTTAAAAGCACCACACTGTAAACCAAACTTCTTACTACCATTTTCATTCTCTGTAGTTTTAACCGGCTCAACAGTTTTAATAGATTCCACTTTCTTCGTTGTATCTAATTTAGCCTGTTTAGCTTTTTTTTCGGCTTCAGTGCTAAGAGTGTCAATTTTTACGGTTTCTACTTTTTTGACTTGCTCTGTTTTAACCGGTGATGATTGCTGAACCATCGTACTTTTTGATAAATTATCAACCTTAGTAGATTCTTGAGCTGCTTGTTGTTCAGCTAATTTACGAGCTTCCTCTGCTGCTTTTTGATCTTTCTCCATTTGGATTAAAACTTGACGTTGTTCTTCTGTTAAACGCATATTTTTTTCTACACTAGATGGCTTATCATCAACAGGCACCGTACGCGTTTCTAACGCTTTAATATAACTCCAAACCTCTTCAGGACGATTAGGTAAAATACTTTTAGGCTGCGTTTTTTCTGTTTGAGGAGTAATTTCTTTCACTACTTTTTCCTCTGTTTTATTTTTCAGGAAATAAAGCCCAATAACAAATGCAAAGACAACTGCAATCATCATCCCAATTAAAATATTCTTATTTTTTCCTTTTTTCTTATTTACGCCACGACGCGCAACAAAATCTCGATGAGCCACGATAAATCCCTAAACTTTGAGTAATTTTTTTAATCATTTTATAAAACTCAACGATTTTACTGAAAAATTCACTTTTTTTCTAGGATAAAAATCAGATAAAAAAATACCGCACTTTTACAGAGTACGGTATTTTCCTATACATTGCTGAAAGAATTATTTCTCTTCTTTCTTAAATCCTGATTCGACATCTTTCATATCAGGTAACTTATGTGCAATACCTTTATGACAGTCGATACAAGTTTTACCATTTTCTTCAGCGAACTTATGCATCTTCGCCGCTACTTCTTTTTGTTGAGAACGATCCATACGATCCATTTTATGGCAGTTACGACATTCTTGAGAATCATTCGCCTTCATACGTGCCCACTCATTTTCGGCCATATGTAAACGACGTTCATTGAATTTCTCAATAGTATCCACTTTACCAGTATAAAATGCATAAACTTCTTTTGCTGCAACAATTTTGCGTAATATTTTTGGACCAAACTCATGTGGAACATGACAATCTGGACAGCTCGCGCCTACACCTGTACGTGTTTGAAAATGGGTACTATGCAAATATTCAGGATAAACATCATTTGTATGACAGCTTGAACAGAATTTTTCTGTATTGGTTTCAGCTAGACCATAATTAAAGCCCACCCAAGCCAAAATTCCTGCAATAAATGCAAGTGAAATGATTGTTCCCACTGCAATTCGGCTTGGTGTTCTGAACCAATGCCAAAAAGATTTAATTAAATTTGTTAATTTTTTCATTTTTGCTCACCTTAATGATGTTGGTTCAAATATTTATCTGAAGAATGACCAAATTCTTTGAGCGTTTCCTCAAATTTTTCTTTATATTCAGGCGTTTTAGTCACTTGTGGTAACGGTTGATCTGCTTTTCTATCATAACCTGGTGTAGAGCGATATGTTTGTTCAACAATCGGTTTTGCATCAGTTTGTGGAACATGACATTGTAAACAGAAATAACGACGTGCAGAGACTGTATCGCCTAAATGCCCTTCACGATCATAAAAGTGAGTTTTACTTGGTACAGTAGCGCCAACAAGTTGAGCTACATCAGCATTATGGCATTCTAAACAACGGTTTGTGTTTTTACTCACTTGCATCCCTTTAATACTGTGTGGTACTACAGGTGGTGCAAAAAGCATATCACGAGGTTGGATACCTGTATCTTTTAGGTTATTTTTAAACTCAGGTTGAATTGCTTCATGTGCATTTTCAACACCTGATTTCACCACTTCTACATTAGTATTCGGATAAACTTCAGCATGAAGCATTGCTGAACATCCCAATAACGCCATAATCATGGCCATCATCTTTTTCATTTTTCACTCCATTTGTGAATTCATTTTCACAAAATCGGCATAAGCCGTTAAAAAACACGATAAAGTGCGGTCATATTTCTATTATTTTACTATGACCGCATATGTTTTACGCTTTTACTACTTTAACTGCACATTTTTTATAGTCAGTTTCTTTTGAAATTGGGTCTGCCGCATCTAAAGTTAAGCGGTTAACTTGCTGACCCGCATCAAAGAACATAGTGAAAACTAAACCGCGAGGTGGCTTATTACGTCCACGTGTATCTAAATAAGATACCATCTCACCACGACGAGTAATCAATTTAATTTTATCGCCATGACGCATTCCACGTGCCTCAGCATCTAGCGGATGCATATATACAACATTGTTTGGGAATGAACGGTGAATTTCTGGTACACGACGTGTCATAGTACCTGTATGCCAATGTTCTAAAACACGGCCAGTACATAACCACATATCGTATTCTTTATCTGGTGATTCTGCAGGTGCCTCATAAGGTGCAGCAAAAATAACCGCTCTTTTATCTTTTTGACCATAGAAATCTACTTCACGGTCTTTAGAAGCAAAGAAGTCATAGCCCTTACGATAACGCCAACGTGTTTCAACACCATTTACGACAGGCCAACGTAATCCACGAACTTCTTCACTTTGATACATATCATATGGTGCTAAATCGTGTCCGTGACCACGCCCAAACTCAGCATATTCTTCAAATAAACCTTTTTGTAAATAGAAGCCAAAATGCTCAGCATCATCATTTAAATGATCTGTTGGTTTTTCAAATTTATTCACGTTTCCATTTAAATAAAGCACTTCATATAACGTTTTACCTTTAAATTGCGGATTAGCGTCAAGCAATTCTTTTGGCCAGACTTCATCAGTTTTAAAATATTTAGAAAACTCAAGAACTTGCCATAAATCAGATTTTGCCTCACCGGGTGCTTTTACTTGCTGTTTCCATGCTTGGGTACGACGCTCAGCGTTACCAAAAGCTCCTTCTTTTTCCACCCACATTGCAGTTGGTAAAATTAAGTCAGCCGCTACTGCACTTGCTGTTGGATAAGGATCCGATACAACAATAAAGTTTTGTGGATCTCGCCAAGCTGGCATACGTTCCTGATTACTATTTGGGCCAGACTGCATATGGTTATTACACATTTGCCAGTAAACATTGATTTTGCCATCTTTCATTGCACGGTCAATTTCATTAATTGACAAGCCAACTTGCGTTTGCACCGCACCAGCTGGCAACTTCCAAATACTTTCTGCTTTTGCCACATGTTGTGGGTTTGTAACAAGCATATCCGCAGGTAAACGGTGTGGGAATGTTCCAACTTCACGAGCAGTACCACAAGCAGATGGTTGACCTGTCAAAGAGAATGGGTGATTACCTGGTTTAGAAATCTTGCCTGTTAATAAATGTAAACTATGTAACATTTGGTTTAACCACACACCACGAGTATGTTGGTTAACTCCCATTGTCCAGAATGAAGTAACATTTGTTTTTGGATCAGCATATGCCTGTGCAAGTGCTTCTAATTGATTTTTAGGAACCCCGGTTAGTTTATGGGTATACTCAAGATCATACTCTGATACAAATTTCTTATATTCATCAAAGGTAAAATCAAGCATTTTACCCGCACCTTTCCCCGCATTTTTCGCAGCTTTTTCTAAAGCATGATCGGGTCTAAGTGCATAACCAATATCTGTTGTAGCCTTTTTAAATTTAGTATTTTCTGCAACAAATTTCTCATCTACACCACCATTTTGGATGATATAGTTTGAAATATAGTTAGCAATAGCTAGGTCTGTTTGAGGAATGAATACAATGCCATAATCTGCTAGTTCAAATGAACGATGTTCAAACGTTGAAAGAACAAAAATTTTCAGATCTGGGTGGTTTAATTTGCGATCGGCAATACGTGACCACAAAATTGGGTGCATTTCAGCCATATTAGAGCCCCAAAGCACCATAACATCCGCATTCTCGATGTCATCATAACATCCCATCGGTTCATCAACACCAAAGGTACGAATAAAGCCAGTTGCGGCAGATGCCATACATTGACGCGCATTTGGATCAATATTGTTTGAACGTAAACCAGCTTTATAGAATTTAGATTTTGCGTAGCCTTCAATAACTGTAGTTTGACCAGAGCAGTAATGTGCAACAGAACTTGGACCTTTCTTACGAATTGCTTCTTTGGTTTTATCCGCAAATACAGTAAATGCAGTTTCCCAACTTACTGGCGTAAACTCACCATTTTTATCATATTTACCATCTTTCATTCGAAGCAATGGCTGGGTTAAACGATCCTTACCATACATAATTTTAGATAAGAACAACCCTTTAATACAATTCAATCCACGGTTTACTTCAGCATCTGGATCGGCATAAGTAGCAACAACACGCCCATCCTGTGTACCAACCATTACACTACAACCTGTACCACAGAAACGGCAAGGTGCTTTTTCCCAATGAATATCTTTATTGATATTTTCTTCCGCTGCAACATTTTTGATTGGAATACTAATACCAGCAGCAACTGCTGCCGCTGCAGCAGCATTTGCCTTCATAAAGTCACGACGACTTATGCTCATAGTGTTTCCCCCACTATATTATTAACACTAAAAAATAAAAAAACTAATTATCTTCTACTTGATGATAAACTAACGAAACCGTAATAACACCATCAATATCTCTAGCCAATTCCATACGATTAGCTAATTCTTTCTGACTATTTGCTTGCATTACTGCAACAATTTTACCATTTTCCTCATTGACTGCATGAATTTCAGTATCAGGTAATTTGGAAAGCTCACTTTGAATTATACCAAGTCTTGACACCATACATTGCACAACAATGCCACAAACCTGCCATTTCTCAACTGTATCTGTTTTTATTAAATCGTTAATTTTCATTTTTATTATCGTCAGATGGATAAAACAAAGTTATCGCATCAACAGGACAACGTTGAATGCAAGCGCCACAACCGTTACAAGCATCCACATCTAATACAGGCTTGGCTATTCCACCTGCTTGCCAACGAAATTTAATTGCGTTCTTTGGGCAATTATCTTGACAACTACGACAAGCTATATTTTTTTCCGTTAAACAATCTTTACCAATCTCAATTTTATGGTTCCAAGGTTGCTCAGAACAAGAACGAAAAATAGGTTGTTTACACACATCTACGCATTTACCACAAAAAGTACATTCGCCATTATCAAAACGAACTTCAGGAAAGCCTCCATCGCCTTTCACCAAAATATTGGTTTCACAGACAGAAAGGCAATCGCCACAGCGAGTACATTGCTCCACAAAAATAGAATTTTCGACAGCCCAAGGTGGGCGAATCCCATCAAAGCCTTGTTTTTGCTCAGTTTTCGTATGCAAAGATGTTAAAAATTTACCTCGTAAAAATTGTCTGCGGGGTAAGTTTTCAACGGTCATCGAGCGTGCCTTTTGTGAATAAATAAACAAATGCTTTTTTAAGGCGTAGAATTATGCGACGCAACAGTTACAATATGAACCACCCAAAATGGGTAGATCGTTAAATTATTGAGCTTTATTTGTGATAGATCAAAAAATCTAAAGTGCGGTGAATTTCGCTAATATTTTTAATAAAACAGCACAGCGATTTATGCCATGCTGTTTTTAAATAAAATTACTCTGCTTTTGCTGGGTATTCCCACCAAATATCAAATAATTCGCTTACTTCAATTTGTCGCAAACCATTTGTTTCTAACCATTTTTTCACAGTTTCACGGTGGCTTTCATCACATTTACCAATTTTTTCTAGGCAAACTAAACCTTCCCAATGTAAATACCCGCTACCTTCATAAGCTAGACCATTTGGTTGAATCACTTCGTTAATAAAACGATCAACGATTTCATCTACAGTTTCAATCGCTGTACCTTCTGCAAATTGGAAATTTACAAGAAAACCAAGTTCTTGGAATTCAGCAAGGTGAAGTTTTTTGCGTTGACGTTGATTGTAAGATTTAGACATGGTATTTCTCCTATTAAGGTCGTATTCAAATCAGTATTCTATATTAAATTCATGAATTTGGCATCGGATTTCCCCAACATCAATCTTCACCCAAAAGTTAATTTGCCCAAAATAGGCTTATTTCTTCACAAAGTATAAATCCCAAACACTATGACCAAGTCTGTGGCCTCTGGCTTCAAATTTAGTTAAAGGTCTAAAATCTGGTCTTGGAATATAATCACCATCTTTCGAGGTATTCACTAAATCGGTGTTTGCGCTTAATACTTCTAGCATTTGCTCTGCATAATTTTCCCAGTCTGTAGCCATATGGATAAAACCATTTCCACCTAATTTTTGCACAACTTGTGTCACAAAGTGCGGTTGAACAATACGACGTTTATGATGCTTTGCTTTATGCCAAGGATCAGGGAAAAATAACTGCAAACCGCCAAGCGCACCATCAGCAATACTGTCACGTAAAATTTCCGTGGCATCATGACAAATCACGCGTAAATTCGTTACGCATTTTTCCACTGCATAAGCAATACAAGCACCAACGCCTGGAGTATGAACTTCAATGCCAAGGTAATTTTTGTCAGGATTAGCAAAAGCCATATCCACGAGCGATTTTCCCATTCCAAAGCCAATTTCTAATACAACTGGATTATCATTGCCATAAATCTTCGCAAAATCAAAAGGTTCCGTTTGATAGTCTAAACCAAGTGTTCTCCAGTTATCATTCATCATGTTTTTCTGAAATTCGCTCAAACGACCAGTGCGGAGCACAAAACTACGGACTTTGCGTTTATAGCGGCCATCTTCGGTAAATTCTGCGGTTTCAACGGTTTTACGTTTTTGATCAGCAAAAGTTTGTGTCATAAAAATCTTGTTCGTGAAAAAAATTGGGGGCGATTATACACGTTTTTCTCGTATAATAGGGCAAATTTTTTCCCAAGGTTGATTATGAAAATTGTCCGGGTGGCACTGGCTGTGCCACTTCCTCGTTTATTTGATTATCTCGTCCCCGATGATGTTTCATTACAAATCGGCACACGTGTTCTTGTGCCTTTTGGTACGCAAAAACGCATAGCGCTTGTGGCTGATTTTCCGACAAAATCGGACGTGCCAGAGGATAAGCTCAAAGCCATTCTTCAACCATTAGATTTAGCACCGCTCTTTACCCCTATTTATTGGGATTGGCTGCATTGGGCAGCAAATTATTATCAAGCTGGATTAGGCGATGTGTTATTTCAAGCCTTGCCTGTGAAATTACGCAACGGCGAAAGTGCGGCGAAAAATGACCGCACTTTTCGGCGAATTACAGATGTGGGGAAAAATGCGCTTGAACAAGGCCTGTTAAAACGCTCGAAAAAGCAAGTTGAAGCCCTACAATGCTTATCTGAAATAGATCTTGAAAAAGGCAATAATGATTTTTCCTCTGCGATTTGGTCAGCCTTAAAAGCCAAAGGGTTTATTGAGGAAATTACTATCCAAACAAAGCCCCTAAGCTGGCAACAAAGCTTAGGCGATAACCAAATTGTCAATGCTGAAAATCGCTTAACCTTAAATAAGCAACAGGCCTTAGCCTTCAGCCAACTGCTCTTTCATTCTGGCTTCAATGTATGGCTGCTCGATGGGGTAACAGGTTCTGGAAAAACGGAAATTTATCTGCAGTATATTGAAGAAATTTTAAAATCGGGTAAGCAAGTATTAGTGCTTGTACCCGAAATCGGCCTAACACCACAAACAGTGCACCGTTTCAAAGCGCGTTTCAATGTTGAAATTGATGTGCTGCATTCTAATTTAACCGATACGCAACGGCTTTATGTATGGGATCGTGCGCGTTCGGGACAAAGTGCCATTGTGATTGGCACGAGATCGGCATTGTTCACGCAATTTTCTAATCTTGGTGCAATTATTTTGGACGAAGAACACGACTCGTCTTACAAACAGCAAGACAGCTGGCGTTACCACGCGCGAGACTTGGCGATTGTGCTGGCTCAAAAACTAAATATTGCTGTATTAATGGGTTCTGCCACGCCAAGTTTAGAAAGCATTAATAATGTACAAAACGGCAAATACCAACATTTAGTTTTATCAAAAAGAGCGGGGAATTCCACCGCACTTCGTCATTTTGTTATTGATTTGAAAAATCAAAACATACAAAACGGGCTTTCAAAACCTTTATTGGAACGAATGAAAGCCCACCTCGAAAAAGGTAATCAAGTATTGCTTTTCTTGAATCGTCGTGGCTTTGCGCCCGTATTGCTTTGCCACGAATGTGGTTGGATTGCACAATGCCCTCATTGTGAAAAAACTTATACCTATCATCAGCATCAAAATGTATTGCGTTGTCATCATTGCGGTGCTCAAAAAACTATTCCTCGACAATGTAGTGATTGCGGCTCGACTCATTTAGTCACTACAGGTCTCGGCACGGAACAATTAGAAGAAACCTTGAAAACGCTATTTCCTCATTATTCTATAGCGCGAATCGATCGCGATAGCACTGCGCGTAAAGGAAAATTGGAGAGTTATTTAGAAGATATTCAACAAGGCAAAAGCCAAATTTTGATTGGCACACAAATGCTGGCGAAAGGACATCATTTCCCGAATGTTACTCTCGTTGCCTTAGTGAATGTAGATAGCGCATTATTTTCACTGGATTTTCGTGCAGAAGAACGTTTAGCTCAACTTTATATTCAAGTTGCAGGACGTGCTGGACGTGCCGATAAACAAGGCGAAGTCGTAATACAAACACATTATCCGGATCATCCTTTGCTTACCACGTTATTAGCAAATGGCTACCAAGCTTTTGCAAAAGAAACCTTACAATTACGCCATTCAATGGGATTGCCGCCTTTCACTTTTCAGGCGTTATTCAAAGCACAGGCTCGACATTCTGAGCTTGCAGAAAATTGCTTAAGCCAGGTTGCAGATTTTTTTCAATCAAAGCAAATCACAGGATTACAAATGCTTGGCCCTATGCCTGCACCATTCAGCAAAAAAGCGGGGCAATATCGCTGGCAGTTATTATTGCAGCATCCTTCAAGAATGACGTTGCAAAAAGCATTAAGAGAATATCAACAAGCCGAACTTGAAAAAAACAGCCAAGTGCGGTTAATTTTGGATGTTGATCCGCAAGACTTATCATAAAAATGCGGTGAAAATTCACCGCACTTTCTCTATAAAATCTATGTGAAATCTTCGACATCACCCAATAGACAGGCATATTTCGCCGTATTGGGACTGGACTCCAAGGCAATTTTTAATGCCATCGTCAAAGGAACAGACAGTAGCATTCCCACTGTTCCAAGTAACCATCCCCAAAACAATAATGAAAGGAATACCACTAAGGTTGAAAGCCCTAATCGTTGTCCCATCATTTTAGGCTCAATAATGTTACCGACAACCATATTGATCGCAATAACACCGATTGCCACGCAAAAGCCAATTCCAAAACCGTTCAGTAATAAGGCTTGAACAATAATCGGAATAGCCGCGATGATAGAACCAATATTGGGAATATAATTCAGCAAGAAACTCAAGGTTGCCCACAAAATGGCATATTGAACCCCACAGGCTTCCAACAAAATAAAAATACCAACACCAGTAAGCAAGCTCGTGATACTTTTAATGCCAAGATAACCAATTACGCCTTGTAAAACGCGATCAATATGGCGTTCTTCTTTGGCTGCATCATGAGGAGTGGAACTAATCACCATAGCAAATTTATGCTTCATCGTTGGTGCTTCAGCAAGCATAAAAATCACGACTAACACTAAAACAAACACATTACTCACCACACCAGAGAAATTCAGCAATACTCGGCTCACAAAATTCATAATGATGCTTGGGTCAAAATTTTCTTGGATGGTTTCACGTGAAAGCGTAAAAGGCAGATTGAAACGTTGCAACAATCCAGTTAAATCACTCACGCGTTGTGAAAGCAAAACTTTATATTGTGGAATTGATTGGGTAAATTCTCTTGCCGTGCTGTTAATCAACCCGACTAAGAAGAAAAACACCAAAGAAATCAAGACGAAAAGCAAAGTAATGGCTAACCAATGAGGAATTCGGCGTTGCGTCATCGCCTTAATCATCGGTGAGCAAATTATCGCGATAAATAGCGATAGCAAGAATGGCACCACAATTTCTGCCGCCAATTTTACGCCAGCTAAGATAATAATCACCGAGGCAATGCCAAGCAAAGTGCGGTGTAAATTTAAATTATTTTGCACTAAATCGCATCCTCATTTTCTTCGCCCGTGCGAATACGGATCGCTCGCTCAACGTTATAAACAAAAATTTTGCCGTCACCGATTTTGCCCGTTTGTGCCGTTTCAATAATAGCTTCAATACATTGATCCACAAGCTCATCAGGAACTACCACTTCCAATTTCACCTTCGGCAGAAAGTCCACCATATATTCCGCTCCACGATAAAGTTCCGTATGGCCTTTTTGGCGACCAAATCCGCGTACTTCCGTGATTGTCATACCTGAAATACCAATATCTGAAAGACTTTCGCGCACATCGTCTAATTTAAACGGTTTGATCATTGCTTCGATTTTTTTCATGTTATTTCTCCAGATTTTCACGTCTTGCGGATTTAGGCCGGAAACTTTCGATGATTTCAGGCTTGGTATCAATATATAAGCCGTTAATCAATTGCAAACAATAAGGCACCGCGCTGAAAATGCCTTTTACAAGCACATTTCCCTCTTTATCTTTCACGCCTTCCAAGGTTTCTTTAATCGCTTTAGGCTGCCCCGGAAGATTTAAAATTAGGCTTTCCTTACGAATTACGCCCACTTGGCGGGATAAAATTGCGGTAGGCACAAAATGCAAACTCACTTGACGCATTTGTTCGCCAAAACCCGGCATTTCTCGATCTGCTACCGCAAGGGTAGCATCAGGCGTTACATCGCGTTTTGCGGGCCCTGTTCCACCGGTTGTCAGCACTAAATGGCAACCTTGTTCATCCACTAGCTCTTTTAATGTTTGTTCAATAACTGACTGCTCATCGGGGATTAATCTTGTTTCCAAATGGAAAGGATCGACAAGCGCTTGTTCTAACCAAGCCTGTAATTCTGGAATACCTTGATCTTGATATACGCCTGCTGATGCACGATCAGAAACAGACACCAAACCAATTTTTAAAAGTGCGGTCATATTTTTCCTTATTTTAAGTGTATATATCTATTTATCAGTAAATTTAGTTTCCAATACCTTTTTAACAGGTGTAAAACTACGACGATGTTGCGGTAACACGCCAAGTTCAGCTAATTTTTCTAAATGTAATTTGGTTGGATAGCCTTTATGCTGGGCGAAAGCGTATTCTGGATATTGCTTGTCTAATTCTTCCATTTCTTGGTCTCGTGCCACTTTCGCCAAAATAGAGGCTGCACTGATTTCCGCCACAAGGCTATCGCCTTTTACGACGGCTTGCGCTGGAATATCTAAATCTTTTGGGATCTTATTGCCATCAACCAACACAAAGTGCGGTTGAATTTTTAAAGATTTTACTGCTCGAGTCATTGCTAATAAGGAGGCTTGCAGGATATTTATCTCGTCAATTTCGTTAGCTTCAGCTCGACCTAATGCCCAAGCAAGAGCTTTTTCTTTGATTTCTTCAGCAAGGGCTAAACGTTTTTTCTCAGAAAGTTTTTTAGAATCAGCGAGGCCTTCAATTGGCTTATTCGGATCTAAAATAACGGCTGCCGTGACAACAGCCCCAACTAGAGGGCCTCGCCCAACTTCATCAACGCCAGCGATCAATTCATAGCCTTGTGGATATTCAAACATTTTCTGTTCCTTCTAATAAATCAATGACTGCTTGAGCCGCTTGCTTATCGGCATTGCATTGAATTTTTTGGTGTAAATCTATGAAGTGCTGAATTAAAACATGGCGATTTTTTACTGCACTTTCATCATCAGAAAGATAAGCAGATAGTTTTTCAGCGAGCAATTCTGGCGTGCATTCTTCTTGAATCATTTCAGGAACGAGCATTTCATTCGCAAGTAAGTTTGGTAAAGAAATATAATCGGTTTTCACTAAACGTTTTGCTAAGAAATAGGTCAGTGGTTTCATTCTATAGCCAACCACCATAGGGGATTTACAAAGCATTGCTTCAAGCGCTGCTGTTCCTGAAGCAAGAAGTGTTGCATCAGCTACGATCATTGCTTGTCGTGCATTGCCATCAATTAAATGCAGGTCTAGGTTTGGCGCAATTTTAGCTTTAATAGCTTCAAATTGAATTCGTCGTTTTTCGTTCACCAAAGGGACTAGGAATTGTAAATCAGGAAATTGTTCTTTTAACAATAAAGCGGTTTTCAAGAAAGGCTCAGTCAAAAACTCCACTTCTGAACCACGACTTCCAACTAAGATAGCTAAATAGCGCTTTGCGGGATCAAGCTGTAGCATTTGGCAAGCTTCGACACGGTTTGGTTTGAGCGGAATAGCATCTGCCATTGTGTGTCCAATAAAACGGCAAGGCACATTAAATTTATCGTAAAAGGCTTTCTCAAAAGGCAAAAAGGCAAGAACTTGATGAGTCGCTTTGGCAATTTTGTGAATGCGATTTTGACGCCACGCCCATACAGAGGGGCTTACGTAATGAATAGTTTTAATTCCGTTTGCTTTGAGCTTGAGTTCTACATCCAAATTAAAATCAGGTGCATCAATGCCGATGTAAACATCAGGTTTTTCTTGCAACATGGTTTGAATGACATTTTTGCGAATTTTCAACAGACGAGGAAGATGTTTCAAAATTTCAGCCAACCCCATGACTGAAAGCTCTTCCATATCGACAAGCGTCTCACAGCCTTCAGCCAACATTCTTGGGCCAGCAATGCCAATAAAGCGAGCATTAGGATAATGAGCTTTGAGCTGGCGAATTAAACCAGCACCGAGAATATCACCAGATACTTCTCCTGCAACAAGAGCAATGGTTGGATTTGTTTTGTTCATCAAATTTATCCTAAAAAATAACCGCACCTTGGTGTGCAAAGTGCGGTTGAAAACAGAGATACTTTATTAACGAATAATACCGCGAGTTGAACGTTTGAAAAATTCAACAAAGAAACTAATTGCTGAATCGGTTTCCGCAATTTGCTCAATTTCTGGCAATACTTCTTCGAGCGTTTTGCCGCTACGATAGATCATCTTATAAACGTTACGGATTGCGTGCATGGTTGGTTTATCAAAACCACGACGTTTTAAACCTTCTAAGTTTACGCCAAATGGACGGGCGTGGTTGCCTTGTGCCATAACGTAAGGAGGTACATCTTGGCTTACCATAGAACCGCCGCCTAACATGACGTGTGCGCCAACGATCACAAATTGGTGAATTGCTGACATGCCACCAACAATGACGAAATCATCTAATTCTACGTGACCTGCAAGCGTTGCATTGTTTGCTAAAATACAGTTGTTTTTAATTTGGCAATCGTGTGCAACGTGAACATTCACCATTAATAAATTGTTATTGCCAATAGAGGTTACGCCACCGCCTTGGATGGTTCCACGATGGATTGTCACATGTTCACGAATTCGGTTGCCATTACCAATAATAGTTTTAGTTGCTTCGCCGTTATATTTTAAATCTTGGTTCACCTCACCAATGCTAGCGAATTGATAGATTTCGTTATCTTCGCCAATAACCGTATCACCACGTACGACAACGTGAGATTTCAATACAGTGCGAGCTTTAATTTCAACGGTGCCTTCAACAATACAGAAAGGCCCAATAACAACACCTTCACCAATAACTGAGCCTTCTTCAACTAAGGCTGTAGGATGGATTTTTGCATTTGGGTGGATCATATTTACCCCCTTAATTAACGACGAGCGCACATTAGTTTTGCTTCACAAGAAATTTCACCGTTTACGGTTGCAACACCAGTAAATGCAGTGATGCCACGGCGTTCTTTAATCACTTGAACGTTTAATTCCATTTGATCTCCAGGTAACACCGGGCGTTTAAAGCGCGCTTCATCAATACCTGCGAAATAGAATAATTCACCGCCTTTTAATTCGTGAGTTTTAAAGGCTAAAATGCCCATTGCCTGTGCCAAAGCTTCTAAAATTAAAACGCCCGGTAAAATAGGTTCGCCAGGGAAGTGACCTGTGAAACAAGGCTCATTGACGCTGATATTTTTAATCGCTTTTAACCATTCGCCTTCTTTAAAATCCAATACGCGATCCACTAATAAAAATGGATAGCGATGTGGTAATAAAGTCATAATTTCTTTTGATTCGATCACTCTTGATTGTTGTTCTGACACGTTGACACCTTACAAAAAATAAACAAATAAAATCTCTCGAATTATACGATATTTACGGCTAAAAATAAAACGCACCATAAAAGTTGGTGCGCTCTACAATAAATTAATTAATCTTCTTCTCTAACGCTTTCACACGTTTATTTATTTCATCAATTCCCAAAGTTAATGCCGCAGTTTTACGCCATGCTTTGTTCGTTTGCAATGGAATACCAGATGAATAGACGCCAGGCTCAGTAATTGGACGCATCACCATTCCCATACCTGTAATAGTTACCTTATCGCAGATTTCCATATGACCATTGATTACACTCGCACCACCAATTAAGCAATACCGCCCAACTGTTAAGCTTCCAGCCATAATGACCCCTCCCGCAACCGCGGTGCCGGTACCAATATGTACGTTATGGGCAATTTGACAAAGATTATCAATAATAACATTATCCTCAATAACAGTTGCATCTAAAGCACCACGATCAATACAAGTGCAAGCACCTATTTCAACATTATTACCAATAATTACCTGACCAACTTGTGGAATTTTAATCCAACGTCCACGATCATTTGCATAACCAAAACCATCGCTACCAATCACTGCACCCGATTGAATTAAACAATTTATACCAATTTCTACATCATGATAGATACTTACATTTGCCCAAAGCTGTGTATTCGCACCGATTTTTGTATTTTTACCCACAAAGCAATTTGCACCAATAATAACGTTATCGCCAAGAACAACGCCATCTTCAATAACAGTATTTGCACCGATGGAGACATTCTCTCCCAAAGATGCATGACCAGAGACTACCGCGCTAGGTGCAATACCTTGAGCTGCTTTAGGTGTAGTATCCATATATTGGGCTAAAATGGCATAGGCAACATAAGGATCTTTTACGATTAATAAATTGCTTTCAGGTGAACAAAACTCTACATCTGCTTCGGATACAACCAAGATACCAGCCTTAGAATCTTTTAATAAAGAACGGAACTTTGCATTAGAAATAAAGGTAAGCTGATGACATTGAGCCTTATCAAGAGGAGCGATATTTTCTACAACGACATCGGCGTTACCGCGAACGGTAGCGCCGATTTGAGTTGCCAATTCTTGTAAAGAATAGGTTTTTAACATGATTAATAAAGCCTATTATTTTTTCTCTTCTGTTTTTTGTGTTGCAGGAATTGTTTTTAACACAGCATCACTAATGTCTTTACCCTCTACTGCAAATACGACTGAATTTGCATCAAGCACATAGCTATAACCATTTGCTTTTGCATAATTATTTGTTGCAGTTTGAATACTATCTAGCAATTTACCACGCTCTTCAGCTTGACGTTTTTCATTTTGAGCTTGAAATTCAGCCACTTTTTTATCTTGTTCTTGCATCAATTTTTGTAATGAAGCGTCTTCAGAAGAAGCGAGTTTATTAATTTCATCTTGACGTTTTTGAATATCAGCTTTACTTAAACGTGCCGCATCTTTTTCTAATGCAGCTGCTTTTGCTTCTACTTTTTTACGTGCTGCAACAATTTTATCATCAATTTCTTTTTTGCTTGCAGCTAATTTATCAGCAACAGGTTTAAATTCTGCATCTAATTTATCTGCAACAGCTTGACGATCTGGATGGTTTTGGAAAACATAACCTGCATTAATGAAAGCAATTTTTTCCTCAGCAGCAGCGTAGCCAGAAGCAAGTGCAATACCTAATGCAAGTGCGGTTACTTTTACAACATTTTTCATTTTATAAATTTCCTTAAACAATGAGTTATTAATACTTTCTACACTAAAATAAATTTAGCATAGAACGTTTTCTTTGAATGATGATACAACAAAAAGTTCAATTTATTAAAATGAACCACCAATACTAAATTGGAATTGTTCTACATCATCATATTCATATTTCTTAATCGGTTTTGCGTAAGAGAAAACCAACGGTCCAATTGGTGATTGCCATTGGAAACCTACACCAGCAGATGCTCGAATACGACTAGGTGAACTATAATCTGGCAAATTAGCAAATTTAGCCTTATCCTCAGCTTTCCATTTAGTATTCCACACACTTGCTGCATCTACAAATAAAGATGTTCTCACCGAATTTTGCCCCTTATCTCCGACAAATGGTGTTGGCACAATTAATTCAGCACTTGCTGTTGTAATCGCATTACCACCAACGACATCGGTACTTGGAACCCATTCTGGATGACGTCCTGAAGCATCATTTCGATAGTAGATAGCATTAGGCCCTATTGCGCCATAAGCAAAGCCACGCAATGAACCAATACCACCTGCGGTATAAGTTTGATAAAACGGTAAACGTTTATTACCAAACCCATTCGCATAACCCGCTGATGCTTTTGCAGAAATAACCCAACGATGATCTCGATCGAGTGGATAGAATCCCTGGATATCTGCACTTAATTTATAATATTTGTTATCAGAACCAGGTACCGTAACACGGCCGCCAAGCGTTGCTTTTACCCCTTCTGTAGGGAAATAACCTCTATTCAGACTGTTATAGTTCCATCCAAATGAAAAATCGAAATCATCTGTTTTAATAGAGTTCCCGTTAAAATTCATTGATGATAGATACAAATCACGATTATATTCTCTCGCAAAATTACTAATCTTATTATAGGTGTAGCCTAAACCCATATAATATGAATTATTTTCGTTAACAGGGAAGCCTAAAGTAAGGTTTCCACCATAGGTAGTACGTTTATAAGTAGATGAAGTCTCACTTTTTGAATTATCATAATTTTCAAAGAATACGTTACCACCAAGGCTTACACCATCCTTAGTAAAATAAGGCTCTGTATAACCAAGATTAAGGCTTGTGCCATAATCATTTTTGGTTCCACCAAGGCTTACTGCCGCACCAGTACCCAAAAAGTTATCTTGTTTAACACTTGCCTGATAACTAATACCACTTTCTGTACCATAACCAATACCAAAATTGATACTACCTGTTTGACGTTCTTTTACTTTATAAATAACATTGACTTCATCAGAACTGTTTTGAACTGGGATAATTTTACTTTCTACAGTTTCAAAAAAGCCCGTACGATCTAAACGAACTTTTCCTAATTCAACAAGTTGGGAATTATACCAAGTACCTTCTTGTTGTCTCATTTCCTGGCGCAATGTGCTATCCGCGGAAACAGTATTACCTTCAAAACGAACCTCTCTAACCGTTAAACGACGACCTGCATCAACTACAAAAGTGATGGCTAACGTTTTATTTTCTTCATCAAAATCAGGCACTGAATTAACCGTTGCACTGCCATAGCCTCGCTCTCCTAATTTTGCTTTGATAGCATTCTCTACATCAACAATATCGCTACGACGATAAGTATCATTTAAATGCAATTTTGAAAGTAAAGGCTCAAGTTCTGTTGCCATACCGCCAACATTACCGACAATACGGGCCCCACGTAAATCATATTTCTGCCCTTCATTTATATCAATAGAAACAGTAACACGTTTTTTTTCATCATTTAGCTGAACATCTTGCTTGGTAATGTGCGCTTTTGCATAACCGTTATTATGGTAATACTCTTCAATTGCTTGCAAATCTTTACCAAATTGCTCACCTTCAAATTTATTGCCCCACAATTTCCACCAAGCATCAGGCTGTAATTCCATTTGTTCTTGAAGTGTGCTACTACTTACTGATTCATTTCCATTAAAAGTAACCGAATCTAATTTTGCAGTATCATCTTCATCAATTTGAACAATAACTTCTGCACGGTTATTCGGTAATGTATTCACTATCGCTTCAACTTTTGCGTTATAACGCCCTTTGGCTTCATAACCATCTCTTTTAACGGCTTTAACAAACTCATTTAATATTGTTCTATTAAGTACCGCACCAGTTGCTATACCACTCTGGGTTAAATTCTGTTTAATTACATCAGCTGGAATTGCAGAACTTCCTTTAACTTGAACATCCGCAATAATCGGTTTTGCAACCACACTGACAACTAACGCATCCCCGTCTTGACGAGCTTTAACATCATCGAACTGTCCACTAACGAATAACGAGCGAACAATATTAGCAACATTTTGATCTGTTACACGCTGTCCTGCTCGCACAGGCAAACTTGCAAGAATAGACTGCTCTAGGTCACCTTGCGCACCTTCAATACGAATTTCTTTAGCAACGAAAGGCGCAGCCAATGCGCTTACCGTTGTACCGAATAATAAACTTGCTATGAGAAGTTTTTTCATCGACTGTATCCTATATAAAAATTATAGACGTAAAAAATCATTAAATAACGCAAACGCTGTTAATGTTAGCAACAACGCCGCACCAATTCGATAACAGACATTTTGTACCTGTTCAGAAATAGGTTTTCCTTTTATTGCTTCAACTGCAAGAAAAACCAAATGGCCACCATCTAACACAGGCAATGGAAATAGATTCATAATACCCAAATTAACACTGACTAATGCCATAAAACTCAAAAAATAAATGAATCCAATACTTGATGATGCTCCCGCACCTTTAGCAATAGAAATTGGCCCACTTAAATTATTTAATGACAAATCACCGCTAATCAGTTTTCCTAATACTTTTAATGTTAAAAGAGAAAGCTGAGTTGTTTTTTCAATACCTTTTTGAACTGATTCAAGAATACCATATTTTAACTCTGTGCGGTACTCATCACCTAATTTTATAAAAGTAGGACTCACGCCTACAAACCATTTTCCACTCTGATTACGCACTGGACTGATAATTTTGTCAAGCGTTTCCCCATTACGTTCAACTTTAATAGAAAAAGATTCGCCTTGTTCGACCTGTTTTATAAAATCTTGCCAAGTAAGTGCGGTTAAATTTTCTTTTAAAATTTTATCACCGATTTGTAAACCTGCTTTCTCAGCGGGAGAACCTTGAACAACTTTAGAAAGCACCATTTCCACTTTAGGACGCATAGGCATAATGCCTAATGCCTCAAACGAACTTTCTTTTTCAGGATCAAAAGTCCAATTTGTAAGATTTAAAGTTCGTTGTTGTTCAATATTGGAACCAAAAGAAGAAAGGGTAATCTCAACATTAGGCTCCCCCATTTTTGTGGCAAGTAGCATATTGATGGTTTCCCAATCTTGAGTTTTTTCGCCATCAACCGCTAGAATTTGTGTATTAGGTTCAATGTGCGCTTGTGCAGCGATTGAACTTGGCGTTATCGATTCAATTACAGGTTTAACACTTGGCATTCCATAAAGGTAGATGACCCAATAGGCAAAAATCGCGAAAATAAAATTCGCCAAAGGGCCTGCAATAATCACAAATGCGCGTTGTAATACGCTTTTACTGTCAAATGCTTGTGGCTTTTGTTCAACTGGAACCTCTTCATTGCGTCCATCAAGCATTTTTACATAGCCGCCTAAAGGAATCATTGAAACCGCAAATTCTGTACCATGCTTATCAATACGTTTCCAAATGACTTTACCAAAGCCAATTGAAAAACGATGGACTTTTATACCGCACTTTCTAGCAGCCCAAAAGTGACCATATTCGTGAACGGATACTAATACCGCAATAGCAATGATAAAAGAACCTAGCGACCACAAAAATGACATTCAAAATCCTTATAACACAAAGAAATAGAAGTAGCTGAAAAAAGGTACCGCGGCAGTCAAGCTATCAATACGATCTAATACACCACCATGACCAGGAATCAATTGGCTGCTGTCTTTCACACCAGACTCACGTTTAAACATGCTTTCAGTTAAATCACCCAATACCGAAATTGCAACTGTTGCAACGGAAAGGATAACGAATCCAGTGATATTTCGCTCACCAACTAAAGCATCACCAAAGAAATGAATAAACACAAAAGCAAGCACTAACGCAGTAATTAAACCACCAGCAACGCCTTCCCAGCTTTTACCCGGTGAAACTTTTGGCGCAAGTTTACGTTTACCAAATGCGCGTCCGCTAAAATAAGCGCCTGAATCAGCTGCCCAAACAAGCACAAACACGTAAAGTAATAAAAATAAGCCGTGATAAGGATCATGGGTATAGTGTTCTAAACGTAAACGTAATACCCCCGCTATAAATGGGATTAAAGTAGAAAAGGCAAATAAAAGCTGTAAAAGAGGATTTTTAGACCAAAATTTAGCTGATTGAGGATAACTCACCACAAGCAATAAAGCTAAAATCCACCAACCAACAGCGTTCATCAATAGAAGCTGAAGATGCTGTTCAAACACACGACCTGCATCTAAATAGTTGCTCTCAGTGTAGAGCCATAAAAAAATAAAAGCACCTAAAAAAGCAGCAACACAAAAACGTGCTAAAGGCTGTTTAAGGCGAGCAAACTGAGTCCATTCCCAAACACCTAAAGTCGCTACTGCCCCTAAAGCGAGGGCAAAATAAAAAGGCGTGAATAAAAATAGCGCACATAACACCGCTGCGATTAACACAATGGCAGATAAAACTCGTTGTTTAAGCATAATTTTAATCCATTTATTGAATTATTCTGTCCCACCAAAACGGCGATGACGTTGTTGATAACAGGCGATGGCACGGTTAAATTCCGCCTCATCAAAATCTGGCCACAGCACATCGGAAAAATAAAGTTCCGCATATGCAATTTGCCATAATAAAAAATTACTAATTCGTTGTTCACCACTGGTACGAATCAACAGATCTACTGGTGGTTCATCTTGTGTAACCAAATGACGCTGAAAAGCAATTTCATCAATCTCTTCAACGCTCATTTCATTATTTTTTACTTTTTCTGCGAGTTGTTTTGTCGCTTGTACAATATCCCAACAACCGCCATAATTTGCCGCAATATTGAGCGTAAGTGCGGTATTTTTTTCTGTTAAATTTTCCGCTTTTGAAATTTTTTCTTGCAAAGATTCACTAAAACGAGATACATCGCCAATAATTTTCAGGCGAATATTATTTTTATGTAATTTTTTTACTTCGCGATCTAAAGCTTGCATAAAAAGCGTCATTAACGCGCTGACTTCTTGCTCTGGTCGATTCCAATTTTCGCTGCTAAAGGCATAAAGTGTAAGAAAATTTACTCCAGTTTGGCGAGCATAACTTACCGCTCTGCGAACTGCAGATACGCCATTGGTATGGCCAAAAATACGCATTTTATTTTTCTGTTTAGCCCACCGACCATTACCATCCATAATAATGGCAACGTGTTTTGGAATATTGTTTTGATCGAGTTCTATCATTATTTTTATTATAAAAAGATCCCTATAAATTCGGCTGTGAACTATATCATAAGTTGTATTTGCTTGCTATGGATTAGCGGGCCCTAATCTACACTTTATTTTTTACATAATTCATTTTTATAATAAATAAAAATAAGAAAAACGAAGAATTTATGTCTGCGATTGAACAAAATAAAGACGGTATTAGATTAAGAATATTCTTACAGCCAAAAGCCAGTAAAGATCATATTGCTGGCATTCACAATGATGAATTAAAAATTACCATTACTGCACCACCCATTGATGGTCAAGCAAATGCGCATTTATTGAAATTTTTAAGTAAATCCTTCAAAGTACCCAAAAGCAGTATTATTTTAGAAAAAGGGGAATTGAGCCGACACAAACAAGTTTGGATTCCTGAACCCAAATTAATTCCAAAAGAAATTCAAAATCTATTGTAAAAACAAAGAAAAAATCACCGCACTTTGGACTCTCAAGCTATCAATTTATGCCGTTTTACGGTATTCTATGCCACATTTTCTATTGTCAAAATACTGCAAAAGTGCGGTTAAAATTTAAGGTGATTTTATGCAAGAACAATATCGCCCCGATATGATCGAACCAAAGGTTCAACAATATTGGGCAGAAAATAAAGTTTTCAAAGCAATCAAAGACGAATCTAAAGAAAAATATTACTGTCTTTCTATGTTCCCGTATCCTTCTGGTCGCCTACATATGGGGCACGTGCGTAACTACACTATTGGTGATGTAATTTCTCGTTATCAACGCATGCTAGGCAAAAACGTATTACAACCATTTGGTTGGGATGCTTTCGGCTTACCGGCAGAAGGTGCTGCGATCAAAAACAAAACTGCACCTGCTAAATGGACATACGAAAACATTGCCTACATGAAAAAACAACTTCAGCTTTTAGGTTTTGGTTTCGACTGGGATCGTGAAATCGCAACCTGTAAACCAGAATACTACAAATGGGAACAATGGTTCTTCACTGAGCTTTACAAAAAAGGCTTAGTGTATAAAAAAACCTCAACCGTAAACTGGTGTCCGAATGATGAAACCGTACTTGCAAACGAGCAAGTACACGAAGGTTGTTGCTGGCGTTGTGATACACCTGTTGAACAAAAAGAAATCCCACAATGGTTTATCAAAATTACTGACTACGCAGAGCAATTATTAGGTGGTTTAAATACCCTTCCACAATGGCCAGACATGGTAAAAACTATGCAACGTAACTGGATCGGTCGTTCTGAAGGGGTAGAAATTACTTTTGATGTTGCAGATACCAACGAAAAAGTAGCGGTTTACACCACGCGTCCAGATACCTTTTACGGCGTGAGTTATTTAGGCATTGCGGCAGCACATCCATTAGCAAGTTTGGCTGCTCAAAACAATCCCGAATTAGCCGCCTTTATCCAAGAAGCGAAAAACGCCAAAGTAGCAGAAGCTGATCTTGCAACAATGGAGAAAAAAGGAATGGCAACGGGCTTGTTTGCCATTCATCCATTGACGGGGGAAAAATTACCAATTTGGGTTGCGAATTTCGTGTTAATGCACTATGGCACAGGTGCTGTCATGGCGGTTCCTGCACACGACCAACGTGACTTTGAATTTGCTCAAAAATACAGTTTGCCAATTAAACAAGTGATCGCACCTCTTGCAGATGAAGAAATTGATTTAACCAAACAAGCTTTCGTTGAGCACGGTAAATTAGTGAACTCAGCTGAGTTTGATGGTTTAGATTTTGATGGCGCTTTCAATGGCATTGCAGATAAATTAGAAAAATTAGGTGTTGGAAAACGTCAAGTGAATTACCGTTTACGTGACTGGGGTGTTTCTCGCCAACGTTATTGGGGGGCGCCAATTCCTATGCTAACCCTTGAAAATGGCGATGTAGTACCTGCACCAATGGAAGATTTACCTATTATTCTTCCTGAAGATGTGGTAATGGATGGCGTGAAAAGCCCAATTAAAGCTGATCCTAACTGGGCAAAAACAACGCTTAACGGTGCACCAGCATTCAAAGAAACGGATACCTTTGATACCTTTATGGAATCCTCTTGGTATTACGCTCGCTACACTTGTCCACAATATCAAAATGGCATGCTTGATGCGGAAGAAGCAAACTATTGGTTACCAGTGGATCAATATATCGGTGGTATTGAACACGCAACAATGCACTTGCTCTACTTCCGTTTCTTCCACAAATTATTACGCGATGCGGGATTTGTAACCAGTGACGAGCCAGCCGATAAATTATTGTGTCAAGGTATGGTGCTTGCAGATGCCTTCTACTACACAAGTCCAACCAATGAGCGTATTTGGGTAAGCCCAACTCAAGTGACCCTTGAGCGTGATGAGAAAGGTCGCATCATTAAAGCCACCGATCCTGAAGGGCGTGAATTAGTCCACAGTGGCATGACCAAAATGTCGAAATCGAAAAATAACGGTATTGACCCACAAGAAATGGTAGAAAAATATGGTGCCGATACTGTTCGTCTGTTCATGATGTTTGCCTCTCCAGCAGAAATGACCTTGGAATGGCAAGAATCTGGCGTAGAAGGTGCGAAACGTTTCTTAGGGCGTGTTTGGAATTTGGTATATCAATATCAACAAAACCCAGCAAAAACTAGCCTAGATATCACCGCACTTTCAGCAGCGCAAAAAGCGCTTCGTCGTGAAGTACATAAAACGATTGCGAAAGTGAGCGATGATATTGGTCGCCGTCAAACATTTAATACTGCGATTGCAGCAGTAATGGAGTTGATGAATAAACTCACTAAGGCTTCCTTAGAAAGTGATCAAGATCGTGCTGTCATGGCGGAAGCATTAAGTGCAGTTGTTCGTATGCTTTATCCAATTACACCACATATCTGCTTTGAATTATGGCAAGCGCTAGGAAATGAAAGCAACATCGATACCGCTGAATGGGTGAAGGCTGATGAAGCCGCAATGGTAGAAGATGAAAAACTCATTGTAGTGCAAGTAAATGGCAAAGTTCGTGGAAAAGTGACTGTTCCTGCAACATCTTCAGAAGAAGAAATTAAAGCAGCAGCTAAAGCAGATCCTAATGTTGCAAAATTCCTTGATGGAAAAGAAATTCTTAAAGAGATCTATATTCCATTAAAAATGTTGAATTTTGTGGTTAAACCATAATCCGTAGAATCTGTGGAATATTGATATTTCACAGATTCTATCTTTATTAGTGTATGGATTTTAAATTTGTACACTCCACAATAAAGGTAATTTTTATGATTAAATCAATCAAAGTAGTGTTTATTGTAGCAGGTTTTACCGCGCTTTCTGCTTGCGGCTGGCATTTTCAAAACGGTACATTAATTCCACAAGAATTACGTACTCTTACATTTGAAAGCCCCGATCCATACAGCGAAATGTCAGTAGCGATGCGCAATCAGTTACAAGCGAATAATGTTCAACTCGTCAATTCTACTCAAGGCATTCCTGTTTTGCGCATAAATAAATTCCGCACAAATGATGAAGTTGCCTCCGTCTTTAAACGCGGACGCGAAGCTGAAAAAGTATTGATGTTAGAAGTGGAAGCTAGCATTCGTTTAGCGAATGGTGAAAGCCATCCAATCACGGCAAAAGTCAACCGCACTTTCTTTGATAACTCTCGCGCAGCATTAGCTAAATCTAGCGAACGAGAAGTAATTTGGAATGATATGCGGGAACAAGCTGCTCGTCAGCTCATTACTAAAATGGTTGCATTAGAAAAACAAGTGAAAAACAAATAATGAATCGCATCGTCCCTGAGCAACTCAATCAACATCTTTCCCAACGTTTAGCCAAAGTTTACTTTTTGGTAGGACAAGATCCATTGTTACTGAGTGAAAGTGAAGATGCCATTTATAAAACAGCCAACCAACAAGGATTCGATGAGAAAAATAACATTCAGATTGATAGTCAAACTGACTGGGCACAACTCATAGAATCCTGTCAGTCCATGGGATTGTTTTTTAATAAACAAGTCATGGTATTAAATTTACCTGAAAATTTCACCGCACTTTTACAGAAAAATCTGCAAGAATTTATTTCGGTTCTACATGACGATATCTTGCTGATTTTACAAATTGCAAAGCTAGCAAAAGCAAATGAAAACCAAGCATGGTTTGTTGAACTAAACCAATATGAAACCAATGCGATTCTTGTAAATTGTCAAACACCTACAGCAGAAAATCTCCCTCGTTGGGTAAAAAATCGTATCAAAGCGATGGAATTAGAAGCTGATGATGAAGCAATTCAACAACTTTGTTACAGTTATGAGAATAACCTGCTTGCGCTCAAACAAGCTCTTCAGCTTTTAGATTTGCTCTATTCTGATCATAAACTTAACTACAATCGTGTTATTAGCGTAGTAGAACAATCCTCAATTTTTACACCATTTCAATGGATTGATGCTTTGTTAATGGGAAAAGCAAATCGCGCTAAACGTATTTTAAAAGGGTTACAAGCTGAAGATGTACAACCTGTTATTTTATTACGCACACTACAGCGAGAATTATTTACGTTGCTTGAACTCACAAAACCACAGCAACGTATTATGACAACGGAAAAACTTCCAACTCAACAAATTAAGCTTGAATTTGACCGTCTAAAAATCTGGCAAAATCGCCGACCGCTCTTTTTAAGTGCGATTCAACGTTTAACCTACCAAAAGCTCTACGAAATTATTCAAGAGCTCGCCAATATAGAACGTCTTGCTAAGCAAGAATTTAGAGATGAAGTGTGGATTAAACTTGCTGATTTATCTGTAAAAATTTGTTTGTAGAGCACTATTTTTCAGCCGTGAATTCACATTCTTTGCAATCAATAGATTAAAAATAAACCCCAGCTAAAAACTGGGGTTTATTTTAAAGAGAATTATTTGTTTCATTCAGTAATCGCTGAATTAATTTTGCATTAGCGGGAGGAAACTGTCCTGCATCTAATGCACGTTGCTCAACCCAAAAACCTTCTTGCCCTTCTCGCCCAAAAGGCTCACCAATCCATTCATCTACGACATAAAAGAAAAAAGAAATAATCTTTGTTGGATATTCAAATTGGAAGCGCTCGTAAAGTTGAGCATTTAATACCACAATGCCAATTTCCTCTTCCAGTTCACGTTTTAAAGCCTGTTCTGGGGTTTCCCGCGCATCCACTTTTCCACCTGGAAATTCTAAAGATTGCGCAAAATCCTGTCCTTCTAAACGCTGCGTTAAATAGATCTGACCAAACTCATTACGAATAATACCTGCAGAAACTTGTATAATTTTTTTATCCATTTCTTCTATCCAATAGCATCTATGAAAAAAGTGCGGTGAAAAATCACCGCACTTTGGCCAATCATTAATGGCGAGCAGCACGACTACCATGACAATGCTTATATTTTTTACCCGAACCACAAGGACAAGGCTCATTGCGTCCAATGCGACGATCTGAATAATCTTCAGAATCTGAATTTTGGATTGCCTGACCATTTTCATCCACAGGTAAATTATTTTGATTGATACGAGCAGCCATCTCCTGACGAGCTCGTTCAGCTTCTTCCATTTCTTCTTGAGTACGCACACGTACACGCGTTAAAGTCGTGATAACATGGTGTTTTAAAGAATCCAGCATTTCCGTAAACATACGGAAAGATTCTTTTTTATACTCTTGTTTTGGATCTTTTTGCGCATAGCCACGTAAATGAATACCTTGGCGTAAATAATCCATCGCCGCTAAGTGCTCTTTCCAAAGCTCATCTAAGGTTTGTAACATGACACCTTTTTCAAAGTTACGCATGGTTTCTTCACCAGCCAGCGCTTCTTTTTCTTTATATTCTTTTTCGGCGACTTCTACGATGCGTTCACGCAAGTTTTCTTCGTGCAGATTATTATCTTCTTCCAGCCAATGAGAAATTGGTAATTCCATACCAAACTCTTGAGCTAAGCGTTCTTCAAGCCCTTTAATATCCCATTGTTCTTCCAAAGATTGCGGTGGAATATATTGATCAATCACGTTATTAAATACATCGTGGCGGATGGCGTTGATAGTTTCAGAAATATCATCATTATCAAGCAAATAATTGCGTTGCTCATAAATTGCATGACGTTGGTCATTTGCAACATCATCATATTCAAGTAGGTTTTTACGGCCATCGAAATGGAAAGCCTCAACTTTTGCTTGAGCAGATGCAATCACTTTCGCCAACATTTTCGATTCCATAGCCTCACCAGGCACGGTGAACGCTTTACGCATTAAATTGAGTTTACCTTCATTCAAATAAATGCGCATTAAGCCGTCCTCCAAAGAAAGGTAGAAACGAGAAGATCCTGGGTCACCTTGACGACCAGAACGACCACGCAACTGGTTATCGATACGGCGAGATTCATGACGCTCCGTACCGATAATATGCAAACCACCTGCTTTCATTACAATCTCGTGGTTCTTTTCCCACTCAGCTTTAAGCGCTTCAATTTGTTCTTGAGTTGGATTTTCTAATTTGGCAGCCTGCGCTTTCCAGTTACCACCAAGGATAATATCCGTACCGCGCCCCGCCATATTCGTTGCGATAGTCACCGCACCAGGATAACCCGCTTCTGCCACGATTTCCGCTTCTTGTTGGTGGAATTTCGCATTCAACACATTGTGTTTGATACCCGCTTTATCTAAAGCCTTAGATAACTCTTCCGATTTTTCTACTGAAATCGTCCCCACTAATACTGGTTGCTGGCGTTCTACACAATCTTTGATATCTTCAATAATCGCATTAAATTTATATTGTTCATTTTCAAACATCACATCTGTGCGATCATCACGAATCATTGGGCGGTTTGTTGGAATCACAACGGTTTCCAATCCGTAAATTTGTTGGAACTCAAACGCTTCGGTATCCGCAGTCCCCGTCATACCCGCAAGACGCTCATATAAACGGAAGTAGTTTTGGTAAGAAATTGACGCAACAGTTTGGTTTTCGCTCTTAATTTCAACCCCTTCTTTTGCCTCAATAGCTTGGTGTAAACCATCTGACCAGCGACGCCCTGCCATTGTTCGACCAGTATGTTCATCAACAATCACGATTTCACCATCTTTCACAATGTAATCGACATCTTTTTCAAACAATGTGTGTGCACGCAAGGCAGCCATAACATGATGAAGCAATACAATTCGACCTGGAGAATACAAAGAATCACCTTCAGGCATTAAACCTTGCGCAATCAACCAATCTTCCACTTTTTCTTGGCCACGTTCCGTTAAATGTGCCTGTTTAGATTTAAGATCTAAAGTAAAGTCCCCTTCGCCTTGATATTCTTCTGTATCTTCTTTTTCCTGTTTAATTAAGTTTGGAATCAGTTTATTGACTGCAATATAAAGCGCAGAACTGTCTTCCGCTTGACCAGAAATAATCAATGGCGTACGGGCTTCATCAATTAAGATGGAATCTACTTCATCCACCAGCGCATACCCTAAAGTACGTTGGAAACGCTCTTCTTTTGAGTGAGCTAAGTTGTCACGTAAGTAGTCAAAACCAAGTTCACTATTGGTTGCATAAGTAATATCTGCTGCATAAGCGGCACGTTTTTCTTCCGGCGGTAAACCAGGAATATTTACGCCTACACTCATGCCCAAAAATTCAAATAACGGACGGTTGGTTTCTGCGTCTCGGCGAGCAAGATAATCATTCACCGTCACAACATGAACGCCTTTACCTTCAAGTGCGATTAAATAACAAGGCAAAGTCGCCGTTAATGTTTTACCTTCACCAGTACGCATTTCTGCGATACAGCGGTTAGTCAATACCATTCCGCCAATAAGCTGAACATCAAAATGTCTCATACCAAGCACGCGCTTACTTGCTTCACGTACCGTTGCGAATGCTTCTGGTAAAATTTGTTGCAAAGTTTCGCCCGCACTTAAACGTTGACGGAATTCATCTGTTTTTGCACGAAGTTGTTCATCTGTGAGGGCTTCAAACTCAGGTTCTAATTTATTGATTTTTGCAACTTGTTTTCTTAATTTACGTAAAATACGGTCGTTACGGCTGCCAAAAATTTTCGTTAAAATGCTCATAATTTCTCTTTTTAAATATATAAGTTAAATAGTTAAATGCGTATGAAATACTTTATTTCATGCACAATAATTTTTTAAAAATATCGCTATTTCAATAGCAATATTCTTTACAGAAAACAGAAAATTAAATAAGCAAAGGGCCTGCTCGAATTGGCGCACTAGGATTCAACACTTCAACCAAAAAGTGCGGTTGAATTTTAAGTTGTTTTTCAGTTTGGTGGGAAATTGAAGGTTGAGGAATGGCTTGTCGTTGCACTTCACGTGCAACTTTTACCGTCTCTAACGCTTGTTGAATGGAAACACTTGAAGAATAATTTTCTGCATTATTTTGATTTTCAAAACTTTGTGCGTTAGGCAAAGCAAAAATCGCGATGATACTTAAAAGTAATCGCGACCAAAAATTCGGTTTGACAGTGCCTGAAATCATCATCTCGTTGTTTATTATGAAAATTGCGTGTATTGTAGCGGAAATCTAAACTAATGTCATTTACTGGGGGCAGACTTTATGGAAAACAAGGCTGAGCGTTATCAAAAAGCAGTCAATATTATGGATGTGCTTGAGCAATCGCCCTTTGCCAAAATAATGAAAAAAGGTCTTGCTATCAATGAACTGAATCAAAAATTTAACCGCATTTTTCCACAGGAATTTCACGGCAAATTTCGTATTGGTTCCGTTAACGGTAATAGTCTTTTTTTAGAAGTATCGAATGCAATAGTGCGTCAAGGAATCTTATTTCGTCAAACTGAACTTATAAAATTAATTCAAGAGGATTTTCCACAAATCATAAAATTGGATATCGTTATAAACCCTGAGCTATCAAAAATTATACCTTAAAAATCGCAATCAACTCTCTTACTTTTACTCGTTTTTCTGAGCTCTGGCTAATCGAGCGTTGTACTTTCACACGTTTAAATTTAGCCCCCTTATAAATTTCTCGGGTAAATTTGGTATCGTGGTTAGATATTAAAACCGAAATTTGTTTTTCTTTTTGTGTAAATTTTGCGAGTTCAGCTAAAATGAGTTGATGCTCACAACTAAACTCATTACCCGCATAGCTCGTAAAATTTGAATCCTGCAGTAAGGGAGCATAAGGTGGATCGCAGTAAATCACCGAATCTTTATCAGCTAATGCAAATGTTTGCTGAAAATCGCTACATAAAAATATTGCACTTTGTGCCTTATGTGCAAAATAACGTAACTCGTCCTCTGGGAAATAATGCGTTTTATATGCGCCAAAAGGCACATTAAATTCATTTCTGCTGTTATAACGGCATAGTCCATTAAACCCAAAGCGATTTAAGTAGAGAAAAAGTACAGATCGTTCAAAAGGATCAGTTGAAGCATTAAATTGGCGACGTTTGTCATAGTAGTAATCAGGATCATTCGCATTAGGGGCAAAAAAAATGGTTTTACAAGCCTCAATGTAAACATCTACATTTTCTTTCACTATATTAAAAAGATTAATTAAATCAGGATTAATATCAGCCAAAATATAGCGCTCAAAATTCGAGTTTAAAAAAACGGCCCCTGCTCCGACGAACGGTTCAATAAGACATTGTTTTCTCTTAGGAAAGATATTATTAATTTCATCTGTTAAACGAAACTTCCCACCAGCCCATTTCAAAAATGGACGGTGTTTAAGTTTCGGTTTTAGGGAATGTTTTTTTGGACGTAACATCTTAGTCCATTTGGGTACAACGCTTAATAGCGTTTAACACAAGATCCTTATCAGTATCAGTTACTATATAAGCTTGACCTAGTGATTTAAGTAACACCAGACGCAACTTACCTGCTAGAACTTTTTTATCTCGCATCATATGCGGTAAATAGTCCTCCGGCTGCATCGAATCCGGTGATAAGGTGGGCAAATTAGCGCGTGCGAGTAATTTTTCTAAGCGTGAAACATCTGCTACAGAAATATCACCCAACTGCTCGGAAAGCGCGGCTGCCATCATCATTCCGGTAGATACCGCTTCACCATGGAGCCAGTTACCATAGCCGAGATGAGTTTCAATCGCATGTCCAAAGGTATGACCAAGATTAAGTAAAGCTCGATCACCTTTTTCTGTTTCATCACGAGCAACTACATCCGCTTTAATTTGACAGCAACGAGCAATACAATGTTGTAGGGATTCGTTATTTAATGCAACAAGCTCATCAATATGAGCTTCAAGCCATTCAAAAAATTCGTAATCTAAAATTGCGCCATATTTTATTACTTCAGCCAACCCTGCATTTACTTCACGTTTTGGTAACGTGCCAAGAGTATGCGTATCAATAATAACCATAGAGGGCTGATAAAATGCACCGATCATATTTTTCCCAAGTTCATGATTCACTGCTGTTTTTCCTCCAACAGAAGAATCCACTTGGGAAAGTAAAGTGGTTGGAATTTGAATTAATCGTACTCCTCGTTGATAACTGGCTGCGGCAAATCCTGCCACATCACCAATCACACCACCACCTAGTGCTATAATTGTTGTATCACGCCCATGATTACCTTGTAAAAGCGCAGTAAAAATTAAATTTAAGGATTCAAGCGTTTTATACTTCTCACCATCGGGCAAAAGAACATGATCGACTTCGCATCCGCGTTTTTTTAGCGCAAATGTTACCGTATCTAAGTAAAACTGTGCAACCGTGGGATTCGTCACAATCATCACGCGCTCTCCTCGCTTAACCGGATAACTGCGTTCATCTTGCAATAGTCCATTACCAATTAAAATTGGGTAACGACGCTCCTGTAATTCCACGTTTACGCACAGCATAAATTTATCCTTAGACACACTTAAAGTGCGCCATTTAATCCATTCATATTATCGATGAGTTCAACAATCTGGTTTACCATTACTTTGGCATTTTGCTCATCTGTAGGTAGGGTGATGTCAGCTACTTCCTCATAAAGTGGATTACGAATTTTTGCCAACTCTTCCAATACTTGACGAGGATCTTCTGCGCCTTGCAACAGCGGACGTTTTTTGTCACGCTGAGTACGTTGAAATTGTTTTTCTACAGTAGTTTCTAAATAAATTACAATACCACGTGCAGATAAATAATTACGGCTATCTTTAGAAAGCACTGCTCCTCCACCAGTAGACAGGACAATCCCCTGCATTTGAGTGAGTTCGTTAAGAATACGTTCTTCACGTTTGCGGAAGCCCTCTTCGCCTTCCAGATCAAAAATCCAGCTAATATCTGCGCCAGCACGTTCTTCAATTACAGCATCCGAATCAACAAAATCCATATTTAACTGTTGCGCTAACTGACGACCAATCGTGCTTTTTCCTGCCCCCATTGGCCCGACTAAAAAAATATTACGTTTTTCCGCCATTGTTCTTATCTAATTTAAAGGTGAAATAAAAATCTAATCTTTCTAACAAAAAATAAACAAGCCAAAATAAACTTCAGCAGTTAAAAAGATTTTCCCGAAATGGTTTAAATTATCGCAATAAATCCCCCTATTTTTCAACCTTTTGAGGGAATTTATTTTCTTTAACGAAAAAGGAAAATAAAATAGCGGTGAAATTTACAACGCTTCTAACTTAAATGTATGCTAAACGCTGACGCACAATTTCAAATAAACATACCCCTGTTGCGACAGATACATTTAATGATGAAACTGAACCAGCCATTGGAATGCTAATCAGTTGATCGCAATGTTCACGCGTTAAACGACGCATTCCTTCGCCTTCAGCTCCCATAACAAGTGCTAGTGGCCCTGTCAGTTTGCTTTGATAAATGGTTTCAGTGGCTTCGCCAGCAGTGCCAACCACCCAAATATTATGATTTTGCTGTAAATCGCGTAGTGTGCGAGAAAGATTGGTTACACGAATTAACGGTACGGTTTCTGCAGCACCACAAGCAACTTTACGCGCGATAGATGTTAATTGTGCCGATTTATCTTTCGGTACGATCACGGCTGCTGCGCCCGCTGCATCAGCTGTTCGCAAACATGCTCCTAAGTTGTGTGGATCCGTCACACCATCCAAAACTAATAAAAGCGGATTTTGTTTATTCGCAAGAATTTCATCAAGATCATTTTCATTAAGTTCTTTTGCCGCTTGTACTCGAGCAATGACACCCTGATGAACCTCACCATCGGCTTTTTTATCAAGTGTTTGTCGATTAACGAATTGCACACCAATTCCTAGGGAATAAAGCTCATTTAAGAGTGGCTGTAGACGTTTATCTTCACGGCCTTTAAGCACGAAGACTTCAATTAAACGTTCTGGTGAATGGGTTAAAATACTATTAACAGCATGAATGCCATAGATTTGTTCTGACATAAATTTCTCTTTTTCTTATTTGAATTTTTAATTCATTCTTAAAATAGGAAGTGAATTATTTTCGTTTTCTAGATGTTTTCTTCGAAACTTCTTTCTTTTTTACCGCACTTTTCCGTTTTTTGGATGCTTTAGACGGTAGCTCTTTAAAGACTTTCTTGGCTTTTTCTTTCGCGGTTTTTCCAGCTCGACGAGGTTTACGTTCACTCCCCATCAGCGAGAAATCGACCATTTTATTTTCTAAATGTACTGCTTCAACTTTGATGCGAACTTTATCGCCTAAGCGATATTGTATTCCGCTATTTTCTCCAATTAAACGCTGTTTTGTTGCATCGAATTGGTAATAATCGTTTTCTAAGGTGGAAATATGGACTAAACCATCGATGAATAAGTCATCTAAGCGTACAAATAAACCAAATCCAGTCACAGATGAAATAACACCGCTAAATTCACCGCCAACATGATCTTGCATATATTCGCATTTCAACCAATCTGCCACTTCACGAGTTGCGTCGTCAGCACGGCGTTCCGTCATTGAACAGTGATTGCCAAGTAAATCCATTTCATCAAAAGAGTAATGATAACCGCCAGTATCAGTTGTTTTACGTTTTGCTCCTTGTTCTTTAGCGAGTAAATACTTGATGCCTCGATGAAGTGTTAAGTCTGGATAACGGCGAATTGGCGAAGTAAAGTGTGCATACTCTTCCAAAGCCAAACCAAAGTGCCCAATATTATCAGCATGATAGACAGCTTGGCTTAATGAACGTAGCAACATTGTTTGAATAAGTTCATGATCAGGTCGTTCTTTAACTTTTTCTAAGAGCGCAGCATAGTCTTTTGTGGTTGGTTTTAATCCGCCTTCTAAAGTTAAACCAAACTCACTTAAGAAAGTGCGGAACGATGTTAATTTTTCTTCGCTCGGGGTGGCATGAATACGATATAACGCAGGCTCTTTATGTTTTTCCATAAAATTGGCTGCTGCGATATTCGCAAGAATCATACATTCCTCAATGATTTTGTGGGCATCGTTACGAATAACGGGTTCAATGCGCTCGATTCGCCCCATTGCATTGAAAATAAACTTAGTTTCAATGGTTTCAAAATCGATCGCACCACGTTGATGACGTGCACTAAGCAAAGCTTGATAGAGTTTATAAAGTTCTTCTAAATGAGGCACAAGCGTAGAATAACGAGTGCGTAATTCCTCATCGCCTTCAAGCATTTTTGCTACTTTGGTATAAGTGAGGCGGGCATGAGAATTCATCACTGCTTCATAAAAGCGATAATCTGTGAGCTTACCTTTGGCAGAAATTTGCATCTCACACACCATACACAAGCGATCCACTTGTGGGTTCAGAGAGCATAAGCCGTTGGATAAAATTTCAGGTAACATTGGTACAACTCGGTTCGGAAAATAGACTGAGTTACCACGATTATGCGCTTCCACATCCAAAGCAGAACGTAAACGTACGTAATAACTGACATCAGCAATCGCGACCCAAAGTTTCCAGCCTTTGCCGTGTTTTTCACAATAAACGGCATCGTCAAAATCGCGAGCATCTTCACCATCAATGGTCACAAGCGGTAAATTGCGTAAATCCACACGACCCTTTTTTGCTTCTTCAGGGACTTCTTCAGTGAATTTTTTGACGTATTTTTCCACTGCACTTGGAAACTTATGGGGGATATCGTGGTTACGCAAGGCGATTTCCACTTCCATTCCTTTCGCCATATTATCGCCTAGGATCTCAGTGATTACGCCTATTGGCTGGTTAAAACTGGCTGAACGTTCTTGCAATTCGACAACCACAACTTGTCCCATGCGAGCGCCATTACGATGTTCATTAGGCACGAGAATATCTCGGCCAATTCTGCTGTCATCAGGTACCACATAGCTAAAACCGTTTTCTAAGAAAAAGCGACCCACAATTTGTTTTTTAGGGCTTTCTAATACGCGCACAATTCGCACTTCTCGGCGACCACGACGATCTAATCCAGCAGGTTGCGCTAAGACAAAATCCCCATGCATGACTCTTTGCATTTGATGGTTCGGAATGAATAAATCATCTTTTTTGCCATCGACCTGTAAAAAACCGAAACCTTCGCGATGACCAATTACCGAGCCTTTAAATAAATCTAATTTTTCTGGTAAGGCATAGCGTTTACGTTTGGTGAACACTAATTGGCCGTCATTTTCCATCGCTCGTAATCGGCGACGCATCGCTTCTATTTGATCTTCATTTCGAATGGAAAGTGCGGTCAAAATTTCATCCCGATTCATCGGTGCATTATTGTCTCGAATAACGCTTAAAATAAATTCACGGCTCGGGATTGGATTACCGTATTTTTCCAATTCTCGTTTGTAATGCGGATCTTGGTTGATTAAGTTTTTACGTTTTTTTGTCATTATTTTTTACAGTTTTAAAAAGTTCGGAGAGTTTGACACTGTAAGGGGGATAATGCAAGGAAAAGAAAATCTGCACTCGTGATGAGTGCAGATAGAAAGTGACTTAAGCCGATTTTTTGGTAAAGCCAATATAGGCACAGAATATAAATCCAAGAACTAAAGCGTAAGGGGTGAATTCACCAATGCCAGAGCCTGAAGCTGCAAGGCTTAAACGATGCGCAGCAGCTGCACCTAAAAGCATACCAAGCACAAAAATAGCGGAGTCATTATCGCCTTCACCAAGATGAACTAAATGTTTGCCTGGGCAACCACCGCCAAGGGCGAAGCACAAGCCGCAAAGTGCCATGCCGAGGAAGTTCCAAAGATATTGATTATGTGCACCAGGTTGTTGTTCAAAACCTAAATGGAATTGACCAAGTAAAGCATTGGTAATAGCAGCAAATACCACTAAAGCGATGACACCGTTCAATAACGAAGAATCACGGAATAGAATAAAATTACGGAATGCGCCAATTGAGCAGAAACGTGATTTTTGCATTAATACGCCTATGATTAGCCCGCCTGCTAAAGATAATGCCCAAAATGCATGTTGTGCGCCGGGGCCTTTTTGTGAGAAATAAAGGGGTAAACCTTCGCCAAAACTAAATTGTGTGATAACGCCAATAAGTAATAAACCCGCGATAATGACAGAAATCCACCCTGTAACAGGGGCTTGTTCTTTTGCTTTACCGAGAGAAAAACCTCGATTGCTAAAGAAGATTCCACCTAGTACACCGACAAATAAACCGACAATACCAGCAATCGCAGATAAATCGCCACCGCCTAAACGCAAATATGCACGCCATGGACAACCTAAGAATGTTAGGGCACCAATCATGGCAAATGCCCCTAAAATTAAGCGAATAAATGGCGATGAACCACCACGAGCACGGAATTCTTTTGCAAATAATGCACTCACTAACGCACCGAAAATTAATCCGATGAGCTCGGGGCGGATGTATTGAAGTGGAGCGGCTTGATGTAAGCCAATGGAGCCAGCTGTATCGCGTAAGAAACAGGCTGCGCAGAATCCCATATTGCCGGGATTTCCGCTATAAGTAAGTAGTGGAGCGATGATACCAAGTGCAGCACCTGCAACCACAGGCCATTTTGATCCTTTCATAATGAAACCCTTGTGATATCTAAAGTTAAACTAAATTGTGTACTTTCGAATACTCGAAAAGCACGTTCATTTTAATCTAAGAAGTTAAATGGTAAAGAATGTTTTGATGAAAAGATGAGATAAATCAAAAATTTGCTACGAAAAAAAAGTGCGGTAAAATTTTTATTGATTGTCGTAATGAAAATAAAAGATCTATACTAACTGCGTTCACTTTTTACTCGGAAGATACTATGACAGAACGTTCAGCCAATATCATTACCCACGATCCTTTTGGTAGCTTGCTTGGATATGCGCCTGGTGGCGTGGCAATTTATTCCTCAGATTATAATACTGCAGATGATAAAGAGTTCCCGAATGATGCTTCATTCCGGAGTTATCTAGGGCGAGAATATATGGGCTATAAATGGCAGTGTGTGGAATTTGCACGTCGTTATTTATATCTCAATCATGGTGTTGTGTTTGCCGATGTTGGTATGGCGTACGAGATCTTTTCTTTACGTTTTTTACGCCAAGTGGTGAACGATGCCTTGTTGCCCTTGCAGGCATTTTCTAATGGTTGTAAACGTAAACCTCTAGCAGGCTCCTTATTAATTTGGCAAGAAGGGGGCGAATTTAAACACACGGGGCATGTGGCAATTATCACCGAGGTTTTGCCTGATAGCGTTCGAATCGCCGAGCAAAATGTGATTCATTCTCGCTTGCCGAGTGGTCAGCAATGGACGCGTGAATTGCCGATGATTGTTTCAGAACAAGGCTATTTTCTACAAGATACTTTCGATGATACAACAATTCTTGGCTGGATGATTCAAACAAATGATACTGAATTTTCAGAGCCTCAACCTTTCCCAAAATCCACCGCACTTCAGTTACAAGCTCATCATGTTGACAATCACGGTCAATTTAATGGGAAATGGTTAAATGAAAATGAGCCATTTGATGCAGCATATATTAAGGCAATGAGCGGACATAAAGTGAGCCATTCTGATCAGTATTGCTATTTTGCTATGTCTGAAAGTGCTCAACAAGAATTGATTCACGCCACTAATGAACTGCATTTAATGTATTTACATGCGACAGACAAGGTACTTAAAGATGATAACCTGTTACAGTATTTTAATATTCCGAAGCTCCTTTGGCCACGCTTAAGACTTTCTTGGCAAAATCGCCGTTATCAGACGATTACAGGTCGTTTAGATTTCTGTATGAGTGAACGAGGTTTGAAAGTCTATGAATATAATGCTGACTCAGCTTCTTGCCATGCAGAAGCAGGCGATATTATGAATCGTTGGGCAAAACAAGCTGGTGGCGTATTGGGGGAAAATCCATCAGATGGTTTGCGTAATGCGTTAGCTGATTGTTGGCAACATAGCCAAGCCTCAAAATTAGTTCATATTCTGCAAGATCACGATGATGAAGAAGATTATCATGCCATGTTTATGCAACAGGCATTAGTACAGGCGGGATTTCAAGCCAAAATTATTCATGGCACAGAAGGATTACATTGGGATAATCGTGGTCGCCTGATTGATGATGAAAATAACCAAGTTCAAACTGTTTGGAAAACCTGGGCGTGGGAAACCATGCTGGAACAACTTCGTGAAGATGCAACAGGAATGGAAGTCGCTCCACCTATTCGCACAGGTTATCCTGAAGATAAAGTGCGGTTAATTGACGTACTACTCCGCCCAGAAGTGTTGGTTTATGAACCACTTTGGACGGCAATTCCAAGTAATAAGGCGATTTTGCCTGTGCTTTGGTCTTTATTCCCTAATCATCGTTATTTGTTAGAGGCAAGTTTTCATCTCACACCAGACTTAATCCAAAACGGCTACGCACAAAAACCAATTGCAGGTCGCCGAGGTGATAATGTTAAATTGATTGGTGAAAATAATTCCATGTTAGACACAACCGATGGACAGTTTGGTCAGCAAGATAGTATTTATCAACAACTTTGGTGCTTACCACAAGTGGAAGATCAATATTTGCAAGTCTGTACTTTTACTGTTGGAGGACATTATGGCGGCACTTGCTTACGTTCCGATTCAAGTCGTGTCATCATGGGGAATAGTGATATGCAGCCTTTGAGAGTGTTGAAGGATAAAGCATTCTTTGAACAATAAAAGAGCAATCGAATCATTTCACAGAAGTGAATTGACTTATTTGTGTGCATTATTGGTTTAAATCTATTACTATCGGGGAATAATTTCAAAAATTCTGCAGACTTTCACTGCACTTTACTCAATTTTATTTTCTCTAAAGATTAGCACAAGGATCTCCTATTTTATGAGGAACCTTTAATGCATCAAATTAATTTGTTTCGTCCAACACTTTTGGCATTAAGTCTTGCTTTTGCGAATTCTTACGCGCAAGCCTCAATTGTACGTAATGATGTGGACTACCAATTCTTCCGTGATTTTGCTGAAAATAAAGGACAATTTTCAGTCGGATCTAGCAATATTCCCGTTTTTAATAAACAAGGTCAGAAAATTGCAACAGTATTACCCAATTTACCGATGCCTGATTTACATGTGGCAAATAGGGTAAGCGGTATTGCAACTTTGTTTAATCCTCAGTATATCGCCAGTGTAAAACATAACTTAGGTTATGGTTCTGTACAATTTGGTGATAGTGATAATAATTCAGATAGTCATTATTTTAATTATCTTATTACAGATCGAAATAATCATAGCCAGTTGGATTTTCATGCCCCGCGGTTACATAAATTAGTGACCGAAGTCGTACCGATACTTCTAAATAATATTGCTTTTGATAATGCTAAAAAAACAGGACCACGCAATGGTGCTTTTTTAGATAAAAATCGTTATCCGTACTTTGTGCGAGTAGGGTCTGGACGTCAATATTTAAGAAGTAAAGATGGCAAGGAAAAAACGTCTTTAACCTCAGCATACAACTATCTTACAGGTGGTATACCACTTACACCGCGCTCATCAATGGATAATTGGGTGTTATTCAATGGTGATATTTATGATGGATTAGCAACTTATGGTTTGCCTGGTGATAGTGGCTCACCGCTATTTGCTTATGATGCGAAGGAAAAACGCTGGGTATTAGCTGCAGTGTTGTCTACTTTTGCAAATTACGATCGGACTGAGAACATTTATACGATTATTCAACCTGATGTCATAGCACAAGCTTTTAAAAATGATGAGATTCAGATTCCACTTCGCGCTAAAGAGATCCAATGGCGGAATTTAGGTAATGGAGATAGTGTATTAAAAAATGGTGCTGAAAATATTCATGTAGCATTAGAAAGTTCATCTAAAAAATCATTAGATCAAAATACGCAACGCCCTTCTTTAGATAATGGTAAGACTATTCATTTCCAAGGTGGTGATGGTTCAACTCTTATTCTTAAAGATAGTATTAACCAAGGTGCAGGGGCTTTATACTTCAATCAAAATGCCATTGTTCGCGCAGAAAATAATGATACGACTTGGCTAGGAGCGGGAATTGTCGTTAACGGTGATAAAACGGTTCATTGGCGCGTAAAAAACCCTATAAATGACCGTCTGTCAAAATTAGGTTCAGGCACACTTTATATTGATGGTCAAGGCAAAAACCTAGGTGATATTAGTGTAGGTGATGGAACTGTAGTACTTGATCAAAAGTCGTTTAATGGACAGCAGCAAGCCTTTAACCAAGTCGGGATAACAAGTGGTCGAGGAACAGTTATTCTTGCCAATAATAAGCAGGTCAATTCAGACAACATTTACTTTGGTTTCCGAGGTGGGCGATTAGATGTTAATGGAAATTCGCTTACTTTTCATCGTATTCAAAATACTGATGACGGTGCAAAAATTGTCAATAATCACCGCACTTATGCCGCTGAAATTAATGTAATTGGTCGTAATGATGTAACGGCTCAAAACATAGAATGGGTAAAATGGGGAGAGGAACCAACTACTTCATTTGCGCTTTATGAATATAAAAACATCCACAGAAATAACCGATTAGATTATTTCCGTCTAAAAGATGGGAAAAATCCTCGAGCTTATTTCCCTTTGGATATGACAACCACCAATGATTGGGAATTTTTAGGTAACGACAAACAAAAAGTTGTAAGAAATGAGGTTTTAAAAGAAAATTCTAAAAAACGTTTAGATACGTTTAGTGGTTTCCTTGGCGAGTATGATTCTCAACGTTATAACGGTGCGTTAACGTTTAATTACAACCCTAACTATTACAATAGTGTGCTTGTATTGAACGGCGGTACGAATTTAAATGGTAATTTAAACGTATCAGCAGGGCACTTAGTACTTTCAGGTATTCCTACTCCTCACGCTTATGATCATTTAAACAAAAAAGAAGTTATAGATGAAAATAGTTGGATTAATCGCCAATTCAAAGCGCGTGAATTTAATGTTTCAGGCAATGCAAAACTAGAAAGTAGTCGTAATGTAAGCTTATTAGAAGGGAATTTCAACGCTCGACATCAAGCCCAAATTCAGCTAGGTTTTACCCAAGGTAAATCCAATGAATGCATTCGTGAATCTTATACAGGTTACACAGCTTGTTCTGAGAATAAGACTTTAGGGAATTTAGCTTTTAATCGCATGCCTGTTACAGTTGTATTCGGTAACATTGATTTAAAAAATAATAGCCAGCTTAATTTAGGTAAAGCGCATTTAGTTGGGCGTATTAATGCAGCCCCTACGACACAAATTTACTTACAACCTAATAGCCAGTGGTCACTCAACGGAAATAGTACAGTAGGAAATTTAGAGCTTTTACCTAATAGCCAGATCACATTAAATGCCAATTATGATGATGTAAATAAAAACTATCGTGGTTGGATTCAATTTAATGAGTTAACAATTAATGGCAAATTGACGGGGAATGGTCACTTCCGTTTCTTAACGAATGTGGCGGAACGTAGAGGCGATCATATTACAGTAAATGGGCTTGCTTCAGGTTCTTATATCCTTTCTGTAAAAAATACGGGTAAAGAACCTAATGAAGTAAATCCATTAAGCCTTGTTAAATTAAATCATCCAAATCAGCGAATAGGGCAAGCTCGCTTTGCGCTTGAAAATGGTTATGTTGATTTAGGGGCATATCGTTATATTCTAGCTAATCGCAACAATGACTATCGACTATATAACCCATTGCGTGAGGCTGAACAGTCTTTTCAAGGTAGTGAGCAACTTATTGCAAATAGTCAGCGTGAATTTGAGAAAGTACACCAATTACTTAATCAAAAACAACAAGAGCTAAATCGATTAAATGCTCAATACGAGGATGTGAAAGCAAAAGAAAATACTTATAAATCACATGTTGCACGATTGCTTTCAGATATAAACCAAACCAATAATCAAATTGATAATGCTTTTAATGAATACAATCGTACGCCTCGTATCCGTTTTATTAAACGTCGACGATTATATGAGCAATTTACGCAATATAAGTCTAAATTAGAAAATCAACGTAATGAATATCGCAACCTTAATTCTCAAGCAAATTATTATACGCAACAAGTATCTTCGGTACTTAATGGTGTTAATTCGATAAAAAATGAAGTTAATTCACTTTCATCTCAACAAGGTAATTTGCAAGCAGAATTAAATCGTTTACAAGTGGGTTATGCAAATAAAATTGCACAAGCGCAAAAACTTTGCACAGCCCAAGGGCTTTCATCTGATGTATGTCGAAAAGTTGCTAAAGTCGCAAATAATAGTGATCTAGTGGCTTTTGAAGCGGAACTTGATGTAAATATAGAACAAGTAGAATTTGCTCAACAAGCATTAGAACATGCTAAAGCATCAGGTGATGAAAGTGCGGTTCATTTTGCGCAAGAAAATTTAGATCAAGCTATACGTTCTCTCGTTAATGCGCTTGAAGATACTTATGCAACTTTAGGTGATATTAATCATTTCTTAGGTGAGATACCTGAAGATGTGGCAATACCTGTACAGGCTCAATTGATCAGTCGTTATTCCAATACGGCTTTATCAGAGCTTTCTTCAAACGTTAATTCGGTATTACAAATTGGACGAAATTTAGATCGTCATTTATTAAGCCAAGATAAATCGAATGTTTGGGTGAATACGGAAGCAAGTCAGAGAACTTATCGCTCCGACTATAATCGACCATATAAGCAAAATTTAACTTTAACTCAAATCGGTGTAGCACAGGCATTAAATTCGAATATGCAAATTGGTGCGGTGCTTTCTCATTCTCGTGCGAATAATGAGTTTGATGAAAATGTATCGGGTACAAGCCGACTAACAGGCATAAATGGTTTTGTTAAAGGCGAGTGGAATAATGGTGTCTTTGCAAGTTTTGACTTAGGTTATGGACGCAGCCGTAACAATGTAAAATTTGACGAAGAAAACAAAACGTTCCACCGTAATATTTTTAGTGCAGGTGGAAATATTGGGGCTTCTTTAGACTGGGGAATTCACGTCACACCTTCAGTTGGTATGCGCTACTACCGTCTATCTAGCACAAACTACCAATTAGATGGTGCAAATATCAACAGTAAAACGTTATATTTAACTACTTACCGAGCAGGTATAATGTTAGATAAAACCTTTGATATAAATGGTGTAAAATTCACCCCAACTTTCTCAAGCAATTACTATGATGCCACTCAACAAAAACTTGCCCTTGATGGTATATTAAGTGTCAATGATGTTGCATTAAAACAACAATTCGGACGTTATTTTACTCATGAACTTGGTTTTAATGCGCAGATTAAACAGTGGAATATTAGCACGAATATTGGAATACTTAAGGGATCTGATGTGGCACCACAGAAATTTGCTTCATTAAAGGTCGGTTTTACTTGGTAGCGTTATCTAGTAAATAAAAAAAGTACGGCTATGTTTTGCCGTACTTTTTTATTAGTAGTAAACAAACTCCATCCATAATAAGAATATAAACGCAACATCACACTTTTATATTAGTTCTCCAGCAATCTTTCTCGCTAAATGATCAATTTCCAATACATCGTCAATATATTGAATAGATTGCGGTGTAATCTTCTCAATAGTACGCTCATTAATTTTTGCAATATCCATAAAACTAATTTGACGATCTAAAAATGCTTGTACAGCAATTTCATTAGCTGCATTCATTGCTGTTGTCGCATATTGACCCGCAGCAAAGGCATCAATAGCCAGTTTTAAATTTGGATAGCGATTAAAATTAGGTTCAATAAACGTCAGTTCTTTGATTTTAAAGAAATCGAGAGGTTCTACTCCTGCAAAAGTGCGGTGAGGATATGCCATAGTTTCTGCAATTGGTGTACGCATATCTGGATTTCCCATTTGAGCAATCACTGAGCCGTCAACATAACGTACCATAGAATGAATAATTGATTGTGGATGAATAATGACTTCCATTTCTTCCGCACTTGCGTTGAAAAGCCAACGAGCCTCAATGTATTCTAAGCCTTTATTCATCATGGTAGCTGAATCGACAGAGATTTTTTTACCCATAGACCAATTAGGGTGTGCAACCGCTTGTTCTGGTGTGATGTTGGTGAATTGTTCGAGTGGCGTGTAACGGAATGGCCCGCCAGACCCAGTGAGTATAATTTTACTTACACCTAATTCAGAAAGTGGGCAAAAACCAATTTTTTCTTGTGCTTCTGGCGGTAACGATTGAAAGATCGCATTATGTTCACTATCTACTGGTAAAAGCTTCGCACCATAGTTTTTTACGGCATCAATAAAAAGCTGTCCGCAGGTTACCAGAGATTCTTTATTTGCCAGTAATACCCTTTTACCAGTCTTAACTGCTGAAAGAGTCGGTAACAATCCTGCAGCACCAACAATCGATGCCATTATCTGATCGGCATCTGGATGTGCAGCTAGTTCACAAATAGCTTGTTGTCCTGCCAACACTTCTGTTGGAATATGATGTGCAATTAATTTCTCACGTAAAATTTTAGCCGCATTTACATCATCAAGCGCCACAAAGTTCGGTCGGAATTTTATGCATTGTTCAAACATTGCTTCTACATTTTTTCCGCCGACGAGTGCAAATGCATGATATTTCTGAGGGTTATTTTCGATAACAGAAAGGGTACTCTTACCGATTGATCCCGTTGAACCAAGAATGACAATGTTTTGTTTTTGCATAGAATCTTTACCGCACTTTTGTTGATTATATTTTCATTGGTACGTCTAAATTCGCATACCTAATAAAATAAAGGCAGACAAAACTGTCTGCCTTTCGCATTTTTTATGATTAGAAATCCATTAATTCTTTTTCTTTATCTGCTAATACTTCATCTACTTTTTTAATGTAAATATCTGTGATTTTTTGGATTTCTTCTTCTGCTTTATGTTGTTCGTTTTCGCTGATTTCTTTGTCTTTTAATAATGCTTTGATTTTATCATTTGCATCACGACGAACGTTACGCACCGCAACTTTACCTTGTTCACCCTCGCCTTTTACAATTTTGATTAAATCGCGACGACGTTCTTCCGTTAATGGCGGAAGTGGAACACGGATTGTGGTACCCGCTGAAGATGGGTTTAAACCCAAATCTGAGGTTAAAATTGCTTTTTCTACCGCAGAAATTAAAGAACGATCAAAAACAGTTACAGCTAAAGTACGCGCATCTTCTGCCACTACGTTTGCTAATTGGCGAAGTGGAGTTGCTGCACCATAATATTCAACTTGAATTGCATCAAGTAAACTCGGTTGTGCACGACCGGTACGGATTTTCGAAATATGGCCTTTTAATGCTTCAAGGCTTTTTTCCATACGATCTTGAGCATCTTTTTTAATTTGGTTAAGCATTACATTGTCCTTTTAATTGACGAAAGTTAAAACGCGGTGATTTTACTGGATTTTTGTCAATTTTTGAATACATTTATCAGCTTGAAAACAGATAAAAAATGACCGCACTTCAGTCACCCAAAGTGCGGTTAATATTTTTAGTATTTTTAGTTAAGCTTTAGGACCAGCAGCAATTAAAGCTTTGCCTTCTTCGTTAGTTGCATATTTAACAAAGTTTTTCACAAAACGACCAGCTAAGTCTTCAGCTTTTGATTGCCATTGTGCTTTATCTGCGTAAGTATCGCGAGGATCCAAGATTGCAGAATCTACACCTGGTAATGCTTTAGGAATTGCTAAGTTGAAGATTGGCAATTCACCCATTTCAGCTTTTTCAATTGAGCCATCTAAGATTGCATCAATGATTCCACGAGTATCTTTGATTGAGATACGTTTGCCTGTACCATTCCAACCAGTATTCACTAAGTAAGCTTCAGCACCAGCTGCTTGCATACGTTTTACTAACACTTCTGCATATTGAGTTGGGTGAAGGGTTAAGAACGCTGCACCGAAACATGCTGAGAAAGTTGGAGTTGGTTCAGTAATACCACGTTCAGTCCCTGCTAATTTCGCAGTGAAACCTGATAAGAAGTAGTATTTAGTTTGTTCTGGTGTCAATTTAGATACTGGTGGTAATACGCCAAATGCATCTGCAGTTAAGAAAATAACTTTAGTTGCGTGACCTGCACGAGAAACTGGTTTTACAATGTTATCGATGTGATAAATTGGGTAAGACACGCGAGTATTTTCTGTTTTTGAACCGTCATCAAAATCAACAGAACCATCGGCACGAACAACCACGTTTTCTAATAATGCATCGCGACGGATAGCGCGGTAAATATCTGGTTCATTTTCTTCTGAAAGGTGAATGGTTTTCGCATAGCAACCACCTTCAAAGTTAAAGATACCAACATCATCCCAACCGTGCTCATCATCACCGATTAATTCACGTTTTGGATCGGTTGAAAGGGTTGTTTTACCTGTGCCAGATAAGCCGAAGAAGATTGCTACATCGCCATCTTTACCAACGTTGGCTGAGCAGTGCATTGCGCCAACACCTTTAAGTGGTAGGAAGTAGTTCATCATTGAGAACATTCCTTTTTTCATTTCACCGCCGTACCAAGTACCACCGATTAATTGAATGCGCTCAGTTAAGTTGAAAGCAACGAAGTTTTCTGAATTTAAACCTTGTTCTTTCCAGTTTGGATTAGTTACTTTAGAACCGTTCATTACAACAAAATCAGGTTCAAAGTTTTTAAGTTGTTCTTCAGTTGGGCGAATGAACATATTTTTCACAAAATGTGCTTGCCATGCAACTTCAGTTACAATACGTACCGCAATACGGTCGTGTTCGCTAGCGCCACAGAAACCATCAACCACAAATAAGCGTTTACGAGAAAGTTGGTTAGTCACCAAGTCTTTTAAGCTTTGCCATGTAGCTTGGTTCATTGGTTTGTTGTCATTTTTCGCTGCTTCAGATGTCCACCAAACAGTATCTTTGGTTTTTTCATCTAATACGATATATTTATCTTTTGGTGAACGGCCAGTGAAGATACCAGTATCTACAGCTACTGCACCAGTCGTAGTTAAAGTACCTTTTTCAAAGCCTCCTAAACCTGGATTGGTTTCTTCTTCGAACAATTGCTCGTAGCTTGGATTGTAGACAACTTCTTTTACGTCATAAATGCCTAGAGCTTCAAGTTCTTTTACTACTTTGTTTAAGTCTGTCATAAGTCACCTCTAATATTTAAGATTAAAATTTAACTGTCGCCTATTCTAAAGAATGTCAATGCAAAAAAATGTTAACTAGATCTCATTTTTGAAAAATCATGGCTTTTTATTACCTATTTTTAGGTGTATTTATGATATAGATCAAAAATCCCGACATGGCGTCGGGATTGTTTTTAAAGTTTTGTTGATTTTAATTTTCCAATTGCTTCTTTATTAAAGAAGTAGTGTGTACCACAGCACTCACATTGCATATCAATACTGCCTTTATGCTCGGCTAATATTTCGTCAATTTCTTCATCGGAGATGAGCAGTAATGCAGAACCAGAACGCTCTGCAGAGCAGCCACAGAAAAATTGTACATCTTGTGCTGGATAAAGATTGACGGTTTCTTCGTGATATAAACGATAGAGTAACTCTTCTGCAGGGAGACCAAATAATTCTTCATCTTTTACTGTTGCTGCGAGCGTAGTTAAATGCTCAAAATCTTCTGGTGTACCAGAACCATCAGGCATAATTTGTAATAACATACCTGCTGCCACTGGCTTTCCTTCATATTCTCCAGTACGAATAATTAATTGAGTTTGAAGCTGTTCTGAGCGTACAAAATAATCTTCTAAGCATTCAGTGATCGTTGGTTTATCCAGGCTAATTACACCTTGATAGCGTTCTCCTTCTTTTGGTGCAATAGTAATGACCAATACGCCTTTGCCAATCATATTGTGCAGACTCATATTTTCAGTGATGTTGCCATCCACTCGAGCAAGGGCGCGGATTTGTTGTTGATCATTGCCATTTACTAATGCTAAGCGTAATGGACCATCGCCTTGAATTTGTACGGTGATATTGCCGTCAAATTTTAGTGTGGCAGTAAGCAAATTAGTCGCTACCATCATTTCACCCAATAAATCCTGTACTGCTTTCGGATAGTGATGGGTATTTAATGTATCAGTGAATGTTTTATTTAAGCGAACCCATTCCCCACGAACCGCACGATTTTGGAAAAGATAACGGTAAAGCTTGTCATTGTCTTGAATATGTTTTTCCTGTTCTGTCATTAACTATTTCTCATCGATAATACATTGAAAAATATGCGGTAATTTTGCATACTTCTATGAGTTTAAACCTCAATAACTATATCCTAGTCTCTAAAATTATTAAATTGGAATGGTTGGCCTAATTCAGCGCCTTTAACAAGTTGAATGACAGCCTGTAAGTCATCGCGTGACTTACCTGTCACACGTACTTGCTCACCTTGAATTTGAGTTTGAACTTTGATTTTAGAATCTTTTACTAATTTAGTAATTTTCTTCGCCATCTCCGTTTCAATCCCCTGTTTAAGTTTGATTTCTTTACTATAAAGTTTACCGTGGTGTTCGCTTTCTGCTGGAATATCTAAAGAGCTGTGCTCAATACCACGTTTAATACAAGATCCAATTAAAATCTCAATTAATTGTTCAAGTTGGAAATCAGATTCTGTGGTAATTTTAATCGTTTCATTTTTTTCATTTAATTCAATTACTGCTTCTACACCACGAAAATCATAACGCGTGCTAAGCACACGGTTGGCATTTTCCACGGCATTACGGACTTCGTGTAAAGTGATTTCAGAAACAATATCAAAAGATGGCATAGTCTTCTCCCATTTTATTAAATTCTATCATTAGCACTTAAAAGGCATAAAAGTGCGGTTAAGTCGGCGAAGTTTACCACAATTTGCGCTTGTTGTTGCACTTTAGGTTTAGCATGAAACGCAACACCTAACCCAGCTACGTTCATCATTGCCAAATCATTTGCACCATCACCAATAGCAATAGAATGTTGTGAATCAATACTGTATTCCTCTAACAAACGTTGTAATGTTTTAGCTTTATATTGGGCATCAACCACATCGCCTTTAACTAAGCCAGTGAGTTTTCCATCTTCAATATCAAACTGATTGGATGCAGCAAAATCAAGCTGCAATAAGGCTTTCAAATAATCCGCAAAATAAGTAAATCCGCCTGAAGCAATTGCGGTTTTCCAACCATATTTCTGTAAGGTTTGGATCGTTTCAACTAATCCAGGCATTAGCGGTAAATGCTCTCTAACTTGCTGCAAAATGCTTTCTGGCGCACCTTTTAATGTCCCCACTCGACGACGCAAACTTTGCTCGAAATCTAATTCACCTCTCATTGCGCTTTCCGTAATCGCAGAAACAAGTTCACCAACACCTGCTAGTTTCGCAATTTCATCAATACACTCAATTTGAATCGCGGTAGAATCCATATCCATCACCAATAACCCAGCTTGAGACAATTTAGGGCTAAAATCTAATTTAGCTATATCTACTTCAACATCATGAGCAAAGTTAACAAACTCAGCAAACCACTGGCCTTTTAATAAAACGACAATATTTTGCTCCACCATCCAAACATCAAAAATCTGAAAATTTTGACCGCACTTTTGTTGAAATTTTTCCAGCTTAGTCATGTCCAACTTTGTGCCGTATAAGATAAAAGGTTCCCCATTCTGTATAGGCTCCTCGTTAACTAAAAGTGCGGTAGGAAGTTGTGGGTATTTTTGTGTAATGCTTTCGAAACGTTGAATTTGCATAAAAATCCTGTAAATTGTGGCGACTGAAAAGATTTTAACCGATGTGAGTTGAAAAAGTGCAAATAATTAAAGAAAAACTAATCAAATCAACCATGCTTGCAACGATTATTGTGCTAAGCCTAACTGCACTTGGCGTTATCTTATTTGGTGTGAAGCAATTTAAGCTGAGTTCACAATTTGCTAGCGTAAACCAAGTGGCGAACATCTCACATATTTTGGTTCGTCAACAAGCCAATTTATTTTCAGTTTTACTTACAAACAATGCCAAAACAGAGCAATTAACGGATAATCTTGATCAAATAGTCAAAGAAGACTTTATTTTAGATGCAAGCTTATATGATGGCGAAGGAAAATTACTGGCTCAAAGTCGCGAGACTCGCAATTCACCCGATGAAAATAACCAACAAATTGTGGAGCCACTTTACGCCCAAAGCGGCATTAAAGGATTTTTACGCGTCACTATTGATGCGCAATATACGCAATCTAACCAATCAAAAATTAATCAGATTTTTCACCAATTATATGGTGAACTCATTATTGTCTTTTTACTTGGCGCGCTGATGGCAAGCTCTATTCATTATTTTTTAAGTCACTATCGACGGACTTACCGCAAATCCAAAGAGAAAAAAAGTGCGGTAAATTTGAAAGTAAAATCGAGTAGCGCGCGTTTTCACCAGCGTCGCCGTAGAATTTGATTATTGTCACAAACTATTAAATTGAGTGCGGATTTTTGCTAAATTTCCTTCAGAAATAAGGTAGAATGCGCAAGATTATTTTTTCAAAGCGAATTATAACAGGAGAACAAAATGGCAACTCGTAGACAATTAGCCAATGCAATTCGTTTCTTATCAATGGATGCTGTGCAAAAAGCTAAATCTGGTCACCCTGGTGCACCAATGGGGATGGCGGATATTGCTGAAGTATTATGGCGCGACTTTTTAAAACACAATCCGACCAATCCTAAATGGGCTGACCGAGATCGTTTTGTACTTTCTAACGGCCATGGTTCTATGTTGATTTATAGCCTTTTACATTTAACTGGCTATGATCTTTCTATCGAAGATTTAAAACAATTCCGTCAATTACATTCTAAAACCCCAGGTCACCCAGAATATGGTTATGCGCCAGGTGTTGAAACCACAACAGGTCCATTAGGCCAAGGTATCACTAATGCGGTGGGTATGGCGATTGCTGAGAAAACCTTAGCAGGTCAATTTAACCGTGAAGGTCATGAAATCGTTGATCACCACACTTACGTGTTCTTAGGCGATGGCTGTTTAATGGAAGGGATTTCTCACGAGGCTTGCTCTTTAGCAGGAACATTAGGCCTAGGTAAATTAATCGCATTCTACGATGACAACAACATTTCAATTGATGGTCATGTAGATGGTTGGTTCAGCGATGATACCGCAGCACGCTTTGAAGCTTATGGCTGGCAAGTAATCCGTAATGTGGATGGCCATGATGCAGAACAAATTCGTCAGGCTGTTGTACTTGCACAATCAGAAAAAGAAAAACCGACTTTAATTATTTGTAAAACGATCATTGGTTTCGGTTCACCAAATAAATCAGCGTCACACGATTGTCACGGTGCACCATTAGGCGATGAAGAAATTGCATTGACCCGCAAAGCCTTAAACTGGGATTACGCACCATTTGAAATTCCGGCTGAATATTATGCTGAATGGTCTGCAAAAGAGAAAGGAGCTGCAGCAGAAAAATCTTGGGAAGAAAAATTTGCTGCTTATGCAAAAGCATATCCAGAACTTGCCGCAGAATTTACACGTCGTGTAAACGGTGAATTACCAGCAAACTGGGCGGCAGAATCTAAAGCGTTCATTGAAAAATTACAAGCAAATCCAGCGAGTATTGCAAGCCGTAAAGCATCACAAAATGCAATCGAAGCATATGCTCATGTGTTACCTGAATTCTTAGGTGGTTCTGCAGACTTAGCAAGCTCTAACTTAACGTTATGGAGTGGTTCTAAACCGATTCGTGCGCATGAAAACGTAGGTGGTAACTACATCAACTACGGTGTTCGTGAATTTGGTATGTCTGCCATTATGAACGGTATTGCCTTGCACGGCGGTTTCATTCCTTACGGCGCAACCTTCTTAATGTTCTACGAATATGCACACAATGCGGTGCGTATGGCTTCATTAATGAAACAACGCTCATTATTCGTTTATACTCACGACTCTATCGGTTTAGGTGAAGATGGTCCAACTCACCAACCTGTGGAACAAACTGCATCACTACGCTTAATTCCAAACCTTGAAACATGGCGCCCATGTGACCAAGTGGAATCAGCCATTGCATGGCAACAAGCGGTTGAACGTCAAGATGGTCCAAGTGCGTTAATTTTCACTCGTCAAAATCTTGCACAAATGGACCGCACTTCTGCACAATTAGATGCCGTTAAACGTGGCGCTTATGTATTAAAAGACTGCGAAGGTACACCTGAATTAATTTTCATCGCGACAGGTTCTGAAGTGGAATTAGCAGTGAAAGCAGCGGATGTATTAACCGGTGAAGGTAAAAAAGTACGTGTCGTTTCTATGCCAAGCACTAACCGTTTTGATAAACAAGATGCAGCGTACCGTGAAAGCGTATTACCTGCAGCAGTAACTAAACGTGTTGCGATTGAAGCGGGTATTGCCGACTTCTGGTATAAATACGTTGGCTTTGAAGGTCATGTGGTAGGCATGAATAGCTTCGGCGAATCAGCACCTGCTGATCAATTATTCAAACTCTTTGGTTTCACTGTTGAAAACGTGGTAGAGAAAGCGAAAGAGATTTTATAATTCCCTCATGATAAAAAGCGGTCAGCAAAAACTGGCCGCTTTTGATTTTCCTAAACTTCATATCAAATAGCAATATTTCCAAAATTATGTCAAAATTCATTGCATTTTGCGGATCGGTATTCATCATTTATTTTTGACCGCACTTTTAAGGAATCCACATGACTGTACCAACCTTATATCAGTGGCCTAAAGCCGAATTGATTTATCCTGATAGACCTAATAAATCTTATGCAGCAAAACGTTTACGTTATCGTCTTCGTTCACTCTTACATTGTCAAACAATAAAAAAATTTGAAGCCTTCGTTAATCAAACTCCAGTTCTGATTAGCTTGCTAACACAACGTCCCAATTATAGCTATCCCTTAGTTCATCGTTTTTTAGATAAACGTTTCAATACCCAAAAACGTTTATCAACCATTTGTGATAATTTTCTATTTGTACCACAAAAATTATCAAACCTATCTCCTTCTATTTTGGAAACCCCCATTTCTTTTGGTGAAATTATTCCTGATTTTGAATTGCTATTCATGCTAAGCAATCACCAACCCATGGAAGGTTTTTGGACATTAGAGTTACGTTATAAACCCACTGATGCTGAAGTTTATCTACTCACATTTGGGAAGTTAGAGGAGGCATTGCTTATTGCTGTTGTGCAAGGCCCCAAATTTTGAAGGCGCTAAAGAAATGGTAAAACAACTCACTAAAACTTGCCACGGATTACGCCCAGCCTATCTAATGGTTGAAATAATGAAATCGCTCACAAAAATATTAGGCTATGACAAACTTTATGGTATTCCTCAAAAATACCAAAATAAGTCTCGCTTTGTTCAAAGTAAACATTTCGTGGTTGATTATGACGCCATATTTTCAGAAGCTGGTGGTGAACGAAAAAATTATTGGATGTTACCTCTTATTAGAGATACAAACCTAGACGATGTTCCAAGTAAAAAACGCTCAATGTATCGTAAACGCTATGCTATTTTAGATGAAATTGAAACCACACTTAAAAATAAACTTCAAATGTAAATCTTCCGTGCAGATCAATGTCTGCACCTATTTTTTCTATTGAAAAATTTTTCCTTTTCGTCATAAATTTATGCTATCGTAGCTGAGATTATTTATTCCATTTCATTTGAATAGGAGAGACTGATGACAACTCAATTAGATTCACTTCGTAATATGACCGTTGTGGTTGCTGATACTGGCGATATTGAGGCCATAAAAAAATACCAACCACAAGATGCGACAACTAACCCATCTTTAATTTTAAGTGCATCTGCCCTACCACAATATTCACCACTTATTGACGAAGCTGTTTCTTACGCGAAAGCACAAAGCAATGACAAATCCCAACAACTCATCGATGCAGAAGATAAATTAGCGGTAAACATTGGTTTAGAAATTTTAAAAATCGTTCCAGGACGTATTTCTACTGAAGTGGATGCCCGTCTTTCTTATGACACGCAAGCAACGGTTGAAAAAGCACGTAAATTAATTGCACTTTACAATGCTGCTGGTATTTCAAATGATCGCATTCTGATCAAAATTGCATCAACATGGCAAGGAATTCGTGCTGCAGAAATCCTTGAAAAAGAAGGCATCAACTGTAACTTAACCTTATTATTCTCTGAAGCTCAAGCTCGTGCTTGTGCAGAAGCAGGCGTTTACTTAATTTCTCCATTCGTAGGCCGTATTTTAGACTGGTACAAAGCAAACTCCGATAAAAAAGAATATGCGCCAGCAGAAGACCCAGGTGTTATTTCTGTTACCAAAATCTATAATTACTACAAAGAATATGGCTACAACACCGTTGTGATGGGCGCAAGCTTCCGTAATGTAGGCGAAATTACTGAACTTGCAGGTTGCGATCGTTTAACCATTGCACCGGCATTGCTGAAAGAATTACAAGAAAATTCAACCGCACTTGTACGTAAACTAGAATACAAAGGCGAAGTAAAAGCGAAACCACAACCTCTTACTGAAGCTGAATTCTATTGGCAACATAATAGCGATGCGATGGCAGTAGAAAAATTAGCAGATGGTATTCGCAAATTTGCTGTTGACCAAGAAAAATTGGAAACCATGCTTTCAGCAAAACTTTAGTTGCATGAAAGTGCTAACATATCTTTATGTCAAAACTCGCCATATATGTATGGCGAGTTTTTTATTGAGAAATTAAAAATGAATTATTTCTGTATTGTTTCTTCTCTATCTTGATGTAAATCATCCTCATCGATTAACAATTCTGCCGTTTCATCATTTAAAGCCTGAGCATCAGCATGAGGTTTAATAAAAGGTTTTGGCGTCCAATACTTTTTCACAATTTCATTAGAAAAACCATGCAGAACTTCCTCATTTAGACGTTCTTGATCCAATGCTCGCACTTCTTTAATGACTTCATCAGCCTCAATCTTATCAATGCCAAGTTTCATCAATGTTGCTTGGCTAAGCGCAATGGCGGATTCAAAAGTTTCACGCACAATAAAGTCCACATCTTGCTTAATTAGGCTCACGGTCGTTTTTCTATCATAAGTGCGGGTTAAAATCGGCAAGTTTGGATAAGCCCCTTTAAGTTGGCTCACAATCGTTTCAATGCGATCTGTATCATTAATACCAATCACCACACATTTAGCTTTTTCAATTCCAGCGGCGTAAAGTACATCCAAACGAATACCATCACCATAATAGACTTTAAAACCAAATTTTGCCGCAGCACGGATATTTTCTATATTACGATCAATCACTGAAACGCTGATGCCACGGATTAATAATGTTTGACATACGATCTGGCTAAAACGCCCAAAACCAATTACAAGCACGTTATCTTCTAAATCATCAATAGGCGACAGATCGCTCGTATCTGGTTGAGTCGCCGATTTTCTCTCTCCACATTGCGCTAATTTACGAGTAATTTGTGTAATAAATGGAGAAAACAACATGGAAATAATTACCGCTGCAGTAAAAGTAGCGTTTTCATGGTTGCTCATTACGCCTGCTGTTGTTGCGGCAGAGAAAAGTACGAAAGCAAATTCACCACCGTGCGCCAAGAGTGACATTCTTCCTACTGCTTCTCTATGTTCTAAGCGAGTGATTCGGGCAACGACATAAACGGAAAGCCCTTTGCCAATAATGTAAAGAAATACAATTCCGAGTAGTAATAACCAGTGATTAAACACTAACATCAAATCCAATGACATCCCCACGCCCATAAAAAACAGGCCAAGCAATAAACCACGAAATGGCTCGATATCCGCTTCTAATTGATGGCGGAACGAAGACTCTGACAGCATAACGCCCGCTACAAATGCCCCCATTGCCATTGAAAGTCCACCTATTTCCATGGCTAATGCCGCGCCAAGTACAACTAATAAAGCGGCTGCTGTCATCATCTCGCGAATATGTGCTTTAGAAATTAATCGGAATAACGGATTCATTAACCATTTACCCGCAACAATCAAGCCGATTACCGCGCCTAATGCGATGCCGATTGACATCCAATCGGTATGAGTGCTTTCTTCAGAATGAGGCGCAAGAAACGCCACTGATGCCAATAATGGTACAATAGCAATATCTTCAAAAATTAAAGTCGAAATAATTCGCTGACCTTTAGATGTGCTGGTAATACAACGTTCTTCCAAAGTTTGCATCACAATAGCAGTTGAAGAAAGTGTAAATCCCATGCCTGCTATAAACGCGACTTCTTTCGGTAAATCGAGCAAATAAATTCCAGCTAAAGTAAGTAATGCACCACAGCATCCCACTTGCAAAAAACCACGTACAAAAATTGCTTTTCTCATTGCCCAAAGGCGTTCAGGGTGCATTTCAAGACCAATAATAAATAAAAACATTACCACCCCAAGTTCAGCCAAATGCACAACTGCAGCAGGATCTTGAATTATGCCAAATACAGAAGGCCCAATTAGACAACCAGCCACCAAATAACCTAACACACTACCAAGACCAAGGTGTTTAAATAGTGGCACAATGGTTACACTGGAAGCGAGTAAAATAACGGTTTTGATGAGTTCATGGTTAGCTAGATGCTCAATAGTATTCGACATAAAAACGCTCAATAAAACTGAAATGTAGCTTGTATTTTAGCCTGTTTTATTGAAATAAAGAACACATCAATTATCTAAACTTGCTATAATTCTTCACCACTTTTAACCGCACTTTTACTTATGACGTTACAATTTAATATCGTCACCTTATTATTGGTGATTTTAATTATTCTCGGATTACTCAGCCATAATAGCGCAATCACAATTTCTGCTACCGTCTTGCTCATTATGCAGCAAACTTTTTTATCACAGTATATTCCTTGGATCGATCAATATGGTTTAAAACTGGGAATTATGGTTTTAACCCTCGGTGTCCTCAGCCCTTTAGTGTCAGGGAAAATTCCATTGCCTGAACTTTCTGCCTTTATTCACTGGAAAATGTTTTCCTCTATCGGCGTTGGTATTTTTGTAGCCTGGCTTGCAGGCCAAGGTGTTGACCTAATGACAAATCAACCCGTTCTCGTCACAGGGCTTATGATTGGTACGGTTATCGGCGTATCTTTCTTTGGTGGCATACCCGTTGGTCCACTTATTGCTGCAGGTATATTAGCTTTACTTTTAGGGAAAATTTAAATGAAAAACAAATACCTTACTCTTGCCGCTTTAAGCGGATTCTTCTGCGTCGCACTAGGCGCATTTGCAGCTCATGGCTTAAGCCATGTATTAGAAGCCAAAGCATTATCATGGATTGATACGGGTTTAAAATATCAAATGTTCCATACTATTACAGTACTTGCCGTTGCATTATCTGCTTTACGTGACAAAAAATTCGCCCGATTATCCATGTCTTCTTGGTTAATTGGAACCTTATTATTTAGTGGAAGTTTATACGCCCTCGCTTTCGGAGCAAGCAATGTAATAGTATGGATTACGCCTATTGGCGGAACTTTATTTTTAATCGGATGGATTAGCTTAGCTTACGGAAGTTTCAAAAATAAATCGCTATGAAAAACAGATCGGTAAAACACGCATTAACACCTTTACAGCAATCTCTTTTTTCTCAATTAAATGACATCATGCAGGTGGATCAACGTCGCTTATCCGCCCGCATTCATGGTATTGGAAAAATTAAAAGTCAAGAGGCCCAACAAGCCGTTGTTACAGAAATCCAGCTGCAGATTGAACAGGCTCAATTACGTGTAGAAAATCGTAAAAGTGCGGTTAAAAATCCCATCATTTTTCCAGAAAGCCTGCCCGTTAGCCAACGTAAAGCAGAAATTCAAAAACTGCTTTCTGAATATCAGGTCATCGTGGTGGCAGGGGAAACTGGTTCAGGTAAAACCACCCAATTGCCGAAAATGTGTTTCGAATTAGGTTTTGGCAATTTGGGCATGATTGGTCATACTCAACCACGCCGTATTGCCGCGCGTTCTGTGGCTGCGCGTATTGCGGAAGAACTGGAAACGGAGCTTGGCGGTTTAGTTGGTTATAAGGTTCGTTTTAACGATCAAATCAGTGATGATACACAAATCAAGTTGATGACAGACGGGATCCTGTTAGCGGAAATTCAAAACGATCGTTTCCTCAACCAATATTCTTGTTTGATTATCGATGAAGCGCACGAACGTAGCCTAAATAACGATTTTATTCTCGGTTATCTGAAACAGCTTTTACCACGTCGTCGTGATTTAAAACTCATCATCACTTCTGCAACCATTGATGTGGAACGCTTTTCTAAACACTTTAACAATGCCCCGATTATCGAAGTGTCGGGCAGAACCTATCCTGTTGAAGTGCGTTATCGTCCTGTAGTGGAAGAAGACGATCAAGATCAGCTGCAAGGTATTCTCAATGCGGTGGATGAACTGCAAGCGGAAGGGCGCGGCGATATTTTGATCTTTATGAACGGTGAACGGGAAATTCGCGACACCGCTGAAGCCTTACAAAGGCAAAATCTAAAACTCACGGAAATTCTACCGCTCTTTGCACGCTTGTCTGCTCAAGAACAAAATAAAATTTTCCATCCGAGCGGATTAAATCGCATCGTGTTGGCGACCAACGTCGCAGAAACCTCATTGACCGTGCCGGGCATTAAATATGTGATTGACCCAGGTACAGCGCGCATTTCCCGTTATAGCTATCGTACTAAAGTACAACGTTTACCGATTGAACCTATCTCACAGGCATCTGCTAATCAGCGTAAAGGCCGTTGTGGTCGTGTAAGTGAAGGGATTTGTATTCGTTTATATTCGGAAGAGGATTTTAATTCTCGTCCAGAGTTTACCGATCCTGAAATTCTACGCACCAATTTAGCCTCCGTTATTTTGCAAATGACGGCATTGGGTTTGGACGATATTGAAGCCTTCCCATTTGTGGATGCGCCAGATAAACGCCATATTCAAGATGGGATAAAACTGTTGGAAGAATTGGGTGCGTTTGAAATGGTTCGCACCAAATCAGGCGAGAAACGTCAATTAACGGCAGTAGGCCGTCAATTAGCTCAACTCCCTGTGGATCCACGTTTGGCGAAGATGTTGCTGACCGCTGTCTCACAAGGTGCGTTGCATGAAGTGATGATTATTGTCGCCGCGTTATCCATTCAAGATCCTCGCGAGCGCCCACAAGAAAAACAACAAGCTTCCGATGAAAAACATCGTCGTTTTACTGATAAAAAATCAGATTTCTTGGCATTCTTAAATCTTTGGCGTTATCTACAAGAACAACAAAAAGAATTGAGTAAAAACCAATTTCGCCGCCAATGCCAAAAGGATTTCTTAAATTATTTACGTATTCGTGAATGGCAGGATATTTATCAACAAATTCGCCTTGCCGTGCGTGAAATGGGCTTGCCGATTAATTCGGAAAAAGCAGAATATCAGCAAATTCACACCGCACTTTTAAGTGGCTTGCTTTCTCATATCGGTTTAAAAGAAGCGGAGAAACAACAATATCTTGGTGCACGTAATGCCCATTTTGCAATTTTTCCCAATTCTGTGCTTTTCAAAAAACAACCGAAATGGGTGATGGCGGCAGAGTTAGTAGAAACCTCTAAACTTTGGGGTCGCATGGTGGCGGACATTGATCCGGAATGGATTGAGCCGCTCACCGAACACTTAACGAAAAAATCCTATTCCGAGCCGCGTTGGTCGAAATCTCGCGGGGCGGTGATTGCCGATGAAAAGGTGAGCTTGTATGGCGTGCCGATTGTGGCGGCGCGACCAGTGAATTACGGTGCTATTGATCCAACGGTAAGTCGCGAGATCTTTATTCAATCTGCCTTAGTGGAAGGGGATTGGAATACCAAACATAAATTCTTCAAAGAAAATCAACGACTCGTTCGAGAAGTAGAGGAATTGGAACACAAAAGCCGTCGCCACGATATTTTGGTGGATGACCGTACGCTTTTTGAATTTTACGATCAGCGTATTGGCACGGAAGTGGTTTCCCAAAAACATTTTGATACGTGGTGGAAAAAGACACAGCAAAAAGATCCTGAATTACTTAATTTTGAACGTTCATTCTTGATTAATGATGATGCGGAACAAGTGAGCAAGCTGGATTTCCCGAATTTCTGGCATCAAGGTAATTTAAAACTCAAACTGACGTATCAATTTGAACCGGGTACGGATGCGGACGGCGTGACCGTGCATATTCCGTTGCCGTTGCTCAATCAAGTGGAAATGACGGGTTTTGACTGGCAAATTCCGGGCTTGCGGGAAGAACTGGTGATTGCGCTGATTAAGTCTTTGCCGAAATCTTATCGCCGTAATTTTGTTCCGGCACCAAATTATGCCCAAGCTTTTTTAAGTCGCGTCGTGCCGTTGGAAAAACCGTTATTGGATACGCTGATTTATGAATTGCGTCGCATGACGGGCGTCACCGTAGAAGCGGAACATTGGAATTGGGAACAAATCCCGAGCCATTTGAAAATGACTTTCCGTGTGGTGGATGAAAACGGCAAGAAAATCGCCGAATCTATGAATTTAGACGAGCTGAAATTTAGCTTAAAAGATCGTGTGCAAGAAAGCATTTCTGCCGTGGCGGACGATGGTATTGAGCAAAGCGGACTGCATATTTGGAGTTTCGCCGAGCTGCCGCAGTGTTATGAACAAAAACAGCGCGGTTTCAGTGTGAAAGCCTTTCCTGCCATTGTGGACGAAAAAGATGCGGTGGGCATTAAACTGTTTGAAACGGAATTTGAACAAGCGGTGGCAATGCAACAAGGTTTACGTCGCTTATTGTTGCTCAACGTGCCGTCACCGATTAAATATCTGCATGAAAAATTGCCGAATAAAGCTAAATTGGGGCTGTATTTTACACCATTCGGTCGCGTGTTGGATTTGATCGATGATTGTATCGCTTGTGCCGTAGATAAACTGATTGCCGATTTTGGCGGTTTTGTATGGGATGAAGCCGGTTTTGAAAAATTGCGTGATTTTGTTCGAGAAAACCTTAACGAAGTGACCGTAGATATTGCGCAGAAAGTGGAGCAAATCCTATCCCTTAACCATGCCTTAAACCAACGTTTAAAAGGCAAAATGGATTTCACTATGGCCTTTGCGTTGTCGGATATTAAATCACAACTTGCGGATCTTATTTATCAAGGTTTTGTGCAAAAAAGCGGTTATGATCGCCTACCTGATTTACAACGTTATTTACAAGCTATTGATAAACGTATCGATAAACTGGCTCAAGATGTAAATCGTGACCGTGCCGCGATGCTACGCGTGGAACAAGTACAACAGGCTTACCAACAATTGCTAGCTAAACTGCCGAAATCTAAACCGATTTCTGATGAAGTTGCGGAAATTCGTTATATGATCGAGGAATTACGTGTGAGCTTATTTGCACAGCAGTTAGGCACAAAGTATCAGATATCAGATAAGAGAATTTTGAATATAATGAGAGAAATATAAATAAAGATACTCATAGAAATAATATAAGCAATATGTAATTACTCTATTTTACTGGATTACAAGCTTACTATTCAAATAGTACCTATCTAGAGATGTAGTTCGTTTATTTAATTAGGAAACCTATTTAGCATAATAATTATCTGATAAATACCATTCTACTGTTTTACGAAGTCCTTGTTCAAAGGTTATTTGCGGTTTCCAGCCCAATTCTTCATGAATTTTAGAACAATCCAATGAATATCGCACATCGTGACCTGGTCGGTCTTTTACAAAAGTAATTAAATCTTCGTAATACTTAATGTGATTAGGCTTATTTAGCACCAGTTCTTCGAGTAGTTCACAAATCATTTTAACTACTTCAAGGTTCGTTTTTTCACAATTTCCACCAATATTATAACTTTCCCCGACTCGACCTTTTGTCAAAACTAAATATAAGGCTTGAACATGATCTTCCACAAATAACCAATCACGAATTTGCTGCCCATCACCATAAATTGGCAAAAACTTCCCCATCACAGCATTTGAAATCATTAAAGGAATGAGCTTTTCAGCATGTTGATAAGCCCCATAGTTATTGGAACTGTTTGTGATAATCACAGGCAAACCATAAGTACGATACCAAGCGTGCACCAAATGGTCACTCGCCGCTTTTGAGGCTGAATAAGGACTACTCGGATGATAAGGGGACTGTTCGGTAAAGGCTGGTTCGGAAAGGGATAAATCTCCATACACTTCATCAGTAGAAATATGATGGAATCGAAAGGTCGTTTTTTTAGTTTCGTCTAAGGTATGCCAATAATTCTTAGCAACCTCTAACAAGGCATAAGTCCCCATAATATTGGTTTGAATAAAATCAGCCGCTCCCGTAATAGAACGATCGACATGACTTTCAGCTGCCAAATGCATCACCGCATCCGGTTGATATTTCTCAAAAATGCTTTCTATCGACTTAAGATCACAGATATCAACTTGCTCAAAAGTATAACGAGGATTATTTGCTACCTCTTTCAAAGCTGATTGATTTGCCGCATAGGTCAGTTTATCAATATTGATAACAGAATCTTGAGTCTGATTAATAATATACCGAATAAGGGCGGAACCGATGAAGCCGGAACCGCCGGTGATGAGGATGCGTTTCACTAATAAGCTCCAGTTTTATTCCAAACAACTTTCACTGTTTTAAGTAAAATCACAATATCATTCCATAAAGACCAATTTTTAGCATACCAGGTATCGAAATAAACGCGAGTATCATAGCTCACGTTATTTCGCCCACTGACTTGCCATAAGCCAGTCATTCCAGGTTTAGCCATAAGGTAATAATCCACATCTTCTTGATAGTAAGGCAATTCCTTTTTCACTATTGGACGAGGTCCGACTAAACTCATTTCACCTTTAAGTACATTCCAAAGTTGAGGTAATTCATCTAAGCTTCTTTCTCTTAACCATCTGCCTATTGGTGTAATGCGTGGATCATCTTTAAGTTTAAAGTCTTTTTCCCATTCTAATCTAGCACTTTCATCCATTGCTAAAATCTTTTCTAACACTTCATCTGAATTATTCACCATTGTTCGAAACTTCAAACATTTGAATTTCTTTTTGTGCTGACCAATTCTTGAATGCTCGTATATGAAATTACCGCCATCTCTTGTGATTATAAAATATAAAGGAATACAAAATGGTAACAATAAAAGTAAGAGAAAAGATGAGCCTAAGATATCAAAGGTTCTTTTTACAATCTTAGATGAACGTTTTGCTAAATTATTATTTACTCTAAAAAGCACCATTTCCTGGCTAAATAAAAAAGACATATCCGTGCCATAAAGTGGAATACCTCGAAAATCAGGAATTACTGAAATAGAACGGCATCCTTTACGAATTAAATAACGTAACCAAAAATCTTGCTCAACTTTCTTTTCCTCATCAATCGCCAGAATAAACTGAGTAAATTCAGGTGAAACCAATTCCATTAGCCGTTCAGAGTTATGGTCCATGATAGGGACCCCCTCTAGAAACTCTGAATGATCATCTTCCGTTGTAACAAAAAATTTTATGTCGAATCCTAAATACGATTCATCATTTAAAGCGTTAAATACCGCTTTAGCATTTTTCCCATTGCCTATAATGATAGTTTCTTTTAGATACATGCCGCTTTTTATTAAAAGATTTTTTACAAAAATTCGGGAGAAAGGAAGTCCTACAAAGATACAAATCCAAGTTACAGACCAGAAATAACGGGAAACATATAGACGAGAAAAGGCAACAATTGCTAATTCAATAATGAAAAGAATCAATAAGGTACGGATAATTTCTTTTAATTCAAACCAAAACGGTTTGCGGTAAGTATAGTGCCGTAATCGTATCCAAAACCATAACACACCAACGAAAGATACACAGGCATGAATCAATACATAGTCATTAAATTCTTCCAAAGGAAAATAAAAACGGCCGCCACGAGTAATATCTAACACTTCATAGGCAATAAATAATGAACTAAAAAGTGTTAAAAAATCAGTAGCTAACAAAATAAATTTACACCACGTAATTTTATGCATAGTGAAATCCTAATCTTAAAAATTTCCGTTTTAATAAATTAATCGCTTTTTTTAACAAATTCTCGCCTTCCAAATTAACTACCGGAATTTCACAAAACTTTAACTGATGATGAACCAACCAAACATTGAATAGGCGCTCGGCGATAAAACCAAATACTCTTTTTTGGTAGCTATCATACTGGGTTATATCTATTCGCTTTTCTAATTCAAACAAAATAGGGAAAAGCCACTTACAGTATTCTGATGCGTTCTCTGATGACATAACAAACATATTATAAATATGAATCTTTCGGCCTTGCATAATTGTATCAAAGCTCGTTATGTACTCAGGATGCAATTCAGAAATAATTTTCCTTGTACAATTCAGATCCTTAACATGATGGGCATGTTGGTAGTGAGAATAAATTGATTCAATAAAATAATTTCGTTTTTTCGGTAAAATCGCATCATATTTTTCTAGAAGAGATAGCAACTCTCTTTCTGATGCAATATGCTGTTTCTTCAAACATAACTCTTTACCTGCAAAATAACGCCGATAGTGTACTAACCCAACATATTGGTTATTTTTAAAGATACCATTTTGCCAAGCCCAATAAAGTCCGGTTAATTCACAAAAACTACTATTTTTTTCAGCTATATTCACACCAACACTATCTTGGTAAAACCTTTCATTTTTTAAATCACTTGTAGTCTCCCCTCCCACAAAAAGCGGGCAATAGCATGCAGAATCTGGAAACTCGTAGTCTTTATGCGTAATCACTAATACAGTAAGTTTTTGCATGTTATTTTAAGTAATCCTTGTGATGAAAAAAATTACCAGTAAGCCCGTGCCACATTGCACGCCAAGCAAATAGTAAACGAGAAAGACTTGGCTGAGTAAATGCATAAAACCAAGTCGTTTTAACAAAAAAAGTCAGAGCATAAATAAACCCTTTATGCTTGGCAAAAGTAGCAATTGTATTACGACAAAAACAATATTGTTTTAAATCTGAATGTGCATTATTAAACCGTAATTTACCCCAAAACATTGGTTCTGATATAGAGCTGGCTATAGGGTGATAAAACAATGCATCAATCACTGTCAAAATTTTGGCACGGTATGCCTCCGCACGCAGAGTATATTCTCGCTCATCTCCCCAAATAAAGTACTCCTTCATAGGAAATCCCATTTGTTGGACAAGATCTCTTCCGATTAATGTACCATTAAAAGGCAATACTGTATCCTTAATTTGATTATCTATTTTGAAAGACTGAGGAATATCAGAGTAATGATCGAGTACTTGCAAACTATTTGGTAAACGTAAGCTAAAACTTAGTTTCTCTTTGCCTTCACAATCAAGCACAATCGGACCTATATAACAATTCTCAGTAGTGTAAGGTAAGAGTTTTTCCAAACATGTTTCAGCTGGAAATCCATCATCATCCATTAACCAAATATAATCAAAACCTTGTTCAAACGCATACTTAATTCCTTCATGGAATCCACCTGCACCGCCCATATTTTCGGATAACGTGATTAAAGTAAAAGCATCATTGTTTATCCAACCATGCTCACCTAAAAAATCGGCTGTACCATCAGTACTGGCATTATCAATCACCACAATATGAGATAAAGGGTGTGTTTGAGCTTTCAGTGCATTTAAACAATTTAATAATAATGCTTTGCGGTTAAATGTCACAACCACTGCACAAATTGATTTTTCAGTATGCATAATTGACTCAATTTTATTTAAACAAAAGCCATACACGAAATCGTATATGGCTTGATGATAGACTCGCTATACTTTAGTCCATATTTACATAAAAAGGTTTAAGTACAGTCTGTTTTTCTAATGATTCTCTTACAACATCAGCTGTTTCTAAGGCTTCTTTAATCGTCACATCCATATCTAAATAACGATAGGTACCTAAACGCCCTACGAAAGTCACTTGCGTTTCTTTATTCGCCTTTTCAACATATTGTTGCAAGAGTACTTTATCTTTCACTAAACGAATCGGGTAATACGGAATATCATTTTCACCACATAGACGACTAAATTCACGATAACAAATTGTTTTCTCGTGTTGTTCCCATGGTGCAAAATGTTTGTGTTCTGAAATACGAGTATATGGTACTTCTTCATCACCATAGTTAATTACCGCATTACCTTGAAAATCACCCTCATCGCGGAATGCTTCAAAATCTAAAGTACGATAACCTAAGCGACCAAGTTCAAATCCAAAGTATGCATCTAACGGACCTGACCAGAAAATGTGATCAAATTCTGCCTTCATCGATTCAGCAAATGGCGTATTTAAACGCACTTCAATATTTTCATGATCTAAAATCGCTTCCACAACTTGCGTATACCCCTCTTTCGGCATACCTTGGAATTTATGTGCGAAGTAGTTATCGTCATAGTTAAAACGTACAGGTAAGCGTTTTAAAATGCTTGCCGGTAACTCTTTTGGCTCTACACCCCATTGTTTTTTGGTGTAACCATAGAAAAACGCTTTATACAAATCCTTACCGACAAAACGCATTGCTTGCTCTTCAAAGGTTTGCGGATCAGTAATAGACAAATCTGCTTGCGCCTCAATTAAAGCTTTTGCTTCTTTCGGTGAGCACGTTTTGCCAAAGAATTGGTTAATCGTATGCAAGTTAATTGGGAGAGAATACACCGCACCTTGGCTAATCGTTTTTACACGATTAACAAATGGCATAAACTCACCAAAGTTGTTCACATAATTCCATACTCGCTCATTATCAGTATGGAAAATATGTGGGCCATAAACATGCACCATTACATTTGTTTCAGCATCACGTTCAGAATGGCAGTTGCCTGCCACATGGCTACGAGAATCGATAACAACTGTTTTATAACCTTTCTCTGCTAATTCACGAGCAATAACGGCATTTGAGAAACCAGCGCCGACTAATAAGAATTTTTTCATTATATTCACCTAATTTAAGATTTAGTCATAAAAGTACGATATAAACGCAGAGCATTTGCAAGCATTGCATCTTGTCTATGGGGTTTATCATAATGTAATGGTATCATTGATAAAAATAATAAAATTGTAGGAGCTATAATATCTTCATGTTGAATATTTGGTATTATTAATTGCTTCATGAAAACAGCTTGTATTTTTTCTAAACGAGCATCTAAGTTAAACGTTAATTTAACACCAATATCATTATTTTTTTCTAAATTAAATGAGTCCGCAATAATAAAATCATATAATCCAATAAAAGAATGACAAAGTTTAGCCAAATCATAACTTTGATTTCCATAAATTGTTAATTCATGATTAATATTTAATCCTCTAGGATCTATGACTTTTATTGAATTACTACGAGAATCATACATTATATTACTAAAACATAAATCACCATGAACTACTGACGGTATTATAGGAAGTGCTAATGCTTTATTTACACAGTCTTCCGCAATTTGCCACAAAGAAGGCAAGTCAATACCATCGTAACGAGTCGGCTTATATAAGTCTAGACCTACTTGCTTTGCATATGCTATCAAGCGCTCGTATGTTTTATCTGCATAAAGTGCGGTAGAATCCTGATTGATTTTTTCAAGAAGCACTTCATCTCCTCTAGGAAAATATTTTCTTGATTCACTCATATAAAATGAGATCAATCCTAAAACTTTCTCCCAAAAAATTACCGGATTTCTTCCATGCACAAAAATTTCATTCAATGGAAGTATTGGTAAATACTCTGTTTCATAAAACGGATTATCTTGTTCTGTTTTACCAACTTGAATAAGCTGTGGAGTAAATCTTTTTAATCCCGCAGGTAAAGCCTTAAACCAATTTGCTTCAGCCTCAATTTTTCGTGGCGGTGAGCCCGATTTCCACACAACACCGTCCTCTATTTTTAATGAATTAAATGCTCGTTGGGTTGTTATAAGTGAACGCGATTTAAAGTAGGTATTAATATGTCCAAAGTCGTACCACGATGATACATCTTCGTATTCAATACCATTTTCTTCTTCATAAATATTGACGGCTTGGGAAAAATCACCTTGAGATAAGGCTAAAGCCCTTACAAATGCTTTAGGATTACTAAAGGAAAAAAAACCACACCACACCGCATTATATTTTTCATTAAATTGCCAGATGTAATCATCTTCCGCTTTTGCTAAAGCAATGCAATTTTCATTTTGAGGAAATGAGCCTAGTAGCGTATCTCCATGTAGTAAACGTAAAGGTTCGTTATTATCCCCGATGGTATTCAAGACATAAAGAAGAGCCATTCCTAACGAAATGCCATCTTGAACAAAAATAGGCTCGATATTTAGCTCATCTAGCAGCAATGATTCTTCTATACTTAATGCATAAGTACTCGGTAAAGAAACCACTATTTTAATATCTTTTGAAAACTGCTCACGAAGCATACTAATCTGATGAGTTAATAATTTCTTATTACCTATAGGTAAAAAAACCGGGGGGATTGCACCAAATTCATTACGAAATTCAGCATTAACATAGGCCGCAGAATTAATTAGAATCATATTCACCATCCATTTTTATTAATTTACGGATTTCATCATAACTCATAGAACTAAATTCATCTGGACGAATTGCACGATCATCGACATAAAAACCATCATGTCCACACCACGGCTTACCAACATAAATTTCATCATAAGGTACATTATGACGCTCTAACCAATCAATAATTATAGGTAATGTATTAACATTAATTTTTCCCACATTCCCTTCATAGGTTCTCATATTACGACTAGAACTAATAATTATCTCAAAGCCTTGAGCTTTATATTCTTTTAATTTTTCAATAACTGAAACAATGGGCTTAGCATTCTTATAATCACCATTTTCAGTTAAGGTGATAGTATTATCTAGATCCATGATAAGTCGTTTCATATTAAGCATCCCCTTTTAATAATTGTTGGTATTCATCTGGAGTTCCACAGAATAAGATACGTTCATTTTCAATTAAATCATAGAAGACTATCGAACCAACTTCGATTAAATCATTATAAAGTGGCGCAATATAATACTCATTCTTTGCTGTCTTTCGATTTTCTTTTGCAGAAAGAAATAATCTCTCAAATACTGACTTTCTCTTAAAATAATAAAGGCCATCACTGCATAAATCAGAAATCCGCTCTTTTTCAGTCGTGCGGATTACCTTTTTAGAATTCTCTTCTGCTAACGCAAAAGACCAATGCTCTCCTTCACCTTTAAAAACCTCTAAATAACCATCACAGTCATTCACCCACTCAGGTTTAACAAAATCAATTATGCGAGAATCAATATTAAAAACATAAATCTCTTCATCATGATCGAGCTTATTAATTCCTTGGTATACCGTATCTGCCTGTCCGAGTGTTTCTTCGGGCAAACAAACTAATTCGTAATCCAAGATACCAAGCTCAACTATCGCTTTCTCTAAGAATTGTTTAGTGTCATAAACATCTCGATAAATAAAAACAAACTTATCAGTTTTAAAATATCGCTCAAATGAGCGAACTGACCAAGAAAAAACAGTTTCACCGTTTAAATCTAATTGATATTTTGGTTTTGTATAACCTGCTTTAAAAAAACGGGAACTTAGTCCCGCCATTGGAATAATAAACATATACACTTACACTCTTATTAAGTAATTTTAAAATAACTACTAGCCTTTTTCATAATATCTGTGCTTCTGTTCTCTACCATAAAATAAACTATTGTAGAAATCAAAATTACTATAGAAATGAATACCACTAAATTAATATATCCCTTTAACGAGAAATCAAACTTCATACCTAGCAATGACTGCATAACATATTGAACAGAATAATGCATTAAGTATATTGAATAACTAATTTTCCCCAAAAACACTAATACCCTTAAATTCAGCAATCTATTTAATAGAGTATCAAACTGCATAAATGAAATAGATATTGCCACCAAAATAAATATTAACGCTAAAAAGTCATTATAATTATGTTGATTCGAAAACATAATATAAAAAAACACAGCACAAGACATCATCTGCAAGAAAGAATAAATCACCATCTGCTTTCTTTTCTTATTGTCTAGACTTATTTTTATCGGCTCTAGCCATCTATAAATAATAACGCCTAGGCTAAAACCAGCTAAACATCTAAGCATTCCAGAGTTCATATACATTATATATTCATTATGAACACCTAATCTGCCAAACGTAACAAACAATATAGAATAAATAAAAATAGATATAAGAATAATTAATGGAATTGATAGTTTTCTTAGCCAAATAAAGAAAATTAAATTAACCCACAACTCACAAGATACAGACCAAGAGGCACCATTCTAATATTGATGATGGGGATGAAATCCTAGACCATTAATAAAAAGTACCTGTTGAATAAACGTAAAAAATATACCATCTTTATAATAATCTGCTGGAAACTGCCAAGAAAAAGATGTTAATAAATCTCCATTTTTTGGATAATGCACAAAGAATACAGTGCTAAGAAATAAAAAAAGCAAGATTATAAGTGAGAATAAATGTAACGGGTATAAGCGATATAATCTCTTTATGAAAAACTCAGTTGAACTCATTTCTTTATCAAAGTAAGATTTCTGTATTACTATACCGGAAAGTATAAAAAAGAAATCAACTGCTAGCTCTGCAGAAACGAAATTATTTGGTACGGTGTAATGAAATATGGCAACTAAAAGTGCCATAATTCCACGCCAAGAGTCTAATTCAATAATATGTTTACTTTTCATTTTGACTACTAAATAATTTATCCCAAGAAGCATTTTCTTTTGAATGCTCTCTAAACTCTAATAATTTAGAACGATAAGATTCAATATTACGTATCAAATGAATATAATTTTTAACAAATCTAATGGCCAATCGAATACTTTTACCTCTTTGTAAAGTGGCCTCTTCCATTGTTCGATTCAATGTATTGAATAATCTTACTTTTTTACGACCATAGAAAAAAATAGGCTGCCTTTCAAAACCATACTTAGATGAACCTTCAGTGCCTAATCCAAGATAAGATAAAATTATGCCTAGTAATTTTGTTGATTTCTTATGAAAACGCGGCTCAGTATAATAATAATCAACATCAGAAACAGTGACTGTATTTTTCTTAAGCTCTTTAAGTGTTTTCATAGCCCATTGATGCAAATCGGCAGGATCTTTTTTATACTCCTCATTTATCACATGCTCTAATGCTAACACATTAAATTCAGCAGCCACATAATTAAATGTAATCAAATTCTTTATAAATTTTTTCAATGAAAATAATTTAATCAAATTATAATATCTTTGGTAAGAAAGAAGGGCATTCATAATCATATTACGTGGAAGATAATAATCTTCCATAATTTCATTATATTTTAAGATAAATGGATCATGCCAAACATTAATACCATTTAAAGAAACAATTTCTTTATTATTTCTCATTGAAAATTCAATATCATCACCTCTAACAAAGATTGGTAAAGGCAACCCATTTTCTTTAATTAATTTAGTTGAAAATGCGGAAAACCACCAACCAGATAGGCCGTAGATACTTTCTGAAAATGTATTATTTAATGCAACCCCACGATCCCGCATATCTTGGAAATGTCCTTGGTGGTGAAAGCCATTATTATCTAAAATTGTATTTCGTTCATATTGCAACCAACGTTCATCTGATGAAAACATTGAACCAGCCAACATCACATCAAAATACTCAGGTCTAATAAATTGAAAGAAACGATAGGTTCTTAATAAAGATTCAAAGTGAAAGTTGATATCATCATCCATTAATAACACATGGGAACTATTTGACTCAATTGCTTTACAAATAGAATGCGTAAAACCACCTGCGCCTCCCATATTCTTACTTTTATAGATATGAATATTTTTGTACTCTTTATTCAGTTGAATTGGATCACCATTATTTGTAATTATTACATCCATATTCAATCCATTTTTATCGATACCTGTTTCAAGAACATCAGCTGATTTTTGAATATAGCTTTGTCTATTATAAGTACAAATACAACAAGAAAGTTTATATTCTTTATTAACAACTTCCGACTCTGTAGTAAAGCAAACATTACTAATAATACTATCCACATCATTTGCTCTAACACTTACATAGAGCACTTTTTGCATATTGAATTGATCAATTCTAATCTTATGATGTTTTTCTTTATCAGAAGATAAAATTTCTTGATGTAAATCCTGCTCATATTGATAGAATGTATGGCGATAATCTAACCCTATCAAGTTAATCTGAATATTTCCTTTAAAGGAAAACTCTAGATACAGATTATCTAGAGAACAATATCTTAACCATTTTTCAATAGAAAAAAAGTTAAAGTAAGTATCAAATGCAATACTATTATATGCCTTAATTTTAATCGTTTCATTATTCAATAAAGCATAGTTATTTCCTCGTACATATAAATGAGAAAGCTCTAGAGAATGTGGATAAAATATAACATTTTGTAAAACAATAGACATTTTTAATTCAGACCTCTAATGTAAATTCTTAATGGATTATTAATCTCTCTCTCAACTCTTTTTACTGCAAAAAGATTATTTGAATTAAATATTTTCCATTTATTATCACCATCGTATAAATACTCAAATTTCTCTAAGTATTTGATATCATTATTTCTAATTGCCTCAATATCCTTAGGTTTAATCTCATAAAATTTACTCCTAAAGAAAATTGCATTTACAATCTTTCTTAATAGGTCATTGCGATGAATTCTTTTGTACTTCATAAAGAACTTCCACAATTTGCTATCGAATCGGTGTACTTCTGATAATACGTAAGGTAATCCATCTGACTTTATATTCAAAGCATTTGCCAACGATGAAAATACGATTTCTTCTCTAGGATAGTGAAGCTGGCTCTCTAATAAATTATGCTTTTCACATAACTCTATTATTCTCATAAGTAAATCAATCTTATACATACTCCCTTCAATTTGAGAACCTATGATCATTGATGAATTATGCAATTTTAATAAATTAAGGAGTTTTTTGTCTTGCTTTGCTACAGCACCGACCCACCAATAAGTAAAAAATGAATTTACCCTTCTGAAATTAAATAGATAATCTTTACCTTTCAAATATTCTTCTATTCCTAATTTAACAAACATATCATTAGATGAGTGAAACAAAACATGAGCATCAGAACTGATATTATTATAAATATATTTAATATTTAAAAAATGGGCTGAAATAATCCCTCCCCAAGTAGTTTGAGCTTGATTAGGGTTTACATGATAGTTATCTACTTTACCTTTTAAATACTCTTCTAGTTCAGATAAAGCAAAATTTGCTGACTTAGAAACATGGACAACTACTTTTGCTGAAGGGAAATACTTTTGAATATTCAAAAGCTGCTCCAAAATAATATCCTTTTTTTCATGCACAAGTAATGAAATTATATACATAAAATACCTATAAAATTAATATATTGATTTAACGACAACTTCTTAATCGAGGTTTATTATTTTTTCTAATAAAACTAACATCACACCCTAAATGCCTATATAAACTAGTATGTTTTTCTAATCTTCTAGGAAGAATACCTTCTATATATTTAAGTTTATCATAAACAATATCCTGAGCTGATATAAAATCAATGTGGTGATCATATTCATCTCTAGAAAATTGTTTATTACAAACCAGTTTATCCATAGAATAAACAAAGTCTGGTAAACAATTGATTACTGGTAGTAATGCTGACAATTTAACAGCAAAATCAAATAATATCTTCCCTCTAACTAACTCTGAAATTTGATCCAAGCCAAAAACATCTTTCCAGAATGATTTTGGTAATTCAGGAGGAGGAGATGTAAATACGGCATAAATATGACAAAAACCCAAATTATTCAGATACTCTTTGAGAGCCAAGATTCCATCAATCATCTCCTTAATAAATAGCGGAATATCATAAAAACCAGAATTAGCCATTTTATACGGTAAATTAAAATCAGTATCAACAGAACCAAAATGGAGTAAAATAACACTATCTTTGGGAATTTTAATTAATGTATTCAAATATGGTTTCATTTGCTCATTAATTTTTCTTAATCCTCTAGCAGACCAGCCTGAAGCCCAAAATGGCAAGTAATTCTCATTATCACCAAAGATATAATCAAAAATTTCTGTTGAAGATGAACCAAAAGCAACAACTTTTCTCTCATTCTCATTCTGAATAGGTAAGCTATCCTTAACAAATGTTGCTTCTTTATCTAATATTGGAAATAATGATAAATAATTACTGAATTGCTCACCTTGAACAATTCTTAAAATACCATTACAATCAGCAATATAATACATTTGCATCCCTGGATTTGTACAGAATAAAGTAACGGAATTATCAATGACTTGAAACTTGAAACTTGAATCGTATAAAAATAATTCATCTGCCTCATATGATGAATCTATAATAATACCATCTCGATGACGAGCAAACTCTCCTGTCATCACATTTATTAAAGAAACTGCTTCAGATAAATCAAACTTATGAGGATTTACGAACTTATATAAATTACAACCTAAATAAATATACTTACCTTTTATCATGTTTATTTACCCTCGTATTTTTGAATAATATCTTCTGCCCTCCCTTGCGCTACGACATGTCCCTTATCCAACCAAATTACATTTTGACAAAGCTCTTTCACTTGCTTACTAGAATGAGATACAAAAAGTAATGTCGTACCATTTTGAAGTAATGACTCCATACGCTTCCTGCATTTTTCTTGAAATGCTATATCTCCTACTGCAAGTACCTCATCCACAATTAAAATGTCAGGTTTAACAATTGTGGCTACAGCAAATCCTAGCCGAGCAGCCATACCAGAAGAAAAGTTCTTAATTGGGACATCAATAAAATCACCTAGTTCAGCGAATTCAATAATTTCATTAAAATGCATCTCCATAAAAGCTTTTTTATGCCCTAATAATGCACCATTTAGATAAATGTTTTCTCTAGCTGTTAACTGTGGGTCAAATCCAGCTCCTAGCTCAATAAGTGGAGCAATTTTACCATGTACTTTTACAGTCCCCTTATAAGGTTTCAAAATGCCACAAATCAACTTTAAAAGTGTCGACTTTCCCGAACCATTGGCACCGATTACCCCCCAAGATTCCCCTTTTTTAACTTCAAAATTAACTTCTTTTAATGCTAAAAACTCTTGAAACATAAGCTCACCTTTTAGCATCTTAATCACATATTCTTTTAAGCCATTATAGTTTTCAGTCGCTTTATTAAATCTAACTGTTGCATTTTTTACTTTAATTATTGTTTCAGTATTCATCATATATATAAAATAAATTCATCTTGTTTTTTATTAAAATACCAAGCTCCTAAATACAAGACAATAAGAGCAGTTATAAAGCCAATTAGTATAGTTTCTAGATTTGGAAATCTTGCATATAGAATAATATCTCTAAATTGTTCTATATAACCATACATAGGATTAGCATTTTGATATAATATACGGTATTCTTCAGGAATAATTGACACCGGATAAAATAAAGGTGTCATATAAACCCACATAGAAATAAAAACGCCCCATAAATATTGGATATCTCTAAAAAATACTGTAATTGAAGCGAGCCATAAGCCCAAACCTAAACTAAAAATAAATACTTGTAAAATAACTATTGGAAAAAATAAAAGACACCAAGAAAATTCTGCATTAGTAAAAACCATAACAATCACTAATGCACCTAGAGAAAAAAACAAATTAACAAGAGAACTTCCAACTTTTGATATCGTGAAAATATATTTAGGCACATAGGTCTTCTTTATTAAAGAAGCATTTCCAGATATGGATCCAACAGACATATTTGTTGCTTCAGTCATAAAAGTAAATAAAAACTGTCCTGAAATCATATAAAGAGGGTAATTAGGAATATCAAATCGAAATAGATTAGAAAAAACAACAACAAGAACCATCATTAACATTAATGGATTCAAAATACTCCACAGATACCCCAAATAACTACGACGATATTTAAGTTTTACATCCCTTATAATCAATTGTTTTAGCAATTCATCGAAAGCCAAGAATCGGCGAAATTTACCTAAAAACTTATTTAGCATAATCTATATCCTATCTATAACCAGATGCTGATTATACACTAATTCAAAGCTATATCACATACAAAAAGTGCGGTCAAAAATTACCGCACTTACCTTGTTCAATATCTAATCTAATTAAGCATAATACATCTCAAACTCAACTGGATGTGGTGTCATATTTAAACGTTCTACTTCTTTACGTTTAATGTTAATAAATGCTTCGATAAAGTCTTTCGCAAACACACCACCTTGCGTTAAGAATTCATAGTCTTTTTCTAATGAATTCAAGGCTTCTTCTAATGAGCTTGCAACTGCAGGAATATCTTTTAATTCTTCAGGTGGAAGATCGTAAAGATTTTTATCCATTGCATCACCTGGATGAATTTTGTTCACTACGCCATCAAGGCCCGCCATTAATAATGCAGCAAAGGCAAGATATGGGTTTGCCAATGGATCTGGGAAACGTGCTTCAATACGGATCGCTTTCGGGCTAGTTACTGCCGGAATACGAATTGAAGCAGAACGGTTACTTGCAGAGTAAGCCAATAATACTGGTGCTTCAAAACCAGGCACTAAACGTTTGTATGAGTTAGTACTTGGGTTAGTGAATGCATTTAATGCTTTTGCATGCTTAATGATACCGCCGATATAATAAAGTGCGGTTTCAGAAAGGCCTGCATATTTATCACCTTGGAAAATGTTTTTGCCATCTTTGCTTAATGACATATTACAGTGCATACCTGAACCATTATCACCTGTGATTGGTTTTGGCATAAAGCAAGCGGTTTTGCCGTGTTCTAAGGCAACGTTTTGCACCACATATTTATAGATTTGTGTTTCATCTGCTTTTAAGGTTAAGCTGTTGAATTTCGTTGCAATTTCGTTTTGGCCTGCTGTTGCCACTTCATGGTGATGAGCTTCGATGACTAAACCCATTTCTTCTAAAATTAAACACATTTCAGAACGAATATCATGAGCTGTATCAATTGGTGTCACCGCACAATAACCACCTTTCTTCAATGGACGATAAGCATTGTTACCGCCTTCATATTTTTTATTGGTGTTCCAAGCAGCTTCAATGTCATCAATGGTGAAAGAAGCACGATTCATTGATACATCAAAACGCACATCATCAAATAAGAAGAACTCAGGTTCTGGACCAAAGAATGCCTGATCTGCAACACCTGTTGAACGCATATAGTTTTCTGCTCGAATAGCGATTGAACGTGGATCACGATCATAGCTTTGCATGGTTGTTGGCTCATAAACGCTACAACGAATTGAAAGTGTTGGGATCTGCGCAAATGGATCGACTACTGCAGTTTCAGCAATTGGCATTAAAAGCATATCGGCTTTGTTAATGGTTTTCCAACCTTCAACAGAAGAGCCATCGAACATTTTGCCATCTTCAAACATATCTTCATCGACAAGGCTAACCGGGATAGAAACACCGTGTTCTTTACCTTTAATGTCGGTGAAACGAAGTAGCACGAACTTAATATCGTTCTCTTCGATCAGTTTAAATACGTTGGCAATTGCATTTGCATTTGGCATAAGGAGTCCTCTATTTTGCTATGTGTATAATCTTTACAAAAATGAAAGGCGCATTATAACGTAACCACTTACCTTTTTCATTGGATTTATTTTATCACCCAGCATAGCAGATCAACGAAATATCGTGTATAATTTTTGCCCTTTCAACATTCTCTTGTAGGGTGAGTTCTACTCACCAATTTAAACTACTTGGACTATTCGGTGGTGTTAAAATTCCACCTTATAAAACTTAAACTTTAAGAAAGTAATAAATGAAAAACGACATTGATATTAACAAATTGCGCAATATCGCAATTATCGCTCACGTTGACCATGGTAAAACCACCCTCGTTGACAAACTTCTTCAACAATCTGGTACATTTGAATCCACTCGTGGTGATGTTGATGAACGCGTAATGGACTCAAATGATCTCGAAAAAGAACGTGGTATTACCATTCTTGCAAAAAATACCGCAATTAACTGGAATGGTTATCGCATTAACATCGTCGACACCCCAGGACACGCGGACTTCGGTGGTGAAGTAGAACGTGTGCTTTCTATGGTAGATTCTGTACTTTTGGTGGTAGATGCCTTTGACGGTCCAATGCCACAAACGCGTTTCGTAACCCAAAAAGCCTTTACTCACGGTTTAAAACCAATCGTAGTTATCAACAAAGTTGACCGCCCAGGCGCACGTCCTGATTGGGTGGTGGATCAAGTATTCGATTTATTCGTTAACCTTGGCGCAACGGATGAGCAATTAGACTTCCCTATTATCTATGCTTCTGCATTAAATGGTGTAGCAGGTCTTGAACACGAAGAATTAGCGGAAGATATGACGCCGTTATTTGAAGCGATCGTTCAACATGTTGAACCACCAAAAGTGGAATTAGATGCACCATTCCAAATGCAAATATCCCAATTAGACTATAACAGCTATGTGGGTGTTATCGGTATCGGTCGTATCAAACGTGGTGCAATCAAACCAAATCAACCGGTGACTATCATTGATGGCGAAGGTAAAACTCGTCAAGGCCGTGTGGGACAAGTATTAGGTCACCTTGGTTTACAACGTTATGAAGAAAATATTGCTTACGCAGGAGACATCATTGCCATTACCGGTTTAGGTGAATTAAATATCTCGGATACTATTTGTGATATCAATGCCGTTGAAGCCTTACCTTCATTAACTGTTGATGAACCAACTGTAACCATGTTCTTCTGTGTAAATACTTCACCGTTTGCAGGTCAAGAAGGTAAATATGTGACTTCTCGTCAAATTCTTGAACGTTTAAACAAAGAGTTAGTTCACAACGTGGCATTACGCGTAGAAGAAACACCAAACCCAGATGAATTCCGTGTTTCTGGTCGTGGTGAATTACACCTTTCTGTATTAATTGAAAATATGCGTCGTGAAGGTTATGAGCTTGCAGTTTCTCGTCCTAAAGTAATCTATCGTCAAATCGACGGCAGAAAACAAGAGCCTTACGAACAAGTGACTATCGACGTAGAAGAACAACACCAAGGTTCTGTCATGGAAGCATTAGGTATCCGTAAAGGCGAAGTTCGCGATATGATGCCAGATGGAAAAGGCCGTGTTCGTTTAGAATACATCATCCCAAGCCGTGGCTTAATCGGTTTCCGTGGTGAATTCATGACCATGACGTCTGGTACCGGTTTACTTTACTCTAGCTTTGATCACTACGATGACATCAAACCAGGTGAAATCGGCCAACGTAAAAATGGTGTATTAATTTCTAACGCAACAGGTAAAGCACTCGCTTATGCGCTATTTGGTTTACAAGAACGTGGTAAATTAATGATCGAAGCCAACGTAGAAGTTTACGAGGGTCAAATTATCGGTATTCATAGCCGTACAAACGACTTAACTGTTAACTGTTTACAAGGTAAAAAACTCACCAATATGCGTGCATCAGGTAAAGATGATGCCATCGTCTTAACCACGCCGGTGAAATTCACCCTTGAACAAGCTATTGAGTTTATCGATGACGACGAGTTAGTGGAAGTGACACCTGAATCGATCCGTATCCGTAAAAAACTCTTAACGGAAAACGATCGTAAACGTGCAAACCGTACTACAACCAGCACGAGTACTCACTAACAAAAATGGGATCATTGCGATCCCATTTTTATTTTCCTAAATCCATCATAAAGTTTTATGAAAATTATATATAAGGTGTAAATTCGTTATTTTCACCTCGTAATAACGACATCAATTTAGGATGAATAAATAATTTATCTCTTCCCAAAGATATCTCACTCAAAACACCTATATCACAAAGCTCTTTTAAGTATTTAGAAGCATATAGCTGATGAACTGCTAGAACCGCCATTTTATTAAGGTTTATAGATAAACTCTATACCTTCATCATCTTCTTCGGTCCAATCATCATCCCAATCTTCGTCAACATCAAGTTGATGCTCCGCTAGTTGTTCCTGATGATAATCTTCCCATTTGAATTTTACTTCTTCAGGTGCAACTTGTTGTATTTCAGCTTCTCGTGGATTCGCTATGATAAAGTCCATAATATCACGACAAAGTGGTGGAACATTTTTCCCTGTTGCAGCTGAAATTAGGTAATAATCTTCTTCCCAACCCAATTGTTCAGTAATTTCTCGAGCCCGCTCTTCAGCTTCTTCATCGCTCATCGTATCAATTTTATTGAATACTAACCAACGTGGTTTTTCTGATAATTTTTCACTGTATTGGAAAAGTTCAGATTCAATAATAGCGACATTATCTGCTGGATTAGAGCCATCAATTGGAGCAATATCGACTAAATGAATAAGCACTCTACAACGTTCTAAATGTTTTAAAAAGCGAATTCCTAGCCCAGCACCATCTGCTGCACCCTCAATTAATCCTGGAATATCAGCAACGACGAAACTATGTGAGTCGTCTACTTTCACAACACCGAGACTTGGTACTAAAGTAGTAAATGGATAATCTGCAACTTTTGGTTTGGCGGCTGAAACGGCACGAATAAAAGTGGATTTACCTGCATTAGGTAAACCGAGCATTCCCACATCGGCAAGCAACATTAATTCGAGTAATAAATCGCGTTTTTCACCCGGTGTTCCCATTGTTTTTTGACGCGGTGCACGGTTTACTGATGATTTGAAACGAGTATTCCCTAAACCGTGATAACCACCTTTGGCTACCAACATTTTTTGACCGTGTTGGGTTAAATCCCCCAAGGTTTCTTGGGTGTCGTTATCAATAGCGCGAGTTCCTACGGGAACAGGTAAAATAATATCTTTACCGCGACGCCCTGTACAATCTGAACTCCGCCCATTCTCTCCACGCTCTGCAGCAAAGCGTTTATTAAAACGGTAATCGATTAAGGTATTGAGGTTTTCATCAGCTTGTAAATATACATCACCACCGTCTCCACCGTCTCCACCATCAGGGCCGCCTTTAGGAATAAATTTCTCTCGACGGAAACTTACGCAACCGTTGCCACCATCCCCAGCCTCAATTCGGATAAGGGATTCATCAATAAATTTCATTAAAACTTCTCCAAAATAAACCGCACTTTAATGAGTTTTGTGCGGTAATAATTTATGTCCAATCGCGGATAAAATTGCCCCGCATACTACAACAAATGCACCAATATAGCTAATGTTATTCAATTCTGGTGCCGCAAAATCTGCTGGGCTAAAATAATGGGCAATATGGGAAAATAGGATCGTGAAAAGAGGTACAAGTGTGATAACAACACTGACTTTTGATACATCCCAACGATTAAGTGCTTCCGCATAAGAGCCGTATCCAATTAAGGTATTTAAACAACAGTAAATAAAACAAATCAGAGCTAAAGGTGTAAGTTCTTTTACTTGCGAGAATTCAGCCATCGGCATAAAGGCTATGGCACAGCCTAAATACATCATTAGCAAGATTTGTTGCGAATTAAATTTACGCAACATTAATTTTTGCGCCATTCCATAAGCGACCCAAATAAGGGATCCTGCTACGCTTAAGATGACACCTGTTGAATACTGATTTAGTCCGGCAAATACATCAAAACGATCATTAAAGAATAAGCCTAAACCAATTAACAATAAGAAAAGTCCAATCTTTTGGTGCAGCCCCAATTTTTCTTTGAAGATCAGTACACCACAGATAAGCATTCCAAAAGAGGATAAATGAATAAAAATTTGTGCAACTGAAGGTTCAATATAATTTAGCGAACTACTAAATAATAGAAAATTGCCGGTAAGACCAATTACTCCAATAAGAGCAAGCCAAGCATATTGGCCAACTTTCATTAGTTCAGGTAATTTCTTTTTATAAGCAAGTAGGGCTAATAATGAGATCGCCGCTACAATAAAACGATACCATACGATAGTTTGCGCATTCATTACAGATAAAGCTTGTTTGAGAGCGATAGGTAAGGATCCCCAAGCCATAGCGGTAATAAGCGCAAAGGTAAAGCCTAATAAAGGTTGTTGTTTCATTGCTTGCTCGCTTATGTGAAATTAAAAAAGACAAAACGCCCCACAAAATTGTAGGGCGTTTCAATCGAATAGATTTTAAATTATTCAGTAACAATACTTACGTATTTACGGCTCTTCTCGCCTTTTACTTCAAATTTAACTTTACCATCTGCAGTTGCGAATAAGGTGTGGTCTTTGCCCATACCTACGTTGCTACCCGCGTGGAACTTAGTACCACGTTGACGAACAATGATGCTACCTGCTAATACAGATTCGCCACCGAAACGTTTAACACCAAGGCGTTTAGCTTCAGAATCGCGACCGTTACGAGTTGAACCACCAGCTTTTTTAGTTGCCATCTACTTGATCTCCTCTGAAATTATGCTTGAATCCCAGTGATTTTCACTTCTGTGAACCACTGACGATGACCTTGTTGTTTACGGCTGTGTTTGCGACGACGGAACTTAACGATTTTAACTTTCTCGCCACGACCTTGTGCAACTACTTCAGCCACTACTTTTGCGCCAGCAACTACTGGTGCACCGATTTTAACATCTTCACCATTAACGACCATCAACACAGAATCGAACTCAACTGTTGCGCCAGTTGCAAGTTCAAGTTTTTCTAAACGAACAACTTGACCTTCGCTCACACGGTGTTGTTTACCGCCACTTTGGAAAACTGCGTACATAAATACTCCGCTTAATTGTGTTTCCCTGCTCTTTAGCAGTCCACACTTAAAAATTCATATAAATAGGTCGCAAATTCTACGGAAAAATCCTACCTATGGCAAGAATTTATTTACAATAAAATAAAAAAATTCCCTTCATTTGCAGATTGATTTCAGAAAGTTTGAAAATTCGGGTAAAATGTACCGCACTTTTGACTAATAATTGATGAAAAAATGAAGAAACAAGATCTTATGAGCATAGACGAGATCCAGAAACTTGCAGATCCCGATATGCAAAAAGTTAATCAAAGTATCCTTGCTCAGCTTAATTCAGATGTTCCATTAATAGGACAGTTAGGTTTTTATATTGTTCAAGGTGGCGGTAAGCGGATCCGTCCATTGATCGCAGTTCTCGCTGCTCGATCTTTAGGATTTGGAGGATCTAATTCAATTACTTGTGCTACTTTTGTTGAATTTATTCATACTGCCTCTTTATTACATGATGATGTAGTGGATGAGTCCGATATGCGTCGTGGGCGCGCTACGGCGAATTCAGAATTTGGGAATGCTGCAAGTGTACTTGTAGGAGATTTTATTTATACGCGTGCATTTCAATTAGTTGCACAATTAGAGTCATTGAAGATTTTGGGCATTATGGCCGATGCGACTAACGTTTTAGCAGAAGGCGAAGTTCAGCAGTTAATGAATGTTAATGATCCTGAAACGAGCGAAGCTAATTATATGCGTGTAATTTATAGCAAAACTGCGCGTTTGTTTGAGGTGGCTGGTCAGGCTGCGGCAATTGTGGCGGGTGGAACAGAAGCTCAAGAAAAGGCTTTACAAGATTATGGGCGTTATCTTGGAACTGCATTCCAGCTCGTGGATGATGTATTGGATTATAGTGCAAATGCGCAAGCTCTAGGTAAAAATGTAGGCGATGATTTAGCTGAAGGAAAACCAACTCTTCCTCTGCTACACGCTATGCGTCATGGTAATGCTCAACAGGCGGCTTTAATTCGTGAAGCGATTGAGCAAGGTGGTAAACGAGAAGCTATTGATGAAGTATTAGCTATTATGGCTGAGCATAAGTCTTTAGATTACGCGATGAATCGTGCAAAAGAAGAAGCTCAAAAAGCAGTAGATGCAATTGCAATGTTGCCAGAGAGTGATTATAAGAAGGCATTGATTTCTTTAGCATATTTGTCTGTAGATAGAAATTATTAGCCCTTAATTTAGCTTATATACTTGATACCAATTAATTTTAATTAAACTTTATGAATACAGAACTTCAATCTAAACCTGAGCAAAGTGCGGTTAATTTTCAAGGCAAAACTCGTAAACAAAAGGTACGCAAAGATCCTAATGCACCTTTTATTCGTGAAAAACTTGAGTTGCCAGATGGACATAATAAACTCCTTTTACACTCATGCTGTGCGCCTTGCTCGGGGGAAGTGATGGAAGCAATCCTTGCATCTGGCATTGAATTTACAATTTATTTTTACAATCCAAACATTCATCCACTCAAAGAATATTTAATTCGTAAAGAAGAAAATATTCGTTTTGCTAAAAAATTTGGCATTCCATTTATTGATGCAGATTACGATCGTCAAAATTGGTTTGATCGTGCCAAAGGAATGGAATGGGAGCCAGAGAGGGGAATTCGTTGTACTATGTGTTTTGATATGCGCTTTGAAAAAGCTGCTGAATATGCTCATGAACATGGTTTCCCTGTATTTACTAGCTGCCTGGGCATTTCTCGCTGGAAGGATATGGATCAAATCAATGGCTGTGGGCATCGCGCTGCGGAAAAATATGATAATGTTATTTATTGGGATTATAACTGGCGAAAAGAAGGTGGCTCGCAACGCATGATTGAGATTAGTAAGCGTGAACGGTTTTATCAACAGGAATATTGCGGTTGTGTGTATTCTTTACGTGATAGTAATAAATGGCGAGAAGAGACGGGGCGTCAAAAAATTGAAATTGGTAAACTTTATTATACGCCAGATTAAGCTCCCTCTTTAATAAGGCTGATATTTTCAGCCTTATTTTCTTTTAAAATTAAGATTGATAGACATTTAAAAAGACCAATTACATCAATTTATAGCATTCTTCATAAAAATTAGGCAAAATACGGAAAATTTTTGAGTTTAAAAAAGGATCAAACTATGACTAAACATTATGATTACATCGCTATTGGCGGTGGCAGTGGCGGTATTGCTTCTCTAAATCGTGCTGCAAGCTATGGAAAAAAATGCGCAATCATTGAAGCAAAACATCTTGGAGGTACTTGTGTAAATGTAGGTTGCGTACCTAAAAAAGTAATGTTTTATGGTGCACATATTGCAGAAGCAATTAACAATTATGCGCCAGATTATGGTTTTGATTTTGAAGTGAAAAAATTTGATTTTTCAAAACTGATTGAAAGTCGCCAAGCCTATATTGGTCGTATTCATACATCTTATAACAATGTATTAGCAAAAAATAACATTGATGTAATTAACGGTTTCGGAAAATTTGTCGATGCGCATACTATTGAAGTAACACTTGCTGATGGTAAAAAAGAACAAGTAACCGCAGATCATATTTTAATCGCAACAGGTGGCCGCCCATATCGTCCAAACATTAAAGGACAAGAATACGGCATTGATTCAGATGGTTTCTTCGCATTAACAGAATTACCAAAACGCGCTGCGGTTATCGGTGCCGGCTATATTGCCGTTGAACTTTCTGGTGTATTAAACAGCCTAGGCGTGGAAACCCATTTATTAGTGCGTCGCCATGCGCCAATGCGTAATCAAGATCCATTAATCGTAGAAACATTAGTGGAAGTACTTGCGCAAGATGGAATTCAATTACATACCAATTCCACACCATCTGAGATTGTTAAAAATGCAGATGGTTCACTTACAGTAAAATGTGATGGTCAATCTGATGTTATTGTAGATTGCGTTATTTGGGCTGCAGGTCGTGTTCCAGCGACAGATAAAATTGGCTTAGAAAATGCTGGCGTAGAAACGAATGAACACGGCTATGTCAAAGTAGATAAATATCAAAATACTAATGTGAAAGGCATTTATGCAGTAGGCGATATTATCGAAAACGGCATTGAATTAACACCAGTTGCAGTTGCAGCGGGTCGACGCCTTTCTGAGCGTTTATTCAATAATAAACCGACTGAACATTTAGATTACAATTTAGTTCCAACCGTTGTATTCAGCCATCCACCAATCGGCACTGTAGGTTTAACTGAACCTCAAGCTATTGAACAATATGGTGCTGAAAATGTTAAGGTATATAAATCCTCTTTCACAGCGATGTACACCGCAGTCACTCAACATCGCCAACCGTGCAAAATGAAATTGGTTTGTGTGGGTAAAGATGAAAAAGTTGTGGGTTTACATGGTATTGGTTTCGGTGTAGATGAAATGATTCAAGGATTTGCCGTAGCAATCAAAATGGGCGCAACAAAAGCTGATTTTGATAACACCGTGGCTATTCACCCAACGGGTTCAGAAGAATTCGTGACCATGCGTTAATCTTCAAAGCAAAGAAAAAAGAGCGGTAAAATTACCGCTCTTTTTTTGTTTCTAATTTTGCTTAAGTATGTTTAGCTACGTTTAACCAATTTCGTCCAGTTATAATAACCGTACAACGAGTTAAGTAAGTAGGCTGAATACATTAAGTACATGGCTGGTGTTTCTGCCCATAAGAAAATAGAAAGGATATTTAAAGCAATCCATAACAACCACTGTTCACGATAACGCAAAATCATTAAAATCTGTGCAGCAACCGTAATAATTGTAGTTAGACCATCTAAACCAGTTGAACTGCCGCCAGCCGCTTGTAATGCTTGAACAAAAAGCAAAGTACCAACCGTAGTCACAACAATTAGTGTCCCCCATCCTTTAACAGTTAAAGCTTTGGCAATCACACTTTCTCCACCATCACTATTTTGCATATTGGCTTTCCACATGAAGTAACCAATAAATTGAGATGGCAAATATACATAGAGTACGGTATTCATTTCGCCTAAGAAATTTGATCCCCAAGCGACATAAAAATAAGTGTAAGCAAAAATTAATCCAAAGAAATAATTACTAATTTTACCTTTACTTACTAATACCACACACAAAATACCGGAAATACCAGAAATCATTGCTAACCAAGAATCTGGCGCTTGTACATAAGCCCAAATCTGCGCAATAATGAAAAGCGCAAGCCATATTACTTCAAAAGGCTTCCAGCCAGTAATAAACTCTTGCTTAAGACGTTCAATTAAAGTCATTTTTACTCCTTTTAGGTTTTCAGGTCGGTATTTTTACACAATTATTTTTTTTATGTAAAACATTCTATCAGATTATTCTAAACGTTATTTGTACACCAAATTTTATCCAATGAAAACGAGTAGTCACTCTCTTTTCAAAGTAATAAGAAAGTTAAATACAGTAATCTAAGTCTAAAGGCATTTTAGCTTGCATTAAGAATTGTCGAGTGCGTTCTTGTTTTGGGCAAGTAAAGAATTTATCTGCTGTATTTTGTTCTACAATATGCCCATCCGCCATCAAAATCACACGATCAGCAACATCTTTCGCAAACTGCATTTCATGAGTAACAATAATCATAGTCCATCCTTCCTGTGCAAGCATTTTAAGGGTTTGCAATACCTCGCCTACTAATTCAGGATCCAACGCAGATGTAGGTTCATCTAATAAAATTAAATCTGGTTGTACCGCCAAGGCACGAGCAATACCAACTCGTTGTTGCTGCCCACCAGAAAGTTGTGATGGAAATAAATCTGCTTTAGCTCTTAACCCAACCTTCTCTAACAACATTAATGCTTTTTTTCGAGCCTGCTCTTTCGGTTGTTTTTGAACCACCAGCATCCCTTCCATTACATTCTCAAGTGCTGTACGATGAGGAAATAAATTATATTGTTGAAATACCATTGATGAACGACGGCGTAAACTTAATTCATCCGATTTCGTAATTTTTCGACTAAAATCAATTTTCAAATCACCATCAGTAAAAACTAACTTACCTTGCTCTGGGCGCTCTAACAAATTTAGGCAACGCAAAAATGTCGTTTTTCCTGAGCCTGAGGGACCTAAAATAGCGACAACTTCACCTTTATTTATCTCAAAATCAATGCCTTTTAATACATGATTGCCATTAAAGTTTTTTTGAATATTGGTTACTTTTAACATAAACATTCCTTATAAATGGCGAGATAAGCGAATTTCAAGACGATCTTGTAAGAAAGATAAAACAAAACAGAAAATCCAATAAATTAAAGCGGCCTCACTATAAATTAAAATAAATTCATAGTTTGCTGCCGTAATATTCTGTGCGATACGGAATAATTCTGTCACTAAAACAAGAGAAGCTAGTGAAGTGTCTTTCACTGTACTAATAAAAGTATTAGAAAGTGATGGTACTGAAATACGTAAAGCCTGTGGCATAATTGTACGAATAAATGCTTGTCGATAATTCATACCTATCGCATAAGAAGCTTCCCACTGCCCTTTAGGTATAGCAATAATTGAAGCTCGAACTGTCTCTGCTGCATAAGCACCAATATTAATAGAAAATGCAATAATCGCTGTCGGGAAGGGCTCTAAAGTAATACCAACTTCAGGTAATCCATAAAAAATAATAAAAATTTGTACTAACATCGGTGTACCTCGAATTATAGAGATATACACTCGACATAAAGCCTGTAACAATTTTAAGGGTAAATTAGGGCTAGGCAAAGTACGAATAACTGCAACAATCACTGCAATAAGCAAACCACAGAAGAAGGAAATGACTGCCAATGGCAATGTGTATAAAATTGCTGCTTCCAACATAGGCCAAAACGAGCTGATTACATAATCAGCTCGTTCTGCGCTCATAAATGGAAGACTCGCCAACCAATTATTGAGTAATATCATCACCAAACCATTCAATTGAAATCTGTTTTAATGTACCATCTTGGCGAAGTGCTTCAAGTGCTTGATTAAATTTTGTAATCAATGCATCTTCACCTTGTAAAAAAGCAAAGGCTGTTGGAATTTTATCCCCACGATCATAAGCAATTTTTAAACCAGCATTCGGGTGTTGTTTAAAATAATCTAATACAGCCAATTTATCATTAATTGTTGCTTCTGCACGGCCTTGTTTAATAAGCTCTAAGCTCTGTGCTAAACCATCCACTACAAGAATCTGCGCGCCTGCAGCTTTTGCATCTTTACCCCAATTACTTGTTGCAGATTGCGCAGATTTACGACCCTTCAAATCTTCAAATGATTTAATACTGTTATCCGATGATTTTGTTACAATCACCCCACCAGAATAATTATAAGGCGTTGTGAAACTGTATTTTTTTAAACGCTCTGGGCTTGGGTTAGTTTGGTTTGCAATCACATCAAAACGTTTTGCATTCAACCCCGCATACATTGCATCCCATTGTGTTTCTTTAAATTCTACTTTCAAACCGAGCTTTTCAGCCACTTTACGAATAACCTCTACATCAAAGCCTGTTAATTTTCCACTTTTATCATGGAAAGTAAATGGCGCATAAGTCCCTTCTGTCCCTACGAGCAATGTCTTTGTTTTCTCAACGCGTTCTGAAATTTCACCTGCGTTTGAAAGTGTAGAAAATGTTAAACCCGCAGCCAAAAGTGCGGTTGTAAAAAATAGTTTTTTCATAATTGTATTCCTTATATGATGTTTGAATTAGCTTGATTATAAAAGTCTAATTAATAGAAAAACAAGACGATTATGTAATGAGTTAGATTTTTTAGTTATAAGAAGAACATTAAAAGTGCAGCAAAATTTTACCGCACTTTACCCGTAATATAACCTATCCCTCAATGCCCTCAAATAATGCGGTACTTAAATAACGTTCTGATGCCGAAGGTAAAATAGCCACAACTAATTTATCTTTAAATTCTGGCAATTTAGCTAAACGATCTGCAGCTGCGACAGCTGCACCAGATGAAATCCCTGCAAGAATGCCTTCTTCCGCCATTAAGCGACGAGCTGTGGCAAGTGCGGTATCGCTATCAACAGTTTCTACGCGATCAATAATAGATAAATCTAAATTTTTAGGAATAAAACCTGCTCCGATGCCTTGAATTTTGTGTGGGCCTGGTTTTGCTTCTTCACCCGCTAAAGTTTGAGTAATGACGGGAGATTCCACTGGCTCAACCGCAACAGAAGTGATTTGTTTACCAAAATCTAATTTAATCGCGCGAGAAATCCCCGTAATCGTACCACCTGTCCCTACGCCAGCAACAACAACATCGACTTTACCATCCGTATCTTTCCAAATTTCAGGGCCTGTTGTTTCTTGATGAATTTGTGGGTTGGCTGGATTCTCAAATTGTTTAAGCATGACATAGCGGTTTGGATCCGAAGCAACAATTTCTTCTGCTTTCGCAATCGCGCCTTTCATTCCTTTTGCGCCTTCGGTAAGCACTAAATTCACACCCAATCCGCGCAATAAGCGTTTTCTTTCAAGACTCATAGTTTCTGGCATAGTGAGCGTGATTTTATAACCTCTAGCAGCTGCAACATAAGCCAAAGCGATACCAGTATTACCGCTCGTTGCATCTACAATTTCTTTTCCTTTCGTGAGCGTACCATCTTTTTCAGCTTGCCACACCATATTCGCCCCAATACGGCATTTTACGCTGTAGCTTGGATTACGCCCCTCAATTTTCACCACCACATTGCCATTGTGACCAAAGTGTTTTAAACGCACAAGTGGCGTATTTCCGATAGAATAAGAATTGTCTGCATAAATTGTCATAATATTTCCCTTTCGTTAGGCTTTGTTAATGTTGGTTTATTTATAACACCGCACTTTTGATTAAAAAAATAGTTATTTGATCTATTTTATAACCGTAAGCTATTTAACAATCCCTGTATTTTCTGAACGAACCTCAAGCCCCGCTTGAGATGAAGAATCACTATTCATATTAAAACGTAAGTCATTACGATAATTTTCCACCCACATTACGGTCGCACCACATACTGCAACGGGCATAATTAATAAATTAATCACAGGCACAAATGTACAACAAGTTACCAATCCACCAAAAGTTAAACTTTGAGTTCGTTGATAGCCAAGCACATTTTTCATGATATCAAAAGAGACTTTGTGATTATCAAAAGGATAATCACAATATTGAATTGCCATCATCCAACAAGTGAACAAGAAAGTAAGTACAGGCACGATGGTTTGCCCAACCAAAGGAATAAAACTCAGTAAAAACAAGGCGATAATTTTGGGTAGACTATAACGTAATTTTTGCCACTCTCGAGCAAGCATACGAGGCACATCTCTCATTACATCCACAAGACTATCATCATTAATATTTTCACCTGTCAGCATTTTTTCTACTTTTTCCGCTAACAAGCCATTAAAAGGTGCGGCGATAAAGCCAGAAAGTGTGGTGAAAGTAAAATAAAAGAGCAATAAAATTGTTAAAATGGACAGGGTTAACAAAATTACACTGAGAAAACTAAGCCAGTCTGGAATAAAATTCATCACCCAATCAATCGCACTCGTGATTTGGCTAATAAAAAGCCAAAATAAACCACAAAGCAAAACGGTATTGAGCAAAATTGGAATAATAACAAACCGACGCAAACCTTTTTGTGTAATGTAATGCCACCCCATTACAAAATAATGGAAACCAGATTTTAATTCATTAGGATTCAACATTTTTCTTTCCTTTCAATAAAAATACGCCTAAAACAGACCGCTCTTTTCCCTTAAAATTCCACGCATTGAAGTATTTTTTCACCTACTGAAATATGGTAGGATTAGCGCCATTAATAGCATTCTCGCAGGACTAGCACGCGTAAGGAATAAAGATGGATTTAAATACAATTTTGATTATTGTGGGCATTTTGGCACTTGTTGCCTTAATCGTGCACGGATTATGGTCAAATCGTCGTGAGAAATCAAAATATTTTGATAAAGCTAATAAATTTGACCGCACTTCTCATGTGCAAAGATCCCATACGCAAGAAGAAACGCAACCAACAAATGCTAATTTGTCTCACGTCACTACAGCGCAAGCAAATGCACCAATTCGTCATCAAGTAATGCCTAATGCAGCAGTAAATCAAGAACCTGTTGATTATAGACAAAGTGAAAAAAGTGTCGATGACATTAAGATTTCAATTCCAAATGTTCAACCTGTTTATGATATGGGAAATCATCGTTCTGAGCCGTTAAAGCCGACTCAACCACAATATGATATGCCAACATCAAATAGCGTTGCGAATATGACATTGGAACAAATTGAAGAACAAAGCAAAAATACTAGTTTCGATGGAATTAATTCATCATCACCAGAATTAAGAGCGCAACTTGCAGAATTAGCTCACGAAGAACGTCAAGTGGACTACAACGTATCTTTTAATGAACCAAAAGAAACAACAGCTAAACCGAAACAAACAACTGGATATATTCAACTTTATCTTATTCCAAAATCTAGCGACCAATTTAACGGTGCGAAATTAGTACAAGCACTTGAAAACTTAGGGTTTATCTTGGGTGAGGATGAAATGTATCACCGCCACTTAGATTTAAGTGTGGCAAGTCCAGTTCTCTTTAGCGTGGCAAATTTAGAACAGCCTGGAACATTTGATTCTTACAACTTAGTAGATTTCAGCACAATGGGAATTGTATTCTTTATGCAACTACCATCACCAGGTAATAATCTCGCTAATTTACGAATGATGATCCGCGCTGCTCATACATTAGCCGAAGATTTACAAGGCATAGTGCTTACTGAAGAACAAGAAATCTTTGATGAAAATGCAGAGCAAACATATCTTGCTCGCGTGTAAATTCATACCTTAAATTTACCGCACTTTTATCTTTATTGAGACAGGCTTTATGCCTGTCTATTTTCACTATAAACAAACAAAAAGTGCGGTCATTTTTCCTCGAGAATTTTATGACAAATATTCAAACTCAAATAGACAATCTACGCAAAACCTTGCGCCAATATGAATATGAATATCACGTTCTAGATAATCCAACCGTGCCTGATAGCGAATATGATCGTCTATTTCATCAGCTAAAAGCGTTAGAACTAGAACATCCAGAATTTCTTACTTCAGACTCCCCAACTCAACGTGTTGGTGCAAAACCACTTTCTGGGTTTAGCCAAATTCGTCATGAAATTCCCATGCTCTCTTTAGATAATGCTTTTTCCGATGAAGAATTCAATGCCTTTGTAAAACGCATTGAAGATCGTTTAATCATATTACCTAAACCGCTTACCTTCTGTTGCGAACCTAAACTTGATGGTTTAGCAGTGAGTATTTTGTATGTAAATGGCGTGCTCACCCAAGCAGCCACTCGTGGTGATGGCACCACAGGCGAAGATATTACAGCCAATATCCGCACTATTCGTAATATCCCATTACAACTTCTAACGGACAATCCTCCCACACGCTTAGAAGTGCGAGGCGAAGTTTTTATGCCACACGCAGGATTTGAGCGTTTAAATGAATATGCACTAGAACATGGTGAAAAGACCTTTGCTAACCCTCGTAATGCGGCAGCAGGCTCTTTGCGTCAACTTGATCCTAATATTACAAGTAAACGCCCATTGGTATTAAATGCTTATGGCATTGGGATTGCTGAAGGCGTTGAACTACCAAACACTCATTATGCTCGTTTGCAATGGCTAAAATCTATCGGTATTCCAGTGAATCCAGAAATTCGTTTATGTAATGGCACAAATGAAGTTTTAGATTTTTACCGGGATATTCAAAATAAACGAAGCTCACTAGGTTATGACATTGACGGAACTGTATTAAAAATCAATGATATAGCCTTACAAAATGAACTAGGATTTATTTCCAAAGCACCTCGTTGGGCGATTGCTTATAAGTTCCCAGCCCAAGAAGAATTAACGGTGCTGAATGATGTTGAATTCCAAGTTGGCCGAACGGGTGCAATCACACCAGTCGCTAAATTAGAACCAGTATTTGTTGCAGGTGTCACAGTAAGCAATGCCACCTTACACAATGGTGATGAAATTGAACGCTTAAACATTGCTATTGGCGATACTGTTGTCATTCGTCGAGCGGGGGATGTGATTCCACAAATTATCGGAGTATTACATGAACGTCGCCCTGATAATGCTAAACCAATTATTTTCCCAATAAATTGCCCTGTGTGCGACTCTCAAATTATTCGTATTGAAGGCGAAGCGGTGGCTCGCTGTACGGGAGGATTATTCTGTGCTGCACAACGCAAAGAAGCGTTAAAACATTTCGTCTCTCGTAAAGCAATGGATATTGATGGTGTGGGTGGAAAATTAATAGAGCAATTAGTCGATCGCGAACTGGTTCATACACCAGCGGACTTATTTAAACTTGATTTAACTACGCTCACACGCTTAGAAAGAATGGGCGCAAAATCTGCAGAAAACGCTCTCAATAGTCTTGAAAAAGCCAAAAGCACGACCCTTGCTCGCTTTATTTTTGCTTTAGGCATACGTGAAGTAGGCGAAGCCACTGCATTAAATCTTGCGAATCACTTCAAAACCTTAGATGCGCTTAAAGCCGCTGATCTTGAGCAGCTTCAACAAGTGCCTGATGTGGGTGAAGTTGTAGCAAACAGAATTTTTGTATTCTGGCGTGAAGCACATAATGTTGCCGTTGTTGATGATTTAATCGCACAAGGTGTACATTGGGAAACAGTGGAAGTAAAAGAAGCCAGTGAAAACTTATTCAAAGATAAAACCGTCGTCCTCACTGGCACCCTCACTCAAATGGGTCGCAACGAAGCAAAAGTATTACTACAGCAGCTAGGCGCAAAAGTAAGTGGTTCTGTTTCCAGTAAAACGGACTTTGTCATCGCAGGCGACGCTGCTGGCTCTAAACTAGCCAAAGCGCAGGAACTAAATATTGCAGTATTAACAGAAGAAGAATTTTTAGAGCAGGTTAATATTTTAAATTAGTTAAATTAAAATCGTATAAATAACTTAAAAGCACCTAAACTATTGTTTAGGTGCTTTTATTATATAAAGGAGATACCTTAGATGAAAATTTCTAGTGTTTTACCCGCACTTTAACACTTGGCTTATTATTTTTTACCAATTGTAAGTGGAGACCTCGTATAGGTTTGACTATTGGTTTCACACTCTCTGGAAGTTTGCTTTCGACACGTTGTTTAATTTGTGTTGTAGCATCTACTTTAAAATGAAGTTGACGGCTATGAGCATTTTTCATTTCAGTGCGGGTTTTGACACCTTTTACTACAACCTGATTATGCTTAGCATTCACCCCAGCATTAGTTGCAGTTTGTTGTTTTTTCGCATTAACTTCAACTTTTGCTTCTGCTTTCACACCAGCAATAGTCCCATTATCCCAATCTTTTTTAGCTGTTTCAGCCCATTTATCTGCTGTTGGAACAGTGAGTTTTCCACTGCCATTAGCAGAAAGATTGACACTCACTTCATTCACCTTATTTGCTAGTTGTTCAGTATGAGAATCCCCAGAAATTGTACCGTTTACATGATTTGCATTAACTGAACCACCCACAAATTTAGCGTTACCACCAGCATTAATTGTCGCTGTATTGGTATTCATAGCGGTTTCCGTATGAGTTTCATTACGAATAACATTTACTGATAAATTTCCACTACCAGATGATGGCATCCATTTTTGCTCACTAACACCTCCACCTAATTTTAATCCTACGGATACATCGGTTTTGTTCACATTATCTTTTGCTGCTGTAAGTGATAAATTACCTTTACCTGCATTTAAGTTAAGGTTTTGAGATTGAGAATTTACACCTTGTAAATTCACCCCATTCTGTGCGGTAATATTCACATTCTTGCCATTTACTGAAACGCCAGTATGGGTTTGGCTATTACCAACATTCACACCAACATTCGCATTAAAGCCAACATTAGATACATCAGCACCAATATTTACACCTAACCCAACAGTTGCTGCCGTATTTTGATTATGATTATTGCCTGCGGTGATATTTACTCGCTTACCAGATAAATTGGCATTTTCTGTAGCCTGTACATTCGTTCCTTGCAAACTTAGCACGCCTTGGGTTTGGACATTCACGTTTTTACCAGAAATAGAGCCTGTTACTGCTTGGCTTTGATTACCTTGGTTACCATTTGCAGACACACTTACATCAATAGATGGTACTGCTGCCCCCGCCGACGGTACAACCATAGCTCCGACGCCTAACTTAGCATCAAAACCACCACCAGATTGGTTCTTACTGTTTGTTGCTTGATTAAATTGTGCAGTTTGAGCATTAATATTCACGTTTTCTTTTCCATGAATATTTGCTTGGCTATTTAATTTACCTGTGTTGATGTTTATATTTTTAGCATTAACAGAACCTTGTACTGAATTGCTTTCATGATTACTTGATTGATTGTAATTTGCGCCAACATTAGCGGATACATTAAAACGTTGAAAATCAGTCGTATTAGCCGAAACACCAACACTTGCTCCAGCATTCATTTTGTCTGTTGAAGCTTGATTAGCGACAGCAACAAGTTGATGATTTTGTGAGTTAAATTGAGCCGTTTCACCAACATTATATTTCGTTGCATTATCTTGAATATGATTTGCCGTTACATCCACATTTTTACCCGCTTGCAATGCTGAAGCATGATGAGTAACACTTGAGGATGTTTCACGCCCACCTTTTGCAGAAAGATCTGCTTGAACGCTAAATGCTTTTTTATTATCAATGCTGGCTGAAACTGTTACTCCTACATTCACATTATTGCCGAAACCATTATGGCTATCCTGTGCGGTAGAATGAACAATCTGTTTGGCATTTTCTTGAATATTTCCATTAGCCTGTATTTGTGTACCTTGGTGCTCAATACGATTTGCATTAAGTTGAACATTATTTACAGCGGAAAGCTTACTCACTTGCGCTTTATTATCTACAGATGAATTAAGTGAATGATTCACGCTTGAACCTAAAGTAGCACTAACTTTACTTTCTGTTACAGTACCACTTAAACCGATATTCACCTCGTTTTTTACACTATTTTTGATGGATTCGTTGGAATCTGCTTTCGTAGTGATGTGATCAGCTTGAATAGCTAAATTACCTTTTGCTGCGGCAACTTCACTACCAGAAATCACCACTTTTTTTCCAGTTAAAGAGACGTCCCCACCTTTTAATGTTGAGGCAGTATGCGTCGTAGCTTGGCTATTTTGACTATTGTTATACGCATGCAAACCTACATGGAATTTGCCTTCTGCTTTTACAGCATCAGGCTTTTTATCAATACTGATTTCAGCATCAGAATCAACACTTGGTTTACCTTTACTGTTATCTATATTTAAGTTCGCTGTTAAATGTCCATGCTGGAATGTAGTTTTTAAACTATCAAATCCACCAAAAAGACTGAAGCCTGCTTCATTTGAAAATTTTTCAATATGATTAGTCGCACCTTTAATCTCGATACCACTTTTCGCAGCAATATCTAATAAACCAGCAGATTGAACATTTGAGCCTATAATACTGACATTTTTATTAGTGGAAAGCTGTAGGTTTGACTCTGATTTAAGTGTTGAACCACGTGCAGTGGAAGTATGTTCATAGCTGCTTTTACGAGCTTTAGTTATATCAAAAATCGTCCCCTGACGAGCATAATCACTCGAAGTTTTATTTGCGTGAGCACTATCAATAGTTAAGGAACCTGCATTTCCTTTTACAATACCATTACCACCAGTCACCACTCGGCTACCAGTAATATGGACGCCTATTTTCGCATCTAATACAGCATCACCTCTTACTGTGAGATCTGAGCCATGAATAATCTCAGCGTTTCTCCCTGTCCCCACAGTTTTAGAACCTGCCAAGCCTCCCCAGAAACGCATATGGTCATTTAAGCTGTAATGTTCCGTTGTTTTTTCTGCATTAAAAGCTAAATTTCCTTCATTTTTAGCTAATAATGCTCCATCAACCTTCGCAACCACGCCGATAAGATTAACATCGCCTTTGCCACCTAAAACAAGGTCATCTTGTGTTGAAATTTCAGTTGCTGTATAACGTTGAATATGACTATCTTGATTGCTCGTGCCCGTTTTTAAACGAGCCGTTTCATTTTTAAAATCAGCATAAGCTGCTTGAGACTGAGTAGCACTTGCTCCACGTAAAGTTATACCTTGCTCCCCATAAAGTGCGGTTGTTTTTGCTGAAAGTTTTGCGCCTTCAGTTGTCACTTTACCTTTTGTAGCAACTATATTGATATTGTCGCTTGAGATAGTCGTACGGTGAGTAGTTTCTATTCTGTTGCTATCCAATTCATTACGATACCAACCACCTTTACTTTGAAACGTGCTGGATTTATTCGCAACAACTGTTTTTTCTGAACCTAAATGAACGCCACCACCATTGATTTGGCTAGTTTTAGCTTGAATATCAGCACCATTAATATTCAATTGATTAATAACATTAATATTGAGTTTATCTGCTTTAATATGTGTCGCTTGATAATTTTCAGAGGTACCACTGCGTTCTTCACGAACATTAACGGTTCCTACTTTGCCAGATTTACCTGAACTATAACCATCTCCACGACTTACTTTTCCATTTATATTGGCTTTACCGGCGGTAATACTAATTTCTTTTGCGCTTAGCTCTGTTGCTTGAGCTGTAATTGTGGCTCGATCATCAGCGGAATGAATACGAATTCTGCCAGCTTGAATACTACCAACCACTCGCCCATCTAATACTTGCCCTGTTTTTTCTGTTGTAGTGATTTTTAGTGTACCGTTATCTTCTCGAGTAATTTTATTTTTACCCGCAATCACATTTACCCCTTCACTTGTTGTGATTTGACCTGCAACATTTACTTGCGGTGCAATTAAATCAATATCACCACTTGTTGTAATTTTGCCATTGGTATTCAATCCCTTATCACCAGTAACATCATAACCATTTAAATTTCCAGTCGATACTTGAGGTTTACCAACGACTAAAGAAGCTCTAGGTGTATTTATAAAACCACCACCTTCAACGCTAATACCATTTGGGTTAGCTAGTACATAATCAGCCTTATCCCCAAAAACTTCTTGTTTACCGGCAATTTTAGAAGGATTACGACTAATCACTTCATTAAGGATAACTTTTGCAGATTGAGTTTTGAGATTTGGGTTAGCATTAAGATCTCCAGCAAGTTGGGATTTTCCATTTTGACGCGCATTGTTTAAAACAGCGCCCGCTTGCTCTACGTTAAATTTATTATATCGGTTATGAGAAAGCCCTGAATTACTTGGATTGGCAATATTGATGATTTCAATATTTTGTTTTTTACTAACTTGAGTGTTACTGTCTGCAACATTAATATCAGCGAAAGCTGACTGCCCTGCAATACTTAATGTAATGGCGAGAGAAATTTTACTTAATGAGTAAAATTTAGACATATTATTACCTCTAAAATGAAAAAGAATTCAAGAGACACTCATGTATGGCTACAGTGCCTCTTGCTAGTTATGAGAAGTGTTTGTATTAAAACAAAATCAGAGAAGTTCGACCAGTATTTAAAATCTAGAAAACGTGATCTGTATCACAGGATTAAGATTTTTTATTGATTACATCAGAACAAATAGACAAAATTCGTTGAAATAAAACGTTCTTGCTTTACGCCATCTGATTTACCAAATAATCGTCCAGTTGCCCATTCAAGATTTGCTTGAAATGCTTTACGAGACCAATTTAATCCTATCGCATAAGCAAGTGCTTTTTCACGTTGATCTTCATCAACAGATTTCTGTACGCCTAAATCGAACCCCAAATAAGGCGAAAATGTTCCTATTTTCGTTTGCTTGATCCAAGCAATATCGTTATGTGATACAAGATTTTTTTCAGCTGATAGATTTACATCATTTAGACCACGAACACGATTATACCCTGTTAAATCCTCTTGTTTTACCGATGGTAAATAATGCGAACCATACTGCCCAGTGAGCTGATGAGAGTGACGGAAAGTTTCGCTACCTAATGCTTGATAACGATTAAATTTCAGATCCAAGTTCCAACGTTTAAATTGAGATTCAGGTTGCTCCTCTGCTTTATTTTTTCCTTGTTCATAACGAATATCGACAACTAAGTTTCCATTTTCAAATAATTGAAGATGATTGATACCGACAGAAATACTAGAAAGTTTTGGACTTTGTAATGCCAACACTACGTCTTCAAGACGGTTCTTACTATTGAGTTTTTCAAATTGGGTAGAAAATGTGGATATATGGTTTGCTCCTCGATGGAAAACATATTCAGCTGAAATTCCAGCTTGAACAGTACGACCATTTTGCTGTAAAGAAAAGTTTTCCAGTATTAAAGGTGATTTAAATTGTGAGGAGGATGCAAAACTACTAAATGTCCAATATCCGTATGGTAAAGAATAATGAAGTAACAAAGAGCGGTTAAATTGATAATGGGATTTTAAAGTATGTGCTCCACTTAAATATAACGTATCGGATAAACCAAACGGATTTCCAATGTTCACAGCAGCACGTGCTTGCCAACGTCCATAATTTTTTGATGCTCGATCATCTATACCCATAGAGCCTGAAATACGAGAAGTTACCTGATTATTAAAAGCTAATTTTATTTCACCATTTTTAGCGGGTAAAACATCAACGGTCACATTGTTTCCAGGTATACGATTCGCTTGGTCAAGTGCTTGATCAAGATCTTGCACTTTAAGTGGTTTACCCAAAACATTTGGTAACAATTGATTTAAATTAAGTTGCTTATCATCACTTTCTAATGCTGCAGTTTTTCCTTCAAAAACATGCAAAGTTAAGAAACCTGAGTGATCATCTTCAAATTGGAATGGATTATGAATATATCCCTTATCAATATATTCCTGTGTAAGCTGCTGACTAAGTTGATTAAGTCTTTCCTCATTTATGCACTCTTCTTTCTTTGGTAATAAGTGGTCTGCCTTAACAAGTGTCACGCCCTTAAATTGAATGCCTTGATAATTTAAACAAGCTTTTGAAAGAGAATCATTTTTTGATTGTTGAGTAGCAGATTGAAAAGAATGTTGTTGAATCCAACGATTTTGATTCAAAGATTGAAATTCATTGAATTGCTGTTTAGTTTGTTGAAATGATTGAGTCAAATTGTCTGCTAAAACCACAGGTGAAGTAGCAAGTAAAAGAAATGAGAAAGAAAGGTATTTCATATGAGAAAGCTTCATAACAATTACAGTTTATATTCAGTATATCGGAATCTACCTCTTAATTTAATACGGGAAGTGCTTATAACTATAATTAAAACTAACGTTCTAATAATGCTAAAACGCCATTTATACATTTATAGATTCAAGATACTGAATCCTGAATCCGATAAAATTTATATAAATGGCGCCTAGTGAGACTAAATCAATTTAAATTCAAAATTGCATTAGCCTTTAATGTATATCACTTTTTATAAGTTAAGCATCAACGCTCAAAAATTTCAGAATCAGTAAAGAAATAGGCAATTTCACGATTTGCACTTTCCACACTATCCGAACCATGAACCGAATTCTCACGCTGACTTAATGCAAAATCTTTACGAATTGTACCTTCTGGTGCAGTTTCTGGATTCGTTGTACCAATCAAAGTGCGGTAATCTTTCACTGCATTTTCTTTTTCAAAAACGGACACCACTATCGGTGAAGACATCATATAATCGACTAAAGGAGCAAAAAATTCTTTCTGTCATCATATCTCCTTACTTCAATGATTTTGATAACATTAAATTTGCTAAAGTTTGCACACCAATCCCTGTTGCCCCAACAGCCCATAAATCACTACCCGATTTACGATAAGTCGCTGAACAATCAATATGCAACCAATTTTGTTGATAATTTTTCACAAAATACGATAAAAATGCAGTTGCAGTTTTTCAGGCAGCTTTAATAAACCACGAGCGATAATGGTTCCCCTCTTGCCTTCAGGGAAATTCTGTACACCCAATTCACCGAGAAGAGGCTGCGTTGCCGTGCATAAAACTACCGTGCTTTTGCCAAATGTCGTCAACCAGTTCAATACGTTGCAAAACAAATGCACGCATTTTATCGGCAGGGTTTGGATTTCATCGAAAATCAAGACACTATTTGTCATCGGGTGAATATGGCGTGCACCGCGTGTACAGCCACCGAACCAAGCATCCAAGAACTGCACCATGGTGGTAAAGACAATAGGTTTATCCCAGTTTTCAGACAGCAGTTTATCCTGCCAGCTTTGTTTTTCAGGTTCTAAATTGGAATGATGTTCCAGCACCCAATTTTCGCCGAGAATTTCGCGTACGGCTTGGGCATTTTGGTCGATGATGGAAGTGTAGGGAATGATGTAGATAATGCGATCAAGATTATGCTTTTGCGCATGGTGTAGAGCGTAGCGCAGGCTAGCCAATGTTTTGCCGCCGCCGGTCAGCACAGTCAGTGTATAAATACCTTGAAAATCGACCGCTCTTTTTAGGCAGTCGCCTGAAATCCGACGGCGGATTCCATCAATGGGATAACGGTTTTCAAAACCTGCTAATTTGGTTTCCAATTGATCAATCGCCGTTTGCCAATCAGGTTTTCCGTCAAGCGACGGATTTCTTTTGGCGCCTCCCGTTCAAAATCCGAACTGTTGATACGGTCGGCATCAATCAGACAACTAAACAGGAAACAACAGTCAATTAAGCCTTCGCCGTGTGTGAGGCAATGCATAAACCCGGCATTTGTCCGAAAAATTCGCCGATGCCCTGTGCTGCACCAAACTTTCTCAATTCTCGGTAAACCCATTGCGCACCAGCGGTGGAATGATCCACTTTACTGCCGTTAGGCGTACTTTCCTCATCATCCAAATCGGGATTAAACAAACCCGTTTCATCGTGGATATATTTTGGAATTTTCGGGAATATTTACCGAAATCATGCATGAGGCCGAGCAACTCGCCCGCCTGATCTAAATCCAGCTTAGCTGCCAATAATTTGGCGATCTCGGCAGTTTCCGTTAGATGCGTTTGTAAACATTGAGGCTGCCCGTCTGCTTTGCGGACATGGGCTATATAGTCGAAATTCACATCTATTCTCCAAATTTAAAACGTGCAAAATTTAACGAACAAGTCATATAAATAGCTTGAGGTGTTGAGAAATCGAAAAGCTGTCGGCAGTCAAGCGCATCAGGGCTGCTTGGGTAGTAAGTTCGGGCAAGGCACAATTTGTCTTTGGTGGCCTTATTTTGCAGTTTGCCGTCGTCAAAGGTGCTGTGGTGTTCCAACACGGCTTGTTCGCCTAATTCGCCAAAGGCTTTGCGGAATTCGGCGGCATTTTGTTCGATGATGTTGGTGAACGGGATGACGTAAATCACGCGCTGCATACCGTGCCGTTTGGCGTGTTCCAGCACAAACGCCATGGAAGTGAAGGTTTTGCCGCCGGTCGGTACGGTGAGCGTGAACAATCCTTGCGGTTGTGCCGCTTGTTCTACGGCGTAATCAAGAATTTCGCTGCGCAGGCGGTTTAAGGAGGCGTTGCGTTTTTCGGCTTCAGTTTGCGCTGGAGCTTGTGCGATACGCCGTCTGAAATCGTTGATAAATTGATTGAAATTATGTTGTAAGGCGTTTAAATCGGGATAGCCGCCGCGCTTGGCGGCTTTGTTTTCTAGGTTTGAATAAAAGGCTTCGGTATCAAGATAATCGGCATCCACCAAGCAGGAATAGAGCATTCGGGTGAAGAAGGCGTAGGAGAAAAAAGGATGATGCGCGTTGGCTTTGAGTGGCGGGGCGGACAGGTTTTGAGGGAGCTTGATTTCTTGTTGCCACAGGTTATCGAGGGCGGGAATATCTGCACCAAATTGCAACGCCAAACGATCCTTTAACGTGCGGCGGTTATCGCCTTCACCGTTTCCATTTGCCAACCCGGCATGATGCCCCGCGATGCAAAACGCCATTAGTTTGCCGATCACATTTCCCCAGCGTTCGACTGCAATTTTTGCGCCGGCAGTAGCGTGATCGACTGAGGGGCCACCATGTAATCGGTGATTAAAGGCTTCTGAATATTTCCCCAAATCATGCAGCTGTCCCGTCTGGCAGGCAATTTCCTGCGCACCAAATACCTGAGCAAACTCCGACGCCATTTCGCCAACATTTACCGAATGGCTTTGTAAGGTTTGCCAATGTTCGTAAGGTAAAAGATTGCTGAGTTCGTCTTGTGCAGAATGGGCGTAGTACAGAGGCTTAGCAGGCATAAAAATAATCCTTTATATTTATGATTATTATTTGACCTAATCTACTCCTAATCCTGTTTTAATGTCAACAACGTTTACATTGATACATTTTGAGGTTAAATCATTCAAATTTTGAATAATATGATACTAATGACGACCGCCAAAAGGTGGTTTTGCAAACCAAATCACAATAAACAATCCTAAGAATCCCATAGCTGATAGCCAAAATATTTCATTTGCACCAATAATAAATCCTTGCGATGTTATTTGTTGAGCGAGGTAAGCTGAAGTTTGGGTATCACTTAAACCAAATTGATTCATTTGATGGTAAAAACTTTGGGAAATTGGGTTATAAGGATTAATGTGTTCTGTTAATTGAGTATGGTGAACAGCTTCACGGTTATACCACATAAATGTGGTTAGAGATGTCCCTACTGAACCTGCCAAAGTTCTCAAAAAGTTAAACAAGCTAGAGGCGGAAGCCATTTTATGCGCAGGTAAACCAGACAAGGTTATCGTGGTAAGTGGCATAAAGAAACAGGCTACCGCTAAACCTTGCACTAATTGTGGTAAAGCCACATCAGCAAAAGTCATTGATGGCTCGAAAGTCACCGCTCGCCAATAAAATGTTATTGCATATACAATAAAACTTATCGTCACTAAAACTCGCATATCAATCTTATAACCGAAACGCCCAATAATCGGTGAAAGCAAAATTGGGAATAATCCAACTGGGGAAGCCGCAAGCCCAGCCCACGTCGCGGTGTAATGGAAGACTTGTTGTAGCAAGAGCGGAATTAATACCACAGAACCTAAATAAATCAAAAAGGCTAAACTGGTACATAAACACCCTACGCTAAAATTACGAGAATGGAAAAGCGAAATATCTACTACAGGATTATCATCTGTCAATTCCCAAATAACCAAGGCAATCAGACAAACGACAGCAACAACAGCTAATATAATGATTTCATTAGAATTAAACCAATCTTGCTCTCGGCCCTGATCAAGCATTAATTGTAAACATCCCACACCTAAGACAAGTAAAACTAAACCGACTTTATCAATAGGTTGATGAATAATTTCACTTTCTCGGTTCCCCAAAATCTTCCAGCTGATTAGCACAACTAATAAACCAATCGGAACATTGATAAAGAAGATCCATCCCCAATGGATATTATCACTAATCCATCCGCCTAAAATTGGGCCAAAAATAGGAGCAACAACAATAGTCATTGACCAAAATGCCAATGCCATTCCTCGTTTTTCTGGTGGATAATTATTTAATAATAAACTTTGCGAAAGAGGGATCACCGGGCCTGCGACTGCACCTTGAATGACTCGGTAAATAATTAATGCTTCAAGGCTATCCGCAATCCCACAAAGCCAAGAAGAAACAACGAATAAAAAAGTTGAGACTAAAAATAACCGCACTTCGCCAAAACGTTTTGCTAACCAACCCGTTATTGGAATAGAAATCGCATTTGCCACACCAAAAGAAGTAATTACCCACGTACCTTGACTAAAAGATGCGCCAAGATCGCCCGCAATAGTAGGAATCGCCACATTTGCAATCGTAGAATCTAATACTTGCATAAAGGTGGCGAGAGATAAAGCCAGCGTCAATAAAATCAAGGCGCCACCTTGAATTGGCGGAAATTTTTTTGCGGAATTTTCCATAACGCCGCCTTAATGGCTGTTTTGCTGAATGATAGATTCAATCAAATCTTCTACCGCACTTTCATCATATTTAAGTGTATCAGTAGCAAATAAAGTTTTCGGTTCTGCTTTTTCTCGCAACATTGGGCCAGATGAATCTGCAATTCTTACTTTTGCCGTTGCAGAAAGACCAATTCGTAATGGGGTTTCAGCAAATTGTTGTGGATCTAATTTAATTCGCACAGGCACACGTTGCACCACTTTAATCCAGTTACCCGTAGCATTTTGTGAAGGCAAAAGAGAAAACGCATTGCCAGTCCCCATTTCAATGCCATTTATCACGCCATCAAATTCTTTATTTTTACCGTATAAATCAAAATGAATTTTCACCGGCTGGCCAATGCGCATATTCGTTAATTGGGTTTCTTTGAAGTTAGCTTCTAACCACATTTGTTCATTAGATACCACTGCCATTAATGCGCCACCGACTGAAACGGCTTGCCCAACCTGAGCATTACGACGAGCCACATAGCCATCAATTGGGCTTCTAATTTTTGTACGTTGTAAATTCAACCAAGCCTGTTTCAGTGAACTCATTGCGTTCTGTATTTGCGGTTGTTGACGTAATGGAACCTTACTCAATAAAGCCTGATTAGCAGCTAATTGATTTCTAGAGGAATTTAAATTTGCTTTAGAAAGCTCGACGGCTTCTTTTGCGTGTTGGAAAGATTCTTTATCAATCGCGCCCATTTTTTCAAGTTGAACTCGGCGCGCCAAATTGCCTTGTGCTTGAGCTAAAGAAATTTCATTAGCGTGTACAGCCGATTGCAATTGCTGCACAGTAAAACCGAGCTGTTCTACCTGACGCACAGCATTGGCGAGATTGCTTTTGGCCTGTTCGAAACTAAGTTTTGCATTCGTATCATCCAATTCAACTAGAATATCACCTGCATGGACTTTATCCATATTGTCCGCATTAATCTTCGCTACATTGCCCGCAACTTGTGATGACACCATTACTTGATTTCCACCCACATAAGCATCTTCTGTTTCTTCAAAATCCTTCAAGAAGAAAAACCAATACAAAGTACAAGTGATACTTAAAATAAGTAAAATAACGATAAAAATACCGAGACTTTTTTTACGTTTTGCCTGATTAGGAATATCAGATTGTTTAATTTCAGCCATAAATTAATCCTAAATTAGGAATCGCGCTCAAAATTAACTCATTAAAAAAATTTAAAGCTAATCTTTAAACGCTATGAAAGATCGAAATGCTTCATTATGAAACTTTATCAAAAGGAACTCAATATAGATAAAGTTTAAAATAGTTTTTTTGAATTGATTCAATAGATTTCAATCGTCAAAACCTTTTTGTATGATACCCAAGAAATTTATTTCAACCAAACGATTATTTACTTTACAAGGAGTATTCTATGAGTTCTCAATGCCCTTTTTCACATTTAAGTGGCTCTAATCTTACCATGGGTAACGGTGCCCCTGTTGCCGATAACCAAAACAGCTTAACAGCAGGACCTCGCGGCCCATTACTTGCACAAGATTTATGGTTAAATGAAAAACTAGCAGATTTTGTTCGTGAAGTAATTCCTGAGCGCCGTATGCACGCAAAAGGTTCTGGTGCTTTTGGTACCTTTACTGTCACACACGATATTACTAAATATACTCGTGCAAAAATTTTCAGTGAAGTTGGCAAAAAAACAGAAATGTTCGCGCGCTTTACCACTGTTGCGGGAGAACGAGGTGCAGCAGATGCTGAACGTGATATTCGTGGTTTTGCATTAAAATTCTATACTGAAGAAGGTAACTGGGACTTAGTGGGTAACAACACTCCGGTATTCTTCTTACGTGATCCTCGTAAATTCCCAGACTTAAACAAAGCGGTAAAACGCGATCCTCGCACTAATATGCGTTCAGCAACGAACAACTGGGATTTCTGGACATTATTGCCGGAAGCGTTACATCAAGTTACCATTGTAATGAGCGAGCGTGGTATTCCAGCAAGCTATCGTCATATGCATGGTTATGGTTCACATACTTATAGTTTCTGGAATGAAGCTGGTGAACGCTTCTGGGTTAAATTCCACTTCCATACTCAACAAGGTATCAAAAATTTAACCGATGCAGAAGCTGCTGCAATCATCGCCAATGATCGTGAAAGCCACCAACGTGATTTATATGAAGCAATTGAACGCGGTGACTTCCCTAAATGGAAACTATTTGTACAGATCATGCCTGAAGCTGATGCTGAAAAAGTGCCTTACCACCCATTTGACTTAACAAAAGTATGGCCGAAAAAAGATTATCCATTAATTGAAGTAGGTGAATTTGAACTTAATCGTAACCCAGAAAACTTCTTTGCTGATGTAGAGCAATCTGCTTTTGCACCAAGCAACTTAGTTCCAGGTATCGGTGCAAGTCCTGACAGAATGTTACAAGCTCGTTTATTTAACTATGCGGATGCACAACGTTACCGTTTAGGTGTGAACTACCGTCAAATTCCAGTAAACCGTCCACGTTGCCCAGTTCATAGCAACCAACGCGATGGTCAAGGTCGTGTTGATGGTAACTACGGAAGCTTACCACACTATGAACCAAACAGCTTCAACCAATGGCAACAACAACCTGATTTTGCAGAACCACCTCTTCGTATCAATGGTGATGCTGCATTCTGGGATTATCGCCAAGATGATAATGACTACTTCAGCCAACCTCGTGCATTATTTAACTTAATGAATGCTGAACAAAAACAAGCATTATTTAATAATACTGCAGCGGCAATGGGGGATGCGCCTGACTTCATCAAATACCGTCATATCCGTAATTGTCACTGGTGTGATCCTGCATACGGCGCTGGTGTTGCAAAAGCATTAGGATTAACAGTAGAAGATGCATTAAAAGCTCGTGATACTGATCCCGCATTAGGACAAGGTGGATTGTTATAATTGTAATCAGTTTTTACTGATAAAGAAAAACGGAAGTGACGTGCTTCCGTTTTTTATTTGCCTATAAATTTAGACATGAAAATGATACAATCCACAAAATTTTATAAAAAGGAACTATGAATGGCTCGTAAGAAAAAAACACGTCGCATCACTGATGTTATGCCAATCCGTAAAGCGGATAAGAAACCCGAAATCTCCAACTCTCGTCCTGGAAAAAAACTCACACGTTATGAATTAGATGCCAAAGCACGTGAAGATAAGAAAAAACGAAAACATAAAGGTTTAGCATCAGGTTCTCGTCATAGCGCAATAGAAGATAAAACGAACAAAATCCAACAAGAAATTAAAGATCCTAAAATTGGTAGCAAGAAAAAAGTACCATTAATTGTGGAATTTGTTAATAAGCCAGAAAAAGGACAAACGATTCCTGTCGTAAAACAGGTGAAAAAGTTAGATCCAATGCAAGAGCTTGAAAAGCTTGAAAATAATGAGATTCTGAATGAATTATTAGATGCCTTAGATGAAGGTAAAGCAATTACCAAAGCAGATCAACAATTTGTGGATGAATGTCTCGAAAGAATTGCCGAATTAATGGAAGAACTAGGCATCGAAGAGGAAGACGAAAACGAAGATGATTTATACCGCACTTTTGAACGTATTGATATTAATCAATTTAGATAATCTATGATTTGGATCATTATTTTAAGTATTGTTGCACTTATTGTTGTTCTAGGGTTAAGTGGATATACAATTCGTTTACTAAAACAGCTAAAACAACAAAACATTATGATAGCTAAATCCAAAGCGATAAGGGAAGCCCGCTTAAAGGAAAGTATTGAAATCATTGCTCGAGCAATGCAGTCTGGCGAATGTAATCACTCAGAGGGTGTAATTCGCCTTACCATGTTATTAATGCCCTTTGGTAAAACGCTTACTCCATACCCCAGTATGGCGCAATTACACGAAATCGTACGTAACATGCCAACTCATGATACTCGTAAACAATTAGAAAAAAAAGAAAGAATGCGTTTAGATTTAGCACGTGAAAGAGCCGAAGCCAAATTTGAACACGAAATTAAAGAAGAATTACGTCAGTTTTTAGACGATATTAAACAGATTGGAGTGATTTAATGTCAGAAATTATTTGGGATAGCGCACTTATTCAAAAATACAATCAATCAGGCCCGCGTTATACCTCCTATCCTACAGCCCTAGAATTTAATGAAAATTATACTGAGCAAGATTTTGAAGCCGCCGTAAAACGCTATCCAAATCGTCCGCTCTCTTTATACGTTCACATTCCTTTTTGCCACCAGCTCTGCTATTTCTGTGCCTGTAATAAAGTGATCACTCGCCATCAACATAAGGCTGATATTTATTTAGATTACCTTGAAAAAGAAATTAGTGCACGCTCAGCATTATTTAAACATCGTCTCGTTACCCAAATTCACTGGGGTGGCGGTACACCCACCTATCTGAGTGAAACCCAATCAGCTCGTTTAATGGCAATGCTAAAAAAACATTTTACAGTATCTGAGACAGCTGAAATTTCAATTGAAATCGATCCTCGTAGAATTGAACTTTCTATGCTTGATCATTTACGTCACCTTGGTTTTAACCGCATGAGCATGGGTGTACAAGACTTTAATAAAGATGTGCAAAAAGCAGTAAACCGTGAACAAGATGAAGATTTTATTCATGCATTGTTAGATCACGCTAGAGAATTAGGCTTTCAATCAACTAACCTTGATTTAATCTATGGTTTGCCATTACAGACTGTAGAAAGTTTTATGTTCACCCTTGAAAAAGTAATTGCACTCAATCCAGATCGATTAAGTGTGTTTAATTATGCACATTTACCAAGTCGCGTACCTGGGCAAGCAAAAATTAAAGAATATCAACTGCCCGCGCCAGAAACAAAACTAACCATTTTGCAAAAAACGATCGAAACACTAGGTAATGCAGGTTATAAATTTATTGGTATGGATCACTTTGCTAAACCCCATGATGAACTTGCCATTGCGCAGGACCAAGGCGTATTGCACCGAAACTTTCAAGGCTACACAACGCAAGAAGAATGTGATTTATTAGGGCTTGGTGTGTCTTCTATTAGCTTATTGGGTGATACCTACGCACAGAATGAAAAAGACTTAAAGCGCTATTATGCCCTCATTGAAGAACAAGGCAATGCTCTACATAAAGGTTTAGCATTAACACAAGAAGACTGCTTACGTCGTGATGTTATTAAACAATTAATTTGTAACTTTAAACTCGATTTCTCACCGATCGAGGCGCAATATAACGTTCCGTTTGCCACTCACTTTGCCGAAGATTTAGCACTATTAAAACCATTAATCGATGATGAGCTCATCAAACTCACTCATACGGGTCTCCAAGTTTCGCCAAAAGGAAGGCTATTAATTCGTAACATCTGTTTGTGTTTTGATACTTACTCACGTGAAGCAGCAAAACGTCAGCAATTTTCAAGAATAATATAACAAAAAAGTGCGGTAAAAATTTTACCGCACTTTGTCATTTATGGATGCAACAAATTATAAATATTCCTTTTAATACTGGTACTAATATTAAATAACTCTCTTGCAATCACTGTTTTTAATGTCTTGACTTTCTTCTGCTTTTCAAAGATAGTTGATTCAATTTCATAATCAGCCTCTAAGCAAAACGGTACAATTGCATAAGGTGGGACTTTATTTTCAAAAAAACGATCCATTGTCACATCTACAGTTAAATACCATTCTTGGCTTTGCGCTAAAAATTTCTTAGCCGCTTTAGGTGTTAAATAATAACCTGTCGCCCCAATAAAACCTTTACTAAATTGATAAACAGAGAAATGCCCAAAATCCGCCACTAATTTTCTTTTATTTTTTAAACGATCAGGCTGTAGCCAGAAAAACTCAAAGGTATTTTTCTCACTATTAATAAAATCAAGCACGTCTAGAAAATTATCTTTAAACTTAGCGTCATCTTCCAACACAATAATTGGACTATCTAACTCAATACATTTTTCCCACATTGAATAATGGCTAGCATAGCACCCTAGTTGATTGCGTGTGAGTGGATACCCTTTCACATTCAGTCTCTTCTTCTCGTTATAACGTTGAAATAAGGGGTGATTCGGATTTTCTTTTCCATTAATTGCCTTAAAGAAATGAATAGCCTGTTCTGTGTTATCCAAAAATAATTGATCAAACTGAGCCTGCATATAAGCTTTACGATCAGTAGATTTTTCTAGGTTAATAATATAGATAGGCAATTTTTTCATTTTAGTCTCTTTAACTTTCTTATTAAATATCTGACATGATACCATACTGAAATAAATTTATTACCATCCTTCCAAAAGCATTTAGATGCTTTTTTTAACCCTAATGTTGTATCAATATTTTCAAATTCTTGCTTTTTCCAAAATGATCTACTTTTATAATAATTATAGATTCTATTGTAGCCAGATATCGACCAAGGTTTATGAGGTCCAATAAAATGGACTAAAGAAACTAATTTACATTCTTCATAAAAATCTTCCCTAGATAGTTTTAACCATTTTTGGTAGTTAAACTTTTCTGATAAAAATACAACAGAACTATTATTTAATATCAGGTTCAGTACATCCTGATCTGGATAAACATAAGAACTCATACCAATTAAACTAAGAAACTTCTCTGTGATTTTATTATTAACCCATTCACTAGTATTTATATACATTACTCCAGAATTAAAATATGTTGATTCTTTTTTAAATCCTAATTCATATAGCCTATATAAATGATATTCTTCTATTGTATCAGCTACAGCTGCTACAACCTTTTTAGATAAATTGGTAGAAAATATTTCAGATATATCTCCAACACATATAACATCTGTATCTAAATACAAAAAAGTATCTACTTTCCTATGTAAAATATAAGGGATAAGCAGCCTATAATACATACCTTTTGAAAAATGTTGAGTTGTTTGTAACCCCTCAACAATACTATCGTCTAACCAGTAAAAGAAAATATTTATATTTTTATATGGCAATAATCTTATTCTGTTTAAATCTAATATATCAATATCATTAACAAATATATGAAAATTATACTTCTCATGAATGTTATTCTCTAAAATTGATAATATTGACACACCGATATATTTAGAATACTTAAAATCTGATGAGAATACTATATTATTATGATTATTATCATGATTAATAATCAAATCTAATCTTTTATTAACTAATTTAATATTACTAAACATAATCTATCTAAATGGTACTATATATTTTTTTCTCTTTCTCTTATATAAGAGTCTCTTAGGTTTGGTTATTAATCGAAAGAGATGTTCTATTAATGTTTTCTTTGAATTTTTAACTTTATTATCTTTTAATATTTTATAACGTTCATCTTCTAACTGACTATATAAAACACTTTTACTCTTTTTCCATTGTAATTCTTGAATACTTATAGCTGGTATAATTTGGTAACTATATACATTATCTAAATTCAGAAAATCTCTAAATGCCAAAATATCAATCGCATCAATATCATCCGATGTAAGCCTGGACATTTGCCTAAACAAACTGATAACTGCATTTTTGGATATAACGTATGCAGCTAATCCATACTGCTCTTCGACTAATTTTAAAATTAACCTACTCTTAAATGATGAGATCTTTACATTTTCACATTTGGCTGGTTTCAAAAAAGTTTCAAATCTCAAAATAAAGCTATCATCTGAAGTAAATCGTTCCTTTAACCATTCATCTTCAGCTAAAAATGAATAAGCATCTTCACCTAGCAATACATCATCTTCAAAAATATATATATAAGGAAGGTTTTCATCTATGCATTTTTTCCATAGCATATAATGGCTCATAAAACATGCTTTCTCCCCTTCTGAAAGTTTAGCATGAGCAAGATTTGGCAAATAAGTTTGAATGAGTTGATTAAGGCACTCTGATGGGGTTATAGCGTCATAGAACTCAAAAGGAATATGATGTTTACCAAATTCTTTGATGATATGTTCACGACGTTGAGAAGCAGATGAAAGGCTTATAACATAATTGGTATGCATAGGTATTTCTTATTCAATTTAGATTTAACTATTTTATACGTTCTCTAGATAAAACAAAACCCCACCATTTGGCAGGGTTTCGAAGCAAGTTCAAATTATTTTGTGCTTGGGATTTTGAAACGGCTGTTAAAGCGTTCAACACGACCGCCAGTATCTACAACACGTTGTTTACCTGTGTAGAATGGGTGGCAGTTACCGCACACATCAAGATTGATATCTTTGCCTAAAGTTGAACGAGTTTTGATCACGTTACCGCAAGAGCAGGTTGCCGTGATTTCTTTATATTCTGGGTGAATACCTTGTTTCATAGAAAACCTCAAAATGAAGCCACGCCGCTATAAGAACTTTCTCCCTACACCGCGTGAGTGAATAATACGCCATATCTGGCACCAAATAGGCTGTGAATTATACTGAAAAAACATAGATAAACAAGCCCCATTTTAGTGTAGAATCAAAAACATCCTTAACAAAACTTTTCCTTATGCAAGCACAATCTTCAATACATACTTCTTTTGCTAAATCTGTTTTGGCTTGGTACGACAAATTCGGGCGTAAGAATTTGCCTTGGCAACAAGATAAAACGCTCTATGGCGTATGGCTTTCTGAAGTAATGCTACAGCAAACACAAGTAGCCACTGTTATACCTTATTTTAAACAATTTATAAAAAAATTTCCCTCTATTACCTCACTTGCTAATGCATCACAAGACGAAGTCTTACATTTATGGACAGGCTTAGGCTATTATGCGCGCGCACGTAACTTACATAAAGCAGCCCAAAAAGTGCGGGATGAATTTAATGGGAATTTTCCAACTAATTTTGAACAAGTATGGGCATTGCCTGGCATAGGGCGTTCCACAGCGGGTGCTATTTTATCTTCCGTTTTAAATCAACCTTACCCCATTTTAGATGGTAATGTAAAACGTGTACTTGCCCGCTATTTTGAAGTTGAAGGCTGGACGGGTGAAAAAAAAGTGGAAAATTACCTGTGGCATTTAACTGAACAAGTCACGCCTGTAACACGCGTTGCTGACTTTAACCAAGCGATGATGGATATTGGTGCAATGGTATGCACACGAACAAAACAAAAATGTGAACTTTGCCCTTTAAATAAGGATTGTTTGACGAATAAACATGAAAATTGGGGGCAATTTCCAAATAAAAAACCTAAAAAAACCATACCAGAAAAAGAAACCTATTTTTTAATATTATCAAACAAAGGAAAAGTTTGGTTAGAACAAAGAGAAAATTCGGGGTTATGGGGAGGATTATTTTGCTTTCCTCAATTTGAGGATAAATCAACGTTATTGAACCACCTCATACAAGAAGGTATTTCCCATTATCAAGCCTGGCCAAGTTTTCGACATACTTTTAGTCATTTTCATTTAGATATTCACCCAATTTACGCAGAAGTTAATGATAATTTACATATTGAACAAGAAAATGATGATTGGCATAAAATCTCGGAAAATCCAAAAGAATATCAATCAAATCTATCCAGTACGGTCAAATATTGGTATGATCCGCAAAATCCTGAACAGATCGGGCTTGCTCAACCGGTAAAAAATCTTTTAATTCAATTTGTAAGGAATCATTATGGCAAGAACAGTATTTTGTGAATATCTTAAAAAAGAAGCAGAAGGTTTAGATTTCCAGCTCTATCCTGGTGAACTCGGAAAACGTATTTTTGATTCAATCAGCAAACAGGCTTGGGGAGAATGGATTAAAAAACAAACAATGCTGGTTAATGAAAAAAAACTCAATATGATGAATACCGAGCATCGTAAATTATTAGAACAAGAAATGATCAATTTTTTGTTTGAAGGAAAAGATGTGCATATTGAAGGTTATGTTCCACCATCAAATTAATTGCCTGTAACACAATGAAAAAGTATTTATTATTAGCATTACTGCCTTTTTTATATGCTTGTAGCGACTCTCCGAACCGCAGTATTAATTACGATGAAGCCTTTGCAAAAGATACACAAGGTTTAGACATTCTTACTGGACAATTCTCACATAATATTGATCGTATTTGGGGTGTAAATGAATTATTAGTTGCCAGCCGTAAAGATTACGTAAAATATACCGATTCTTTTTATACACGTAGCCACGTAAGTTTCGATGAAGGTAATATTGTCATTGAAACACAACAAGACCTTAATCGCTTACATAATGCAATTGTTCATACGTTATTAATGGGAGCAGATGCAAAAGGGATTGATTTATTTGCCTCAGGTGACGTTCCCATTAGCTCTCGTCCGTTTCTTTTAGGACAGGTGGTAGACCACCAAGGCCAGCAAATTGCAAACCAATTTATTGCAAGTAATTTTGCAACTTATTTGATCCAAAATAAATTACAAACACGCCGCCTACAAAATGGTCATACCGTGCAATTTGTTGCAATTCCTATGATTGCAAACCACGTGGAAGTCCGCGCTCAGAAATATTTACCATTAGTTCGTAAAGCATCTGAACGTTATGGCATTGATGAAAGTCTGATCTTAGGTATTATGCAAACAGAATCAAGCTTTAACCCTTATGCAATTAGCTATGCAAATGCTATTGGTTTAATGCAAGTTGTTCCACGCACTGCGGGCCGTGATGTATTTGCTATGAAAGGGAAAAGTGGGCAGCCATCAGAGCGTTATTTATACGATCCAGCAAATAATATTGATTCGGGCGTCTCTTATTTATGGCTTCTTCAAAACCAATATTTAGATGGAATTACCAATCCAACATCAAAACGCTTTGCTATGATTTCTGCTTATAATAGTGGTGCAGGTGCGGTGTTACGTGTATTTGATAATGATAAAGATGAAGCGATTTATAAAATCAATCAAATGTATCCGGAACAAGTTTTCCGCATTCTGACAACCGCTCATCCATCTGCTCAAGCACGAAATTACCTATTAAAAGTAGATCAAGCACAGAAAAAATTCCGCGTAAGACGATAATACAGCCCTTTAATCATAACTAAATGCTCGTTGAACCATTTCAACGAGCATTTTTTTATAAAAAGATGATTGTAAAATAAATAAGCAAATTATAAATTTTAGTTGTTTTAATAAACACTTTGATGATTAACTATCCAAACAAAACAGTTTTTTCATTTTTTTTAAATTTAGTTATTGACCGGCTCTCGAAAAAATAGTTTAATACGCTCCGTTGTCAGGCAGCAGCCGATAATGATAACGCCTCGATAGCTCAGTCGGTAGAGCAGGGGATTGAAAATCCCCGTGTCGGTGGTTCGATTCCGCCTCGAGGCACCATTTCCTCCTTAGTTCAGTCGGTAGAACGGTGGACTGTTAATCCATATGTCGCAGGTTCGAGTCCCGCAGGAGGAGCCAAATTCTAAAAAGCCGCTAAAGAAATTTAGCGGCTTTTTGCTATCTTTTATTTTTTAAGGGTATACAAATGAAAAAATTTTTTGCGTTTATGGGCCTTGCTGTATTTGCCTCTTCCACTTTTGCAACAAATCCTATTAATCTTCGTGACGAAATGATGATTATGTCCCAACGTTTAGTATTAGCATCAAAAGCCTCTTCATCAGAAGAATTCCAAAATAACATAAGCGCATTTATTAATGCTGCCGAACACTCAAAAGTAACCATGCCGACAAAATGGAACGGAGATCAATCTCAATTTCCTGGTTATCAACAAGGTATTCAAAAAGTGATTGATGTAGCCACAGAGGCCTCTAATTTAGCTAAAGAAGGCAAACTTGATGCGGCTAAAACAAAGCTATATGAAATGTCAGAATTACGACAAATGTACCATAAGTTATATAAGTAATAAAATGTAACGTTTTATTATAAAAATTCACCGCACTTCTCTTGAAATCCCCCCTATAATGGTGTTAAATCAATACATATTATGGGGTTATATATCTAAACTATGTGTCAATTACTCGGAATGAACTGCAACACACCAACGGATATCGTCTTTTCTTTTGAGGGATTTCGTCGTCGTGCAGGGTTAACAGATTGCCATTCTGATGGCTTTGGTATCGCTTTTTTTGAAGGGCGTGGCGTACGTGTTTTTCGTGATAATCATCCTGCAAGTAACTCGCCTATTGCAGATTGCGTCAAACAATACAAGATTAAATCACTAAACGTTATTGCTCATATTCGTAAAGCAACTCAAGGTGATGTTAATATCGAAAACACCCATCCTTTCATTCGTGAAATCTGGGGGGAGAACTGGGTATTTGCGCATAATGGTAATTTAAAAAATTTACCTGATATGAGTAACTACTTTTTACAACCTATTGGTTCTACTGATTCTGAGGCTGCTTTTTGTTATTTAGCAGAATATCTCAAAAATACCTACCGCCAAAAACCTAGCGAAATGGAAGTTTTTGAGGCAATTCAAAAAGTGACAAAAGAGCTAGCTCAACACGGTACGTTCAACTTTATTTTATCCAATGGTGAATGGATGATTGCTCACTGCTCCACTAACCTGCATTATTTAATGCGAAAAGCGCCTTTTGGAAAAGCACATCGTATTGATGACGACGGCGTCATTGATTTTAGCGATTATGCGAAAGAGGGCGATAAGGTAAACATCATTACAACCTTTCCACTTACCAAAGATGAAACCTGGACAAAAATGGAAAATGGCGGATTTGTTTTTTTTAAAAATGGAGATAAAATCGCTGAAGTCATCGGTACACCCAAAGCAGCAATTGATGATGGCACATTAGGTAATAGAACAATCTAACTATTTTCTAGTCAGAATAAAAGTGCGGTTAAGTTTCATTGATTTTAACCGCACTTTTATTTTGTCCTATATACCTTTATTTTTATTACTGAAGCGTAAAACTAATCGGCACATTTAATCCCGAAGGAAATCCAGCAGGTCTTGCACCAACAGGGCTCGCACTATTCACCGCATCAAGCGCCGCATTATCTAAACTTTCATCACCGGATGACTGAGTTATATGTGCACCAGTTAATGAACCGTCACCCGAAACATTAAAGGATACGCTGACTTTACCCTGTTTACGCATCATTTTTGCCCTAGTTGGATAACGTTTATGACGTTCAATTTCACGGCGAATTGCTGAACGATAAGCGGCTATTTCACTCGAATCAGTCCCTGAACCAGCTACTTGAGCATTGCTATTAGCTGTACTCGTTGTTGTCGCTTTTGCATTAGCATTCGCAGTAGAATCAATATTTTTATCACCCTTTGGTAAATCTTTATTAATAGGCTTATCTTGAGGTTTAAGCTCTTTCTTAGGTTTATCCTTTGGTTTTTCTTTAGGCTTTTCCTTAGGCTTAGGCTTTTCTTTTTCTGGCTCTTTAATTTTTTTAGGCTCAGGCTTCACTGTGGGATCTTCCACAACCTCTTTCTTCTCCGGCTCAGGTTCTTTCTGCATATTTTGAGGCTCAGGTGCAGGCTCTTCCATAACCATTCCCTGCACCATTTCCATAGAAATGCTCGTTGCAATGTCTCCTGCAGCATTATTGGCGCTATCACTTGGTTTATTCCAAGTCCATAAAAGTAAACCAACAATAATGCCATGTACCAATAAAGAAACTAGCAAACCTAAGAGCGAACGTTTTGTTTGCTGCATAATGATTCCTTAAGGTGCGGTAGAAATAGATTGAGTAGAGACGGGAGCCCGGCCACTTTTTCCCTGCCCTTTGTCTTTCATTGAAACAATCGCAACATTTTTAATATCATTTTTAGCAAGCATATCTGTGATTGTTACAAAATCCTGAAAAGATGCTTCTGCATCAATCTTCAAGGTGACTTTCTGATCCTTATTCCAGCGTGCAACCTCAGCCTCAAGAGCCTCTTGCGAAATAGGTTTATCATTAAAATAGAGTTGTTTATCCGCTGTAACCGTTAATAATTTAGCGAGATCATCAGATTTGAATGCCACAGCAGTACTCGCCTTTGGCACATTTACTTGAATTTTACCTTGAGAAATAAATGATGCTGTAATCAAGACGACAGCAAGTAACACCAACATAATATCGATAAAAGGGATAATGTTGATTTCATCAAATTTTTTCACAGACTATTCCTTATCTTTTGGTTCGTTTAACACTTTCCATTTCAAACGATTAACTTCTACCTTACGTCCTAAACCGTTATAAAATACCATAGAAGGAATTGCGACGAGAATCCCTAATGCTGTTGCTTTTAACGCAAGTGAAAGATGCATCATAATAATGCCTGCATCAATATCACCACCACCGTGGCCAATTTGATAAAAAGTAAGCAAAATTCCGATAACCGTTCCTAGTAATCCAACATAAGGCGCATTAGCTCCAATTGTTGAAATCGTGGTCATGTTACGATTCAAATCAATATCTAACTCATGAATAGTTGAGTAATGTGCAACATTAACTTTACGTAAAAAAATATAACGCTCGGTTACCATTGCTAACATCGTCACACTCATCAGTAGCAGTAAACCAATAATGATAAAATCACTGTATTGTTGTAAAAAATCAAAAAGCTGTAACATTTTTCTGTCCTTATTATTTGAGAATTTTATTGGAAATATAATTGAGAATGAATTTCAATTGTAGAGAATTTTAGCAAAGCTAGGATTAGACGTAAATATGGAACTAAAAAATAATGCTTTTTTACCGCACTTTACATAAAGCGCGGTAAGTTTTGAAAAAGGTTTAAAGATTTTTAAGATAATCTACGATAACTTGGTGATGAACTGTAGTTTTAAATTTATCAAATACATGCATAATTTTTCCATTTTCATCAATTAAAAAACTGACTCTATGAATACCGTCATAGGTTTTTCCCATAAATTTCTTCTCCCCCCATACGCCAAACATTTCTGCGACTTGATGATCAGGATCTGAAAGTAGCGTAAAATTAAGTGCTTTTTTCTCAATAAATTGCGCCAATTTTTTCGGCATATCTGGGCTAATCCCCAATATAACAAGCCCTAATTCATCTAACTCAGACTTGCTATCACGTAATCCACATGCTTGACTCGTACACCCTGGGGTAAGTGCTTTAGGATAAAAATAGACAAGCACTTTTTTCCCCCTAAAATCACTTAAAGAAATAGGACTTTCTTGTTGATTCAATAATGTAAAAGCCGGTGCTTGGTTTCCCGCAATCAATCTATTCATAAAAGACTCCTTTGAAAAAAAAGATTTGCAAATTCAAGCCATTTTAGCGACTATAGAGAGCTATACCAAATAATAAAATCGAAAAGATAAACGGAGGTTCTATGTCAGCTCAAAATCCTTTATTTTCTGGCAGTATTGTGGCTCTTGTCACACCAATGAATAACTATGGCGAAATTGATTTTGCTTGTTTAGAAAAATTAGTTGAGCATCATATTGATGCCGGATCTAATGCGCTTGTTTCTGTAGGAACAACCGGTGAATCTGCCACATTAAGTATTGAAGAAAATGTAAAGGTTATTGAGAAGACAGTAGAATTTGCGAAAGGACGTATTCCAATTATTGCGGGGGCTGGCGCAAACGCTACTAGTGAAGCAATAACGATGACAAAATTATTACGCGATAGTGGTGTCGCTGGTTGTTTATCTGTCGTTCCTTACTATAATAAGCCGACTCAAGAAGGTATGTACCAACATTTTAAAGCCATTGCTGAATGTACCGATCTGCCACAAATTCTTTACAATGTACCAGGACGTACTGGTAGTGACATGAAACCTGAAACAGTTGCTCGTTTAGCCCAGATTAAAAATATTGTAGGTATTAAAGAAGCAACAGGCGATGTAAGTCGTGTAACAAAAATTAAAGCACTTGCTGGTCAAGATTTCATTGTTTTAAGTGGCGACGATGCAACTAGTTTAGAAGCAATGAAATTAGGTGCTGAAGGGGTTATTTCCGTTACTAATAATCTTGCCTCAAAAGATATGGCTGATATGTGTCGTTATGCACTTTCAGGTGATTTTACTAAAGCCGAAGAAATTAATGCTCGCCTGATACGCTTACACAATGATTTATTTATTGAATCCAATCCAATACCAGTTAAATGGGCAGCTTATCGTTTAGGTTTAATTAAATCTCCTCACTTACGTTTACCGCTAACCATATTAAGCGAAAACGTTCAACCCAAAGTAGAAGAAGCATTAAAATTTGCGGGATTATTATAAATAAAATAAGGGGCAGAACATTGTCCCCATATTTTTATTATCGCAAAAGTATTATTGATTTTTCGTTTATTTTATAGGATTCTAAACATGAAAAAAATAATATTAGGTTTGGCTGCAATTGTTGTGCTAAGTGGTTGTTCATCTGATCCAGAAAAGCTAAAAACCGCTAATGATACATTCCAAAAATCAGAAGCCAGTATTCCAGGTTTCTCTCCATTAGCAACAGGAGGCGTTAACTTACCTGTTGCAGACAACACTTATGCATTACCTAATATTGCCTTCAAAAAAGGGGAAAATATCGATATCCGTCCACCATCAACACCATTAGCAATTATTCAAAATTCATTAACACAATTTGACGGTGAACGAGCCCTTATAGTATATCCAGAAGAACAAACAAGCATCTATAATTTAAAGCAAGTTGAACGTCTACTGAAAGAAGAAAATATTTCATCCACTGTTCAGGATAGTGTTTTAACGACGGATTGGTCACCAACTGATCGTATTGGAGATAAAAATGTCGAAATTAAATATCAAATAGAGCATGTTACCGATCGCCGTTCTAGTGCACTTGCCGTATCGGTGTTACAAACACGTCGTGATGGTATCATCTTCACACCAAGTGTGTCTGAAAAACAGCGTTATACCTCTGATCGTCTGAATCGTCTCATATATGCATTAACATCAGCTTATACAAAACAACAGCAAGATTTGTCTAACGCTTCTGTCGGGGCTATTTCATCACACATTATTCAAGATCTAAATGGTCAAATCGCTTTAGCAATGAATACGACATTTAACCAAGCATGGGAAAAATTAGGCTATGCCTTACCTAAAGTGGGTTTTGCGATTAAATCTGAAACCTCTGGCAGAGGATATCGCGAATTGAAATATTCCTCTTTAAATAAAGAAGACTGGCTACGCTTAGGTATCGAATCCCCCAAAATAGATAACGGTATTTACAATATGCAAATCTCGGATCATGGCAAACAAAGTTCAATGGTTATCTCTGATGAAAAAGGGCATTCACTTTCAGGAAATGATGCAAGAAAGATCTATCAGGCGATAAGTAATATCATATCAAGATAAAGAAAAACCGCACTTTAAAGTGCGGTTTTATTTTTCATTCTTTCTAGCTAAAAATTACGCTAATTTTTTGATTTGTGCAGCTAATTTAGATTTGTGGTTTGCTGCTTTGTTAGCGTGGATTAAGCCTTTAGAAGCCATACGGTCAACAACTTTTTGCATTTCAACGAATGCTGCTTCAGCTGCTGCTTTTTCACCTGCTGCTACTTGAGCATATACTTTTTTGATGTAAGTACGCATCATAGAGCGTTGGCTTGCGTTATGTTGGCGGCGTTTTTCAGATTGAACCGCGCGTTTTTTTGCTGACTTGATATTAGCCAAGGTCAAACTCCTAAAATTTCTGTTGATTGATAGACAAAATAAAGGGCGTCAATATGCCGATTTTTTATACTTTTGTCAATGAAAAATTTGTGTTGATTTCGGTGAGACACAACCGAAAGTAAGTATCGTTATTTTTACAAGCTCTTTCAATATGGGCTCACACAAACGATGTGCGGCGGATTTTATCAGTTTTTTTTCACGGAATATAGCGTAAAAACAAAATTTCTATACAATTAGGCAAAAATTTTAGGGTAGAGAAGAATATTTTGAGTAAACGACTTTTAAAATCTAGCATTGTTGTTAGTTCTATGACTTTATTATCAAGAGTGTTAGGTCTTGTGCGCGATGTAGTTATCGCTCATCTCATTGGTGCAGGTGCTGCGGCGGACGTTTTTTTATTTGCTAATCGTATTCCAAATTTTCTTCGTCGTTTATTCGCTGAAGGGGCTTTTTCACAGGCTTTTGTCCCTGTTCTCGCAGAATATCAAAAATCTGGTGATATTAATAAAACCCGAGAATTTATTGGAAAAGTTTCTGGTACCCTTGGAGGATTGGTGAGTATTGTTACGATCCTCGCGATGGTTGGTTCGCCTGTCGTTGCTGCTTTATTTGGGATGGGCTGGTTTACCGATTGGATGAATGATGGGCCTGATGCACATAAATTTGAACAAGCCTCTCTTCTTCTTAAAATAACTTTTCCCTATTTATGGTTTATCACTTTTGTAGCCCTTTCTGGAGCTGTGCTTAACACGATTGGGAAATTCGGCGTGATGTCCTTTTCACCCGTGTTATTAAATATAGCGATGATTGCCACCGCACTTTTCCTTGCACCACAAATGGATAATCCAGATCTTGCATTGGCTATCGGTATTTTTCTAGGCGGCTTATTACAGTTCTTATTTCAAATTCCATTTATGAAACAAGCCGGTTTACTGGTGAAACCCAAATGGGCTTGGCGGGATGAAGGCGTAACTAAAATCCGCAAATTAATGATCCCTGCGTTATTTGGTGTATCGGTAAGTCAAATTAATCTTTTGCTGGATACAGTGATTGCAAGCTTTTTAATGACAGGTTCAATTAGCTGGTTGTATTATTCCGATCGCTTACTGGAATTTCCTCTCGGTTTATTTGGTATTGCTATTTCTACCGTAATTTTGCCAACACTTGCTCGTCACCATGTTAATCGTGAAGGCGATTCAGCTAAAAGTGCGGTTGATTTTCGTAATACAATGGATTGGGGCGTGCGAATGATTTTACTACTTGGCGTTCCCGCAGCCATTGGTATTGCAGTATTGGCTCAACCGATGTTACTTACGCTATTTATGCGTGGAAATTTCATTCTAAATGATGTTCATGCCGCCTCTTATTCTTTATGGGCATTTAATGCGGGTTTACTTAGCTTTATGTTGATTAAAATCCTCGCCAATGGCTATTACGCCCGCCAAGATACCAAAACGCCAGTAAAAATCGGCATTATTGCCATGGTGAGTAATATGGGGTTTAACTTATTGGCGATTCCTTTCAGTTATGTGGGTTTAGCTATTGCTTCAGCAATGTCGGCAACCCTTAATGCCTATTTACTCTATCGCGGCTTAGCCAAAGCGGATGTCTATCATTTTTCACGTAAAAGTGCGGTCTTTTTTGGAAAAGTTTTATTGGCAGCAATCGCAATGGGCGCAGCAGTTTGGTATTACGTGCCTGAAATCAACCAATGGGCGAAAATGGATTTCTTCATGCGTGTTTATTGGCTTGTTTGGTTGATTGTATTAGCCGCAATAGTTTATGGCGCAACGTTGATTTTATTAGGCGTTCGAAAGCACCATTTGCTGACAAAAAACTAACTTCTCGCTATAATGCCGAAATTCTCTTATTTTCATGGATAAGGACATGCAATTAATTCGCGGGCTTCATAATGCAAATCGTGTTTTACAAGGTTGTGCGCTAACGATCGGCAACTTTGATGGTGTGCATTTAGGGCATCAAGCGGTCCTCCGTCATTTGCGCCAAAAAGCTGACGAATTAAATTTACCCATGGCGGTATTGTTGTTTGAATCACAGCCTCGTGAATATTTTATGGGAGAAAATGCACCAGCGCGCTTAATGCGTTTGCGTGACAAAATTTATTATCTAGAAAAGGCCAAGGTTGATGTCGTAATTGTGGCGAAATTTGACCGCACTTTTGCTGAGCAACCAGCCGATGTTTTTATTGAACAAACGCTTGTTAATCATCTACATGTGAAATTTTTAAGCATTGGCGATGATTTCAAGTTCGGTTCAAAACGCCAAGGCAATTTTGCAATGTTGCAAGCAGCAGGTAAGCATTTCGGTTTTATTGTTGAAGATAACCGTAGTTTTTGTCTAGATGAACAGCGAATTAGTAGCACTGCAATTCGCGAAGCATTAGCGAATGATGACTTACAACTTGCAGAAAATTTACTCGGTAAACCTTATCGTATTTTCGGACGTGTGATCCATGGTAATAAGTTAGGTAGAACAATAGGATTTCCAACGGCAAATATTCGTTTGCATAGACAAGTCAATCCAATCAAAGGTGTTTATGCTGTAAAAGTGCGGTTAAAATCTGGTGAAATTTTTAACGGCGCGGCAAACATTGGAAAACGCCCAACTATAAATGGATTAATGCAATTATTAGAAGTTCATTTATTTGATTTTTCTCAGAATATTTATGGCCAAATAGTGGAAGTGGAATTCTGCCACAAGATTAGAAACGAGATTAAATTCCCGTCTTTTGACACTTTAAAAAAACAAATTGAACGGGATGTAAACACAGCGAAAGGCTTTTTTAAAGGGTAGATATGCCAGTTATTTTACGTTTTAAAGGCTATATTTTTTTCTTTTACTCTAATGAAGGAAATCCTCTTGAGCCTGCGCATATTCATGTGCGCAACGCGGAGTCGGAAGCAAAATTTTGGTTGGAATCCGATATTTCTTTAGCAAGAAACGATGGATTTAATTCAAAAGAATTAAAAGAAATTTTTGTTATTGTTGAAACACATAGAACGCAATTCACGGAGGCGTGGTATGACTATTTCAGCTAAAAGCATTCGCTTTGATGAAAACACTATGTGGGTGGAGTTAAATGATGCGCGTATTTTGGGTGTACCCTTAGTGTGGTTTCCTAAATTATTACATGCTACCCAAAGTGAATTAGAAAACTATGAGTTGAGTCGTAGAGGCATTCATTGGGATTGTCTTGATGAAGATATCTCTATCGATGGTTTACTTGCGGGACGTGGAGATGTCACACATAAACCACAAAAAGTTGCTTAAATTTAATTTAAAAATTGGAAAATAAAATGACAGTCGATTACAAAAACACTCTTAACCTACCGGAAACCAGCTTTCCAATGCGCGGTGATTTAGCTAAGCGCGAACCTGATATGTTGAAAAATTGGTACGATAAAAATCTTTATCAAAAAATTCGTGAAGCGAGCAAAGGCAAAAAATCTTTTATTTTGCATGATGGCCCTCCGTATGCGAATGGTAACATTCATATTGGTCACGCCGTTAATAAAATTCTGAAAGATATTATTATTAAATCTAAAACTGCATTAGGTTTTGATTCGCCTTATATCCCGGGTTGGGATTGTCATGGTTTGCCAATTGAATTAAAAGTAGAAGGTTTGGTGGGTAAACCAAACGAGAAAGTGACCGCAGCTGAATTCCGCCAAAAATGCCGTGAATACGCTGCAGAACAAGTAGAAGGTCAGAAAAAAGACTTTATCCGTTTAGGCGTGTTAGGCGATTGGGATAATCCTTATTTAACGATGAACTTCGATACCGAAGCAAACATCATCCGCACACTCGGTAAAGTGATTGCTAACGGTCATTTATACAAAGGTTCAAAACCGGTGCACTGGTGTTTGGATTGTGGCTCTTCTTTAGCGGAAGCAGAAGTGGAATACGAAGACAAAGTTTCTCCGTCTATCTACGTTCGTTTTCCTGCCGTAAGTGCGGTCGAAATTGAAGAGAAATTTAACGCAGTAGGCAAAGGCCATGGCAAATTATCAGCAGTCATTTGGACCACCACACCTTGGACAATGCCATCTAACCGTGCGATTGCGGTAAATTCAGACTTAGAATACAACTTAGTACAACTTGGCGATGAGCGTGTGATTTTAGCCGCTGAATTAGTTGAGTCTGTGGCAAAAGCGGTGGGGATTGAGAGCGTTGAAATTCTGGGTTCTGTAAAAGGTACAGATCTTGAATTAACCCGTTTCCATCATCCGTTCTATGATTTTACGGTACCAGTAATTTTAGGTGATCACGTGACCACTGATGGCGGTACAGGTTTAGTTCACACCGCACCAGACCACGGTTTAGACGACTTTATTGTTGGACAAAAATATAATTTACCAATGGCGGGTCTTGTATCGAATGACGGTAAATTTATTTCAACGACTGAATTCTTCGCAGGCAAAGGTGTATTTGAAGCCAATCCATTGGTTATTGAAAAATTACAAGAAGTGGGCAACTTATTAAAAGTTGAGAAAATCAAACACAGTTACCCACACTGCTGGCGTCACAAAACCCCGATTATTTTCCGTGCGACTCCGCAATGGTTTATCGGCATGGAAACACAGGGTTTACGCCAACAAGCGTTAGGCGAAATCAAACAAGTTCGCTGGATTCCAGATTGGGGTCAAGCACGTATCGAGAAAATGGTTGAAAACCGCCCTGACTGGTGTATTTCCCGTCAACGTACTTGGGGCGTGCCGATGACCTTATTCGTGCACAAAGAAACCGAAGAACTTCATCCGCGTACTTTAGAATTACTTGAAGAAGTGGCTAAACGTGTAGAGAAAGCCGGTATTCAAGCATGGTGGGATTTAGATGAAAAAGAATTATTAGGCGCGGATGCCGAAACCTATCGTAAAGTACCTGATACCCTTGACGTATGGTTTGACTCAGGATCAACCTATTCTTCTGTTGTCGCAAATCGCCCAGAATTTAACGGTCAAGATATCGATATGTATTTGGAAGGTTCTGACCAACACCGTGGTTGGTTTATGTCTTCTTTGATGCTTTCTACGGCAACAGACAGTAAAGCGCCGTATAAACAAGTATTAACCCATGGTTTCACCGTGGATGGTCAAGGCCGTAAGATGTCAAAATCTATCGGTAACATCGTGACACCACAAGAAGTGATGGATAAATTCGGGGGGGATATTTTACGTTTATGGGTCGCTTCTACCGACTATACTGGTGAAATGACCGTTTCTGATGAAATTTTAAAACGTGCCGCGGACAGCTATCGTCGTATTCGTAACACCGCGCGTTTCTTATTAGCGAACTTAAATGGTTTTGATCCAAAACGTGACTTAGTCAAACCAGAAGAAATGATTAGCCTAGATCGTTGGGCGGTAGCTTGTGCATTAGATGCACAAAAAGAAATCAAAGATGCCTACAATAACTATCAATTCCATACAGTAGTACAACGTTTAATGCGTTTCTGTTCTGTGGAAATGGGTTCATTCTATTTAGATATTATCAAAGACCGTCAATACACCACTAAAGCAGACAGCCTTGCTCGTCGTAGTTGCCAAACTGCGTTATGGTATATTGCTGAAGCATTAGTTCGTTGGATGGCACCGATCTTATCTTTCACTGCCGATGAAATTTGGCAACACTTGCCACAAACCGAAAGTGGTCGTGCAGAATTCGTATTTACTGAAGAATTCTACCAAGGCTTGTTCGGTTTAGGGGAGAATGAAAAATTAGATGATGCTTACTGGCAACAATTGATTAAAGTTCGTTCTGAAGTGAACCGCGTATTAGAAGTCGCGCGTAACGACAAAGTGATTGGTGGCGGTTTAGAAGCAGAAGTAACCGTTTATGCTAACGATGAATATCGTGCATTGTTAGAACAATTAAGCAATGAATTACGTTTCGTGTTAATCACCTCAAAAGCTGAAGTGAAAGCATTAGCTGACAAACCTGCAGATGTAGCTGCGGGTGAGTTAGAAGGTATTGCAGTGAATGTAGCTCGTTCTAACGGTGAAAAATGTCCGCGTTGCTGGCATTATTCTGACAAAATTGGTGTAAATTCAGAACATCCAACACTTTGTCCACGTTGTGTGGAAAATGTGGCGGGTAATGGTGAAGTACGCCATTTTGCATAATTAAATTCGTTGTAAAACAGAAAAGTGCGGTTTATTTTAACCGCACTTTTTTACTTTTGTACAAAAGGAAGTAGAGATGATGTTAGGAAAAGAAATGATTCGTTCAAAAACAATGTGGTTTTATCTCTTATTGGTTATTTTCTCCATTTTTACTAATATGGGGTTGGGTAATGTATTAAGTGAGAATATTCCCGTTTCAGATTACGCAATTTTATTTGTTATCACGGCGATTTCTTTTTATTCCACCCCTTGGATTGGGCGAATATTAATCACTGTATTATTCCTCAGCGCGCTATTTTATTGCTCTGCTGGTTTTTTCTATGGTATCCCATCTTTGGGTATTATCGCTTCTGTTTATGAAACGAATATTAATGAAACCTTGGAATATTATACAACCATTCCTTTTTGGATATTTTTATTTCAAGCTACTTATCTCATCCTGTTTGTTGCTTTAATGAAATTAAGTTTTCATGCTAAACAACAAGCATTTAAATGGCTGAATACGGGAGTTATCGGCATATTATTAGTTTTTTCTTACAATCAATTTTCTGATTGGAACTATGCATATAAATTCCGTTTTTATCCGGTTCTTTTCTACTCAGAATTTGATCGTATGAATGATCTGTATTTAGAACAACGAGATTTTCTAAATCAATCTGTCAACGCGCCTTCTCAATGGGATATTCAATCTTTTACGCCAAAATATAAAAATTATATTTTAATTATCGGTGAAAGCATGCGAAAAGATTATATGTCGTTATATGGCTTTCCATTGAAAACCACGCCATTTTTAGAGCGGGTGAAAGGCACAGTTTTTGAAAATTATTATTCTGCAGCACCAAATACGCAACCGTCTTTACAACGCACCTTATATCGAGCAGATAAAGGGGAAACGGTTTATACAGATAATATTATTTCTTTAGCTAAAAAAGCGGGTGTGAAAACCTATTGGATTTCTAATCAAGGCAAAATTGGTGAATTTGATACGATGGCCTCTCGTATTGGTCAAAGTGCGGATGAAACGATTTTTATGAAGCCGTTAGGTTATAACTCTAAAAAAGTGTATGACGATGAAATGTTGCCTGTATTAGATAAAGCCTTAAAAGAAAATATTACGAATCCAAAATTAATTGTGATTCATTTAATGGGCTCTCATCCAGCCTTTTGTGAGCGTCTTCCATACGAGGTTAAAAATTATTTTATTAATCAATCTATGTCTTGTTATTTAGAATCGATTAAATATACGGATCAGTTTTTAGAGAAATTAAATTCACAATTGGTGGCACAAAATGAGCCCTATTCGGTGATTTACTTTTCTGATCATGGGCTTGCTCATTATGAGGATTCTAAAGGCTTATCATTGCATCCAAATAATCTTTATAAACAAGATTATGAAATTCCTTTCGTTATGTTTTCAAATGATAGCCAAAAGGTAGAAAAAATAAAAACGCCACAATCTGCATTTAATTTCGTTTATGGTTTTGCTGATTGGATGGGAATCAAGGAAAAACATTTACAAGGCGTGGATTTCTTCCATCCTGAAAAACAGGAAATTAAGGTATTTGATTGGAAGAAAGTCGTGAATGTCAAAGAGTTGGCTGATGATCCAGCAAAATTACCCGAAGCCGTTCAGTAAATGAGATCGTGCTTTATCATTTATCGGCTTATGCTAGAATTAGCGGAATTTTTTTAAAAGGGAAATATTATGTCCAAAAAATCAGGGCTTTCATTTTTATGGTTAAGTGCGGTCGCTTTCGCGGTTGATTTGCTCACTAAATACATTGTGGTACAAAAATTTGATTTGTATGAAAGCGTTAATGTATTGCCTGTTTTCAATCTCACCTATGTTCGCAATTATGGTGCGGCATTTAGTTTTTTAGCGGATCATAGCGGCTGGCAACAATATTTCTTTATTTTGTTAGCATTGGCTATCTCTGGCATGTTGGTTTATTTTTTAGCAAAAAATAATGCTCAACAAAAAATCCAAAATTCTGCTTATGCACTCATTATTGGAGGGGCGTTAGCGAATATGGTGGATCGCGCTTACAATGGTTTCGTCGTGGATTTCTTTGATTTCTATTGGGATATTTACCATTATCCAGTGTTTAATATCGCCGATATTGCCATTTGTATTGGCGCAGGGTTATTAGCATTGGATGCTTTTAAGAACGAAAAGAAAAAAGTACAAGATAAACAAGCAGAAAAGTGCGGTCAGAAATGAAGATAATTTTAGCGAATCCACGAGGATTTTGTGCCGGTGTAGATCGTGCCATTAGTATTGTTGAACTCGCCTTAGAAATTCATGGCGCACCGATTTATGTTCGTCACGAAGTGGTGCATAACCGATTTGTTGTGAACGGATTGCGTGATCGTGGCGCAATCTTTGTGGAAGAATTAAGCGAGGTGCCTGATGGTGCTATCGTTATTTTTTCTGCGCATGGCGTATCTCAAGCTGTTCGACAAGAAGCGAAAGATCGTAATCTCAAAGTATTTGATGCAACCTGTCCTTTGGTAACAAAAGTGCATATGCAAGTTGCGCGCGCAAGTCGAAAGGGAACAAAAGCGATTTTGATTGGGCATAAAGGGCATCCTGAAGTTGAAGGCACAATGGGGCAGTATAGCAATGAAGATGGCGGTATTTTCCTGATTGAAAAAGTAGAAGATATTGCGCGTTTGCCAATGCAAGAAAATGATGATTTAACCTTTATGACGCAAACAACTTTGTCGCTAGATGATACGGCTGAAACTATTGCTGCATTAAAGGAAAAATATCCCGCTATTCAAGGACCACATAAAAACGATATTTGTTATGCGACAACTAATCGCCAAGAAGCGGTGCGAGAATTGGCTAAATTATCAGATTTAGTGTTGGTTGTAGGTTCTAAAAACTCATCAAATTCAAATCGTTTAGCTGAATTGGCTTCTCGTATGGGGATTAAATCACAGCTTCTTGATGATCCTTCCGATATTCAAGCTGATTGGTTTAATGATGTGAAAACCATTGGGATTACAGCCGGCGCGTCTGCACCCGAAGAATTAGTTCAATCGATTATTTCCCGCTTAAAAGAGTTTGGTGCGAATACCATAGAAGAACTACAAGGTTTAGAAGAAAATATGTTCTTTGAGGTTCCAAAAGAGCTGAGAATAAAAGAAGTTAACTAATCTTAAGGGCTTGTCGTAAATGATAAGCCCTTTGTTTTTTCATTCAAATTAAGAATTTTTGCGATCTGAATCGCAGAAGTGCGGTAAGAATCTTGAGCGTTTTCTTGAAAGCATAAAAAATGGCTCTGTTGATATGCTCATCAACATGTTTATATTACAAGGAAACCTCTATGAAATTAATGAAAACATTATTTACTTCAGTTCTATTGTGTGGCGCGCTGGTTGCCTCTTCGGCTTTTGCGGAGGAAAAAGCTACAGAGCAGGCTGTTCAACCAGCTGTGGCTACTCAAACTGAGGCTCAAGTTGCACTGGCTACTGTGAGCGATAAATTGAATATCAATACGGCAACCGTTAGTGAAATTCAAAAAACCTTAACAGGAATCGGTGCAAAAAAAGCAGAAGCGATAGTGCAATATCGTGAAAAACACGGTAATTTCACGAGTGCTGAACAACTATTAGAAGTGCAAGGGATTGGTAAAGCAACACTTGAAAGAAACCGTGATCGAATCACTTTTTAATTTTAAAACCGCTTATGGATGCCCTGTTTTACAGGGCTTTTTTATTGTGCACTTTAAGCCATTTTTGCATTTGTTCAATTTCCGCTTGTTGTGCGTTAATAATATTCTCAGCAAGCTTACGCATCTCAGGATCTTTTCCGTATTTTAATTCAACTTCCGCCATTTTTACTGCGCCAATATGGTGTGGCAACATACCTGCTGCAAAAGCAACATCAGGATCTTTATATTGTGAGGCTGCCATCATGTCTTGATGCATTTGATTCATACCTTGCATTAATTCTTGTTGCATTGCAGAATCTGTCGACATTGGCATATTCATGTGTGCTTGATGCGGTTGTTCATTAGCTTGGACACAAACTGAAACTGCAGCAGCGCTAAGTGTGATAAAAGTCATAAGTTTTTTCATGTTTTTCTCCTATGTGATAACTGAATGAGCAAAAATCATAAACCTTGACCTAAGGTTAAAGTCAATACTTATTCCGAAAATTTTTGGTGAGATTCTAAAATAAGACAATGTTTGATATGAGGGACAGCATCACGAAGCAAAAAATTGTACTTGCCACGGGCAATAAAGGCAAAGTAAAAGAAATGGCAGATGTGTTAGGTGATTTCGGTTTTGAAGTCATTGATCAGACAGATTTAGGCATTGAAAGCCCAATCGAATCACTTTTTAATTTTAAAACCTCTTATGGATGCCCTGTTTGACAGGGCTTTTTTATTTTTTTCAGAAAATGTAGAAAGTTTATTTCTTTTTAAAAATCCGTTGGCAAGCCTAATAAATTTTAATACACTAAAAAGCCTAGTCGGGGTGCAATATGCTGAGATCATACCCGTGAACCTGAAACAGTTAATACTGACGTAGGAAACTAGGAATACAACCTTATCTCCTTCCCGTCATTATTGCTGCCTTTTGATATAAATAAGGATGTAATAATGAAACTTCTTAAATTAACCTTAATTTCTACCGCACTTTTTTCTACCGCGGCATTAGCCCAATCACAGAAAAGTGTTAACGTATATAGCTATGATTCTTTCACTTCTGAGTGGGGCGCTGGTCCAAAAGTAAAACAAGATTTTGAAAAAGCGCACCCACAATGCACTATTAATTTTACGCCTTTTGAAAGTGGTGGTGTGTTACTCAACCGTGTTCGTTTGGAAGGAAAGAAAACCAAAGCCGATATTGTGCTAGGTTTAGATAACTTTGTTTTAGAACAAGCTGAAAAAACAGGTATTTTCACGCCAAATAAAGTGGATTTAACTCAGCTGGATTTACCAACAAAATGGACGAATAAAACATTCTTGCCTTTCGATTTCGGTAACTATGCTTTTGTGTATGACAAAACTAAATTACAAAATCCGCCGAAAAGTTTGAAAGAATTGGTTGAACGCCAAGATATCCGTGTAATTTATCAAGATCCTCGCACCAGCAGTGTGGGTCGTGGTCTATTGGTTTGGATGAATGCAATTTATTCTGCGGACAAAATTCAATCTGCTTGGAAAGCGTTGGATAAGCATACGGTAACAGTGGGTAAAGGTTGGTCTGATACTTACGGCGCATTCTTAAAAGGCGAAGCGGATTTAGTATTAAGTTACAGCACATCGCCACTTTATCATCAGATTTTTGAGAAAAAGGATAATTATGCAGCGACAGATTTTGCGGAAGGGCATATCACTCAAGTGGAATTAGCGGCTCGAGTCGCAAACCATCCAAATCAATGTGCGGATGATTTTATGGCATTTTTAATTTCACCTACGGCACAAAAACATATTGTGACAGCCAATATTATGTTGCCAGTCATTCAAGGTGAAATTGAACCGCACTTTGATGCACTTAAAGCTCAACAAAAAACTCAAACTCTAATTAATCCAATGGTGAATGCGGAACACTTAAAAAATTGGATTAGCACTTGGCAAACTACATTAACAAAATAGTTTGATGTTGTCGTTATTTCATCACCCACAACTCCGCCCTCGTCATTATGTGGGCGGCGTTGTTGTCATTAGCTTTATTACTCTGTTTTATGGTAGCGCCTTAAGTTCGATCTTTGCATTGGGCGATGAATTACAATGGAAAACTTGGTTCACGGATGATTATCTACAGCATCTGATTCTTTTCAGTTTTGGACAAGCCTTACTTTCTACCGTTTTATCTCTTTTTTTTGGTCTGCTCCTCGCTCGAGCATTGTTTTATCAACCATTCTCCGGAAAAAAGTGGTTATTAAAATTAATGTCGCTAACTTTTGTCTTACCTGTTTTAGTGGCAATTTTTGGTTTGATTGGCATTTATGGTTCAAGCGGTTGGTTAGCTAAGTTTGCTAACCTTTTTGGAATGCCGTGGCAGGGACATATTTACGGGCTCTCGGGTATTTTAATTGCTCATCTTTTTTTCAATATCCCACTGGCAGCGCAACTTTTCTTACAAAGTTTGCAAAGTATTCCTTATCAGCAACGTCAGCTTGCTGCACAACTCAATTTACAAGGTTGGCAATTCGTTAAATTGGTGGAATGGCCTGTTTTTCGTCAGCAATGTTTGCCCACATTCAGCTTGATTTTTATGCTTTGTTTCACCAGTTTTACCGTTGTTCTTACATTAGGCGGTGGGCCTCAATATACAACATTAGAAACCGCAATCTACCAAGCGATTTTATTTGAATTTGATCTGCCAAAAGCAGCACTTTTTACCATGTTGCAATTTGTATTTTGCCTGGTTTTATTTAGCTTAACATCGCGTTTTTCACCTTCTAATCAAAATAGCTTGAGTAATAGTAATCCTTGGTTTGAGAAGCCTAAAAGTGCGGTCAAAATTTTCCATGTTTTTGTCTTACTTGTTTTTGTATTTTTCCTTTTTTCGCCAGTGTTGAATATTCTTGTTAGTGCATTGAGTTCATCAAGTTTGCTCTCAGTTTGGCATAATTCTCAGCTCTGGCGTGCGTTAGGCTATTCACTTTCTATCGCGCCTTTATCTGCATTACTTGCATTAACGATGGCGATTGCCTTATTGCTTTTATCCCGCCGTTTAGAATGGTTGCATTATCAGAAAATTGCGCAATTTATTATTAATGCTGGAATGGTTATTTTGGCAATCCCGATTTTAGTACTCGCAATGGGGCTATTTTTATTATTACAAGAGCGGGATTTTTCGAATATTGATTTGTTTGTCATTGTTGTATTTTGCAATGCGTTAAGTGCAATGCCTTTTGTTTTACGTATTTTGAGTGCACCTTTTCATAACAATATGCGTTATTACGAAAATCTCTGTAATAGTCTGGGAATTGTAGGATGGCAACGTTTTTATCTGATTGAGTGGCAAACTTTACGTGCACCATTGCGCTATGCTTTTGCTTTAGCCCTGGCTCTATCGCTAGGGGATTTTACGGCTATTGCGTTGTTCGGCAATCAAGAGTTTACTTCTCTACCGCACTTGTTATATCAGCAGCTAGGTAATTATCGTAATCAAGATGCAGCTGTAACGGCAGGGATTTTATTATTGCTTTGTGGCATATTGTTTGCCTTTATTCACACACATAGGGATACCGATGATTTATCTAAATAATGTGATTTTGAACGATAAAACCTTGCCGATGTGCTTTAATTTGAGCGTAAATGCTGGCGAGCGTGTTGCAGTTATTGGCGAAAGTGGGGCGGGGAAAAGTACGTTATTGAATTTAATCGCTGGATTTGAATTTCCTCATCAAGGAGAAATTTGGTTAAACGATAAAAATCATACTCGTAGCGCACCTTACGAGCGTCCGGTTTCCATGCTATTTCAAGAAAATAATTTATTTCCTCATTTAACCGTACAGCAAAATCTTGCGCTGGGTTTAAAACCCTCTTTAAAATTAACCGCACTTGAACAGGAAAAAATTGAACAGGTCGCTTGTTCTGTAGGATTGGGCGATTATTTGCAACGTTTACCGAATTCTCTTTCAGGGGGGCAAAAACAACGAGTGGCATTGGCGCGTTGTTTGTTGCGAGATAAACCCATCTTATTATTAGATGAGCCTTTTTCCGCATTAGATCAGAAACTTCGTGTAGAAATGCTAGCTTTGATCGCTAAACTTTGTGATGAGAAACATCTGACCTTGTTACTTGTTACTCACCAACCATCGGAATTAGTTGGTACGATAGATCGAGTATTGTTGGTGGAAAATGGTCAGATAAGTCAATTGCAAAAAGAGACGTAAAATTATATAGATTTTATCACCGATGAATCTATTTATGGCTATCGATATCAGCCTATAAACTGAATGAATATAAGATACAAAAATGCGGTGATCATTCACCGCACTTTTAAAGGAAAAATATGTTAACTGAAAAACTACAAATTAACTCCATTACACCACATCCAAGCGTTGAATATTGGTCTGTTTGCAAAGTTGAGGCGTTATTTGAAACGCCATTTTTGGAATTGGTTTACCGCGCTGCGCAAGTTCATCGCAAGCATTTTAATCCTCGAGCGATTCAGTTATCCACGTTAATGTCTATCAAAACGGGAGGATGCCCAGAAGATTGTGGTTATTGCCCTCAATCAGCCCGTTATCATACTGGCGTACAAAATCAGCAGTTATTAGATGTTGATGAGATCGTCGCGAAAGCAAAAATTGCGAAAGCACGTGGTGCGGGGCGTTTTTGTATGGGTGCAGCTTGGCGAGGCCCGAAGCCAAAAGATATTGAGAAAGTCACAGAAATTATTAAAGCAGTGAAATCGCTCGGTTTAGAAACTTGCGGTACTTTTGGTTTATTGCAAGACGGTATGGCAGAAGATTTAAAAGAAGCTGGTTTAGATTATTACAATCATAATCTTGATACAGCGCCAGAACATTATGCAGAAGTGATTGGTACTCGTCGTTTCGATGATCGCCTTAGCACGTTAGGAAAAGTACGCAAAGCTGGATTAAAAGTGTGTTGTGGTGGCATTGTGGGGATGAATGAAACTCGCAAAGAACGGGCAGGGTTAATCGCGAGCCTTGCAAATCTCGATCCGCAACCTGAATCGGTGCCGATTAATCAACTCGTTAAGATTGAAGGTACACCGTTAGCCGATGCGGAGGAATTAGATTGGACAGAGTTTGTGCGAACGATTGCTGTTGCACGTATTACCATGCCAAAAAGCTATGTTCGCCTTTCTGCAGGCCGTAGTGATATGAGTGAAGAAATGCAAGCAATGTGTTTTATGGCTGGTGCTAATTCTATTTTCTATGGCGATAAATTACTTGTCACAGGTAACCCAGAAGAAGATGGCGATCTGTTATTGATGGCAAAATTAGATTTAGAGCCAGAAAATGCAGAAAATAAAAAATAGTAGTTTGCATTAGATAGCTGAGAAATTAAGTATTAACCTACTCTTTTCTTTATATCATAATACTTTTCCAGTAGCCAATAACAATCCGCACAAAACATCAGTTTTTAGGCTCTCTTATAAAGCCCTATACTTCACAAGCCCTTAAAAGGGCTTGTGAGAATTGACAATCTATCTAATTATCTTTTTACCTTCCCTTAAAGAGAGCAAAACATATGAATATATGTCTGGCATTATACACGCTTCAATTATCTCATATTTTTATAGCCATATAACCGTTCGAATATTTGCCCTATATCTAGTCTTCACCTTCTATAAATTGGTTTTCTCCTGTTTACATTTCTTATGTACTTCGGAATAAAAACAATATGATACTTACCATTCCATTTTGTAAATTATAGACTTCAGTCGTCATTAACTTTACTTACTATGATAATCATCCTATATGTTGAATTTTGGTTGTCTGAATTGTTCATTATATAGAGAGGATTTTTCCTGTTAATGCTTAAGCTATTTGACTCCATACGCATAGCGTATGTTTTTTATAGCCAGACAAAAGTCTGGCTATAAAAATAGAAAAACCCCAGTCCTTAAACTGAGGTTCTTATATTTTATTCTGCTTTGCTTTATTCTATTTATTTCAAATAACTAAATCTAAATTTGTATTTGGTAACCTGGCGGTGCCCTACTCTCACATGGGGAAGCCCCACACTACCATCGGCATTACAGCGTTTCACTTCTGAGTTCGGTATGGTGTCAGGTGGTTCCACCGCACTATCGCCGCCAGGATAATTCTTTGATAACTTTTATTCTAACTTCTATCTATGTTC